>JANOXU010000194.1:0-11435 GCA_031418595.1 Burkholderiales bacterium
CTGACCGTCGAAAGAAAAGCAAACCATGACTGAAGCCATCATCACCTTCGACAAGGTCAACAAGTGGTACGGCAACAATTTCCATGTGCTGCGCGACATTGATTTGTCGGTGGCCAAGGGTGAGCGCATCGTCATCTGCGGTCCGTCAGGCTCGGGCAAGTCCACGCTGATCCGCTGCATCAACCGGCTGGAGGAACACCAGCAAGGCACGCTGCGGGTGGACGGTGTCGAGCTCAGCGATGACGTCAAAGCCATCGAGGCGATCCGCAAACAGGTCGGCATGGTGTTCCAGCAGTTCAACCTCTTCCCCCACCTCACCGTGCTGGAGAACCTGACGCTGGCGCCGATGTGGGTGGGCAAGATGCCCAAGAAAGAGGCCGACGAGCGCGCCATGATCCAGCTCAACCGAGTGCGCATCGCCGAGCAGGCGGGCAAGTACCCGCTGCAACTGTCGGGCGGCCAGCAGCAGCGCGTGGCGATCGCCCGCGCGCTGTGCCTGACGCCCAAGATCATGCTGTTCGACGAGCCCACGTCGGCGCTCGACCCCGAGATGATCAAGGAAGTGCTCGACGTGATGATCGAGCTGGCCGAAGGCGGTATCACCATGCTGTGCGTCACCCATGAGATGGGTTTTGCCAAGGCAGTCGCCAACCGGGTGATCTTCATGGACCAGGGCCAGATCGTCGAGCAGAACACGCCCGACGAATTCTTCGCGCACCCGAAGAACGAGCGCACCAGAGACTTTTTGTCGAAGATCATCGCGGCGCATTAAGCACCGCACGCCGCGGGTAGGCCGCCTTGCCTGTTCAGCGCGCCGTGGCCAACCACTTCTCCACCATGTGCACCCACGCGCTGGCGCCCAGGGGAATGAGGTCGTCGTTGAAGTCGTAGCTGGGGTTGTGCAGCATGCACGGCCCCATGCCGTGGCCGCCCTGGCGGTGGGCACCGTCGCCATTGCCGATGAGGAAGTAGCAACCCGGCTTGCCTTGCAAAAAGTAGCTGAAGTCTTCGGCGCCCATGGTGGGTTCGAAGTCGAGCACGTTGGCCGTGCCCACCACATCGGCCAGGGCGCCGCGGGCAAATTCGGTTTCCGCCGCGTGGTTCACGGTGGGCGGGTAGTTGCGCACGAACTCGAATTCGCACGTGGCTTCGAACGCGGCGCAGGTAGATTCGGCAATGGCCTTCATGCGCCGCTCCACCAGGTCGAGCACCTCGGTGGTGAAGGTGCGCACCGTGCCTTGCAGCTCGCAGGTGTCGGGGATCACGTTGGTGGCCTCGCCGGCATGGATCATGGTCACCGATATAACCGCCGTTTCAATCGGCTTCTTGTTGCGCGTGACGATGGTCTGGAACGCCTGCACCATCTGGCAGGCCACGGGCACCGGGTCGATGCCGTTGTGCGGCAGTGCGGCATGCGCCCCCTTGCCGCGCACGGTGATCTTGAACTCATTGCTGCTGGCCATCACCGGCCCTTCGCGCAGCGCGAACTGGCCCACCAGCATGCCCGGCCAGTTATGCGCGCCGAAGATGGCTTCCATCGGGAACTGCTCGAACAGCCCGTCTTTCATCATCTCCCGCGCGCCGCCGCCGCCTTCTTCGGCGGGCTGGAAGACAAGGTACACCGTGCCATCAAAGTTGCGGTGCTTGGCCAGGTGCTTGGCCGCACCCAGCAGCATGGCGGTGTGGCCGTCGTGGCCGCAGGCGTGCATCTTGCCGGCGTAGGTGCTGGCGTGCGCGAACTGGTTGCGCTCGGTGATGGGCAAGGCGTCCATGTCGGCGCGCAGGCCCACGGCGCGCGTGGAGCTGCCGTTCTTGATGATGCCCACCACCCCGGTCTTGCCCAGGCCGCGGTGGATGGGAATGCCCCAACTGGTGAGCGCCTGGGCCACCACGTCGGCCGTGCGCTGCTCTTGAAAGCACAGCTCGGGGTGGGCATGGATGTCGCGGCGCAGGGTGGCAATGCTGGCGGCGTCGGTGACGATGGAGTCGATCAGCTTCATGCGGGCCTCCTGGGCAAAGATTCATCTTACCCGCGCATAGCCTGCCGCCACGTCGCGGGCGTGACCGGGAAAACGCGCTGTGCCATCATCTTTCGATGACCGCAATGCCCTCCGTCAAGACCGTGCGCGGCGCCTGCCCGCACGACTGCCCCGACACCTGCGCGCTGCGCATCACCGTGCAAGACGGTGTGGCCATCAAGGTGGCGGGCGACCCCGAGCACCCGCACACCGCCGGCGTGCTGTGTACCAAGGTCTCGCGCTACACCGAGCGCAGCTACCACCCGGATCGCGTGCTCACGCCGCTGCTGCGCACCGGCCCCAAGGGCCGCGGGCAGTTCAAGCCCATTAGCTGGAATGAAGCGTTAGATCTGATCGCCATCAAGCTCAAGGCCATTGCCGCGCGCGACCCGCAGGCCATCGTGCCCTACAGCTACGCCGGCACCATGGGCCTGGTGCAGGGCGAGGGCATGGCGGGGCGTTTCTTCAACAAGCTGGGCGCGTCGCGGCTGCACCGCAGCATCTGTTCCATGGCGGGCGGCGAAGCCCTGGCCGCCACCTACGGCGCCAAGGTGGGCATGCATGTCGAGCACTTCGTTGAAAGCCGCCTGATCATCATCTGGGGCAGCAACTCCATCACGTCAAATTTGCACTTCTGGGCCCATGCGCAAGCCGCCAAGCGCGCCCGCGCCAAGCTGATTTGCATCGACCCTCGGCGCACTGAAACCGCAGAGAAATGCCACGAACACCTGGCCTTGCTGCCGGGCACCGATGCCGCGCTGGCGCTGGCGCTGATGAACGAGTTGATCCGCACCGATGCGCTGGATCATGACTACATCGAGCGCCATGTCCAAGGCTGGCCCGAACTGCGCGAGCGCGCGCTGCAATGGCCGGTGGAACGCGCCGCTGCGCTGTGCGGATTAACCGTTGAATCCATCCAGCAACTGGCGCATGACTACGCCAGCACCCAGCCCGCCGCCATTCGCCTGAACTACGGCATGCAGCGCGTGCACGGCGGCGGCAGTGCGGTGCGCTTGATCGCCATGCTGCCCTGCCTGGTTGGGGCCTGGCGGCACCGCGCGGGGGGGCTGCTGCTGTCGGCGTCGGGCTGGTTTGCGCCGCACCAGAACCCGCAGTTGCAGCGCCCCGACTTGCTGGCGGGGCGCAACCCGCGCACGCTGAACATGGTGACGATTGGTGATGATCTTCAGCGCGAGTCGTCAGCCGAGTTCGGCCCGCGCATCGAAGCCTTGATCGTCTACAACAGCAACCCCGTGGCCGTGGCGCCGCAAAGCCGCGCGGTGGTGGCCGGCTTCGCGCGCGAAGACCTGTTCACCGTGGTGCTGGAGCACTTCCTCACCGACACCGCCGACCATGCCGATGTGGTGCTGCCCGCCACCACGCAGCTGGAGCATCTTGACGTTCACTTCTCGTACGGCCACACCGATGTGCTGCTGAACGAACCCGCCATTGCGCCGCTGGGCCAGGCCAAGGCCAATACGCAGATTTTTCGTGAGCTGGCTGCGCGCATGGGCTACACCGAGCCTTGCTTCCGTGATGACGACGAGACGCTCGCGCGCTCGGCCTACAAGGCGTCGTCCATCAGCTTCGATGCGTTGCGCGAACGCGGTTGGGTCAAGCTCGACATCGCCGAGGCGCCCTTTGCCGAGGGTGGCTTCCCCACGCCCGACGGGCGCGCCCAGGCGAATCCACCTGGCCTGGGCGTGGCCAACCACATTCCCAACTATGAGAGCGAGCTGTCCAGCCCGCAACTGGCGCAGATCTATCCGCTGGCCTTCATCTCGCCACCCGCGCGCCACTTCCTCAATTCCAGCTTCGTGAATGTGAAGAGCTTGCGCGCGGTGGAAGGCGAGCCGCTGCTGGAAATGCATGCCCAAGACGCCGCGGCGCGCGGCCTGATGGATGGCCAGGCGATTGAGGTGTTTAACGATCGAGGTCACTACCTGTGCAAGTGCGCCGTGAACGGCCGTGCCCGGCGCGGCGTGGTGAATGGCCTGGGCGTGTGGTGGCGCAAAGACGGCGTGGGCGGCACCAACGTGAATGAACTCACGCACCAGCGGCTTACCGACATCGGCGCCGCCCCGGCCTTTTACGACTGCCTGGTTGAGGTGCGCGCCGCACCCGCGGCCTTCGGCCCAGCGTGAGGCGGCTGCTCATGGCCGGACTGGGTTTGATCGGCGCGGCCCTGGCCGCCACCGCCGCGCTGTGCCTGGGCAGCGGCTGCGCACTGGGCTACTACGCACAGTCAGCCAGCGGGCACCTTGAATTGATGCACCAGGCGCGGCCGGTGAAAGACTGGCTGGCCGAGGAGAAGACGCCAGCCGCGTTGCGCGAACGCCTGGCCCTTTCACAGCGCATGCGCGACTACGCCGTGGCCGAACTCAAGCTGCCCGACAACACCAGCTACCGCGCCTATGCCGACCTGAAACGCAGCGCCGTGGTCTGGAACGTGGTGGCCACGCCCGAGCTGTCGCTCACGCTGAAGACCTGGTGCTTCCCGGTGATGGGCTGCGTGGGCTACCGCGGCTACTTCGATCAAAAAGAAGCTGAAGGCTTGGCCGCGCAACTCAAAGCCGAAGGCCTGGAAACCAGCGTCTACGGCGTGCCCGCCTATTCCACCCTGGGCTGGTTGAACTGGGCCGGCGGCGACCCGTTGCTCAGCACCTTCATCCACTGGCCCGAAGGCGAACTGGCGCGCATGATCTTTCACGAGCTGGCCCACCAGGTGGCCTACGCCGCTGACGACACCCAGTTCAACGAATCCTTCGCCACCGCGGTGGAACGCATCGGCGGCGCACGCTGGCTGGCCACGCAGGGCAGTGCGGCCGCACGCGCCGAGTACGCCGCGCTCGATGAGCGCCGGCGCGACTTCCGCGAACTCACCCGCCGCACCCGCGCGCGGCTTGATGCGCTGTACAAAAGCGCCGCCGGCGACGCCGAAAAACGCGCCGGCAAAGCCGCGGTGATGGCCCAACTGCGCGCCGAGGTCGAAGCCCTCAAGGTCGGCCGCTGGGGCGGCTTCAAGGGCTACGACGGCTGGGTGGAACGCGCCAACAATGCCGCCCTGGGCGTGCAAGGCGCGTATGACGATTCGGTGGGTGCCTTTGAGAAACTCTTTGAACGCTCGGGCGCCGATTTCACCCGCTTCTATGCTGATGTCAAACAGCTTGCCGCCTTGCCGAAGGCGCAGCGGCAGGCGCAACTGAATGCCCTCCACCCCCCCCTCCAACCCCAATAAGGATCCCGCCATGGCCGACATCCACATCCACCGCGAACACAAGCTGGGCCTGAAGGGCGCACGCAAGGTGGCGTGGGCCTGGGCCGAAGAAGTGGGAAAGCGCTTCAGCATGGAATGCTCGGTGCTGGAAAGCGACACCAGCGACACGGTGGAATTCACCCGCGCGGGCGTGACCGGCCAGCTCGTCGTCACCGCCAATCACTTCGACCTGCAAGCCAAGCTCGGCTTCCTGCTCGGCGCCTTTGCCAAGACGATCGAAGGCGAGATTCAGAAAGAGCTGGAGGCGCAGTTGAGCAAGGGCAACGCGGCGGCGAAGAAGGTGGCGGCGAAGAAGAAGGGCTGAACCCGCGGCACGGAGATTGGCTGAGCCGTGGCCCGCGCCCCTACACTGGCGCGCACCACGCATCAGGATGCAAGCACCATGGGACACGCCCTCGCCAATGCACCGTTCACTGCCGAAGCGTTCCTGGCCTGGGACGCCACCCAGACCATCAAGCACGAGTTCTATCGCGGCGAAGTCTTCGCCATGGCGGGGGTGGAAGACAGGCACGCCACGGTGGTGCTGAATCTTGCGCTCGCGCTGCGCGCCCATCTGCATGGCACGCCCTGCCGCATCTACGTCAACGACGTGAAGCTGCGTGTGGAAGCCGCCAATTGCTACTTCTATCCCGACGTGATGGTCACCTGTAGCGCACAAGACGCCGCCCAGCCGCGCATCAAATCACAGGCGCTGCTGGTGGTGGAAGTGCTCTCGCCTTCCACCGCCGCCTACGACCGCGGCGAGAAGTTCTCTGCCTACCGCCAACTGCCCAGCTTGCAGGAATACCTGTTGGTGGACCTGGACAGCCGGCGTTGCGATCTCTATCGCAAAGGCCTTGATGGCTTGTGGGTGCTGCACCCGTATGAAGCCGGGGCCGATGTGCTGCTGGCCAGTGTGAACGGGCAGGTCAGCGGCGAAGCACTGTGGGCGGATGTGGAGCCGCCCGAGGCCGAGCGCGCGTAGCGCGGCAAGGCGACTGCGCCCGACTGCAACGACTCGATCAAGTCGACATATTCCTGCTGCGCATCCGCCGTGCTCTTGCCCTTCAGCGCCGCCCAGGCGTCGAACTTGGCGCGGCCCACCATGTCGGTGAAGCCGGGCCGCTTGCCGTGGGCGTCGCCTTCGGTGGCTACGCGCCGAGCAAAGAACAGCGAGGGATGCGTGCAAGCGCTTCCTGCATGGATTCCCTCGCCAGTGCGGTGTCGTAGCTGGCTTGCCCTCGCAACCACCATCCGTCACTGAGGCCGAAGTAGCGGCACAGACGCAGGTCGGTGTCTGCGGTGACGGCTCGCTTGCCCGCAACGATGTCTCCAATACGTTGCGGCGGGACACCGATGTCCTTGGCCAAGCGGTACTTCGTGAGACCGAGAGGCTTCAAGAATTCTTCTTCGAGCATCTCGCCCGGCGAGACGGGGCGGACTGTGCGCATTCCAACTCTCCTTCAGTGATAGTCGACGATCTCTACGTCAGTGGCGCCATCGTGCGTCCAGACGAAGCAAAGCCGCCATTGCCCATTGATGCGAATACTGTGCTGGCCCTTGCGATCGTTCTTTAACGCCTCCAGGCTGTTTCCTGGCGGGACCTTCAAGTCATCGAGAACGGCAGACCAGTCCAGTTGGGCCAGCTTGCGCAGTGCCGGGCGCTCAATGTTGACCCAGCGACGTACACGGCGACCTTCAAACAGGGCCCTGGTGTCCTTGCACTTGAAGCTTTTGATGGCCACGGCGGAATATTAACGCGGCCCGTGCATAGTATCAAGTTCGACGCCAGTCCCCTACTTCAACGACTCGATCAAGTCGACATATTCCTGCTGCGCATCCGCCGTGCTCTTGCCCGCCACCGCCGCCCAGGCGTCGAACTTGGCGCGGCCCACCATGTCGGTGAAGCCGGGGCGCTTGCCTTGGGCGTCGCCTTCAGTGGCCTGCTTGTACAGGGCGTAGATCTTCAGCAGGGTCATGTTGTCGGGCTTTTCGGGCAACTGCTTGCTCTCAAGCACGGCTTTGTCGAACGTGGCTTTCAAGTCGGCCATGGTCTTGCTCCTAGTGTGAATGCCTGGTGTGAATGTCTGGAAAGTCTGAATAGGCAAGCGCCATCTTAGCCAGCATCGTTGGCCCGCCCGCAACCCAGGAGAAACCGATGCCCGAAGCCACCGAGCGCATGTCGCGTGTCGATCATGCCTGGCTGCGCATGGACAACGACGTTAACCTGATGATGATCGTGGGCGTGTGGCTGCTCACGCCGCGCGTGGCTTATGCCGATGTCGTGGCACGCATCGAAGACAAGCTGCTGAAGTACCCGCGCTTCACGCAAAAGGTGGTGCAAGACGCGATGGGCGCGCATTGGGTGCACGACGCTGCGTTCGATGTGCAGCGCCACGTGGTGACTGAAAGGCTGCATCGCAAGCGCGGCCAGACGCCGCGCCAGGCGCTGCAAGCGCGTGCCGGCGAACTGGCAACCACGGCGCTGGACTTTGCCCACCCGCTGTGGCAGTTCCATGTGATCGAAGACTACGAAGGCGGCAGCGCGCTCATTGCCCGCATCCACCATTGCATCGGCGACGGCATTTCGCTCATCTCGGTGATGCTGTCGATCACCGATGGCGGCAACGACCCGCCCAAACGCAAGCCGCGCGCGCCGGCGCGGGATGCCGCTGAAGACAGCGAACCCGATTGGTTGACTGACGCCATCGTCAAGCCGCTCACCGAACTGGCCAGCAAGGCCATCGGCATGTACGGCAGCGGCCTGGGCAAGTCGATGGCCGCGCTGGCCAACCCGCAATCGAGTTTGCTGGGCTCCATGGACATGGCCAAGGTCGGCGCCCGCGTGATCGGCGACGTGGCCGCGCTGGCCTTGATGGCTGACGACTCGCCCACCCGCCTGAAAGGCAAGCCCAGCGGCAAGAAGGTGGTGGCCTGGAGTGAACCCATGCCGCTCGATGATGTGAAGGCCGTGGGCAAGGGCCTGGGTTGTTCGATCAACGATGTGCTGCTGGGTTGCGTGGCCGGCGCCATCGGCCAGTATTTGCGCGACCAGGGTGACGACCCCAGCGGCGCCGAAATCCGCGCCATGGTGCCGGTGAATTTGCGCCCGCTGGAACAGGCCTGGAAGCTGGGCAACCGCTTCGGCCTGGCGCCGCTCACGCTGCCCATCGGCATTGAGAACCCGATTGCCCGCACCTTTGCCGTGCGCGCACGCATGCAGGAGTTGAAGGACAGCTATCAACCCTTGCTGGCTTTTGCCGTGCTGTCGGTGGCGGGCCTGATGATCAAGCCGGTGCAAGACGTGATTCTTGGGCTGTTCGCCAAGAAGGCCACGGCGGTGATGACCAACGTGCCCGGCCCGGCCGTGCCGCTGAAGTTCTGCGGCGCCACGCTGCGCCAGACCATGTTCTGGGTGCCGGCGTCGGGCGACATCGGCATGGGCGTGTCGATTCTTTCCTATGGCGGCGGCGTGCAGTTCGGCTTGATCACCGACGAAAAGTTGTGCCCGCACCCGCAAGACATCATCGACCGGTTCGAGCCCGAATTCGAAAAGCTGCTGCTGCTCACAGCCATGTTGCCCTGGGCCTGAACGACACCAGCAAGGCGCGGCTGCATCAAACGAGCGCTTCGTCCAGCTGCGTTGGGGCGTGCCAGCTTGCGGTGCTGGCATGCGGTGCGATCAGGCGCGCGAAATCACCCGCCGGCAACGGCCGCGAGAACAGGTAGCCCTGGTATTGGTCGCAGCCCTCGGCGCGCACGAAGGCCAATTGCCCGGGCGTTTCCACGCCTTCGGCCACCACGCGCAGGCCCAGCCGGTGTCCCATGGCGATGATCGCCGCGGTGAGCGTGCTGCTGGCCCCGCCGGTGTCGCAGTTGGCCAGGAAGGAGCGGTCGATCTTCAGCTCGTCCAGCGGGAATCGGTGCAAGTAGCTCAGCGAGCTGTAGCCGGTGCCGAAGTCATCGAGCGCCAATTGCACGCCCATGCGTTTAATGGTTTGCAGCGTGTCAGTGACGTTGCCGCCGCTTTCAAGAATCGCCGATTCGGTCAGCTCCAGGCACAGGCTGGAGCCGGGTACACAGGCGTCGATCAGCGCGTCGCAGACATCGGTGGCCAGGTCGCGGCGCTGGAACTGCAGGCTCGACACGTTCACGGCGATGTGAGGCAAGCTCAGCCCCGCTCGGCGCCAGGCGCCCAGCTGGTGCAGGGCGTGGCGCAACACCCAGTCACCGATGGTTCCGATCAGCCCGGCCTCTTCGGCCACGCCAATGAATTCATCTGGCCCCACCAGGCCACGCTGCGGGTGCTGCCAGCGCAGCAACGCTTCGGCGCCGCCAATGCGCCCGCTGGCAACGTCAACCTTGGGTTGGTAGTGCAGCACCAACTGGTTCAGATCCAGTGCCTGGCGCAGTTCGCGCTCCAGGCCCAGCCGGTGCACCGAGCGGGCGTTGAGTTCCTTCGAATAAAAGTGCAGCGTGTTGGCGCCGGCTTCGCGCCCTTGCGCGCTGTGGCGCATGGCCACCGCGGCCTGGCGCAGCACGGTGTCGCGGTCCAGGCTGTCGGTGGGGAACACGGCGATGCCCACGCGGCAGGTGACGAAGATTTCGTAGCCCCCCACCATGAACGGTTTGGCCATCAGGTCGATGACGCGCTGGGCCACCAGGGCGGCGTGGTCGGGCAGCTCCAGCACCGGCAGCAGCACGGTGAATTCGTCACCATCGCCGCGCGCCAACATGGCGCTGCCGCCGCCGCCGGCTTGCGAACGGCCCAGCACATCGGTCTCGCGCAGGGTGGACTGCAGGCGCTGCGCCACGCTGCGCAGCAGCTCGCTGCCCAGCGTCGGGCCCAGCGCGTCGTTGACCTGGCGGATGCGGTCAAAACCGATCTTCAGCACCGCCCCCACGCTGTCGTAGCGGCGCGAATGGCGCAGCGCCCAGTCGAGCCGCAGGGCCACGCTCTCCCGGTTGGGCAGGCCGGTGGTGGCGTCGGTCAGTGCCAGGCGGTCGTTGTGCGCCTTTGAAGCCAGGGTGTTGCGCAGTCGCGCGCGCAGCTCCGCCGGGTCGATCGGTTTGCACAGCACGTCGTTGGCGCCGTTTTCCAGCGCCTGCAAGCGGGCCAGGCGGCTGTCATCGCTGGCCAGGGCCATCACCGGCAAATGGCGCAAGGCGCGGTCAGCGCGGATCCCGACCAGCAGATCCAAAGCGCTGGGCTCGAACATCGCCAGTTCAATGAACACCAGGTCGGGCTCGGCCTCGCGCAGGCGATCCAGGGTCAGCTCGGCGCCGGTCAGCACCAGCACCTGGCTGTAGCCGGTGGCGTGAAGAAATTCCTCGAGCGCCGCGGCGTTGAGCGGCTCGTCATCGGCAATGACGATGCGCGCCCGCGTCAGCTCAGCTGCGTCGAGCTGGCCGGCTTGCGAGTCATTGAAAGCGTGTGCATTCGTCATCGGGGGCGCAAGGGGTGTCCCCTGGCGTATCGGCCAGGCAGCGCCCCGGCTTGAGCGCCGGGTGGCCGGGGCGCGGCGCTCCAGCGGCAAAAAGCCAGGTTTCAAGCCCTTGTTCGGGCGCTCGGTGCCGGGGGGTCCTGGGCACACTTGGCCGCATCGATCAGCCCGTTCGCGTGTCAAGTGGCGCGCGTGCATGCACGCCGCTGGCGTGTGCCCATGAACTGAACCTAGAAACAGCAGTTGACCGCTTACCTCCGCAGGCAACATCGCATGCTCATTGAGTTGTTTACCCACGACCAAGGTCACCTCTTGGGTGATCGCGCTACGCACCCGATTGAGCCGCGCTGCGGCACGCTGGCGGCGTTGCTCCTCCAGGGCGCGCAGGCCCTGGCCCTCGCCAGGCACAAACAGTCCACAGGACTGTTTGTGTCCGGGCTCGGTCTAGGAGCCTGTCGGGCTTTGGGTCGGGTCCGCGTTGGGCCTGCAAAGGGGCTCAGCCTAGGCGCAAGACGCAGCTGTGCCGGTTGGCACAGCGTGGCTTTGCTTGCGACGGATCAGCCCCTTTACAGGCCCAACCCGAAGGGCCGAGGTGATTTGCCATGCCAGGCGTCGTTGCCAGCTCGTTGTGTGGCCCCGCCACACGCCTCGCTGGCGCCTAGCCTGGCACGGCAACTCACCTCGGCGCGGGCCCGACCCAAAGCCCGACAGGCTCCT
>JANOXU010000195.1:0-16331 GCA_031418595.1 Burkholderiales bacterium
AGGAGCCTGTCGGGCTTGGGGCGTCGAAAGCGAAAATTGGCCCCAGCGAGGACAGTTTTTGCCGGATTCGCAGCCCCATAGCCCAGCTATGGGTCAAGAAGCTGGCGAAAAATGGACCGCTGCGGCCGATTTGCAGCCGACGCTCCCCAAGCCCGACAGGCTCCCAGGATCACCCGCGCCACCAGGAACCGCCATGCAGACGCTTTGCGCCGCCAGTTCCACCGCCCCGCAGGCCGGCGCGGACAGCCCGCACCCGGCCACCGAATACCTGCGCTGTTGCGTCGGCGGCGCGCAGTTCGGTATCGACGTGGACTGCGTGCAAGAGCTGCGCTCCTACGAGCCACCGGCACCCATTGCCAACGCGCCACCGGGCATCAAGGGGGTGCTCAACCTGCGCGGGGTGATCGTGCCGATCGTCGACCTGTGCCTGAAGCTGCGCGGCCATGTTGCTGAATGCACCACCGCCACCGTGTTGGTGGTGCTGAAGGTGCGTGGCCGGGCCATCGGGGTGATGGTGGATTCGGTGTCCGAGGTGCAGGAGCTTGCGGCCCACGCTCAGTACGAAGCTGCGCCGGGGCAGCCGGGGTGTGCCGCGCCGTTCATCACCGGCGTGGCCAACCTGGCCGGGAACAGCGTGGGCTTGGTCGACATCGACGCCTTGCTGGCCGGTGCCGACATGGGGCTGGTCGGCCCGGCGGCGGCGACTCTGCACGGCGCAGCAGGGGGGCCGATCTCGCAGGGCGTCTAAGGTACCGCCCTGGGCTATCGTGCCTGCCTTCCCACAACAAACTGGAGTTGGCATGACCTCGGATCGGCACTTCCTCGCCGCTGCCGCACTGGCCCTGCTGGCCAACAGCGCCCACGCCGGGCGCCCGCTGGTTAGCGAAGACGCCGGCGTGCTGGGCAAGGGCGAATGCGAGTGGGAATCCTTCCTGGCCAGTGCGCGCGTCAGTGGCGCCCCCACCGCCAACGGCTGGAACACACAGCTGGGCTGCGGCGTGCTGGCATCGAGCCAGGTGGCGCTCAGCGTCGGCCAGGTCAAGGGCGGCGGCATCACGGGCCACCAGGTCGCCAGCATCAGCGGCAAGACGGGCCTGTACAAGAACGATGGCGGCGACCTGGCCGTGGCGCTGGCCTGGGGCGTGCTGGGCACCAGGTACACCGGCGGCTCGTTCGGCACTGACAACATCTTTCTGAATGGCGTGCTGACCAAACAGCTCAGTGAACGGGTCACGATCAACGTCAACCTCGGGTGGACCGAAGCCCGCCGCGTGAGCCCCAAACATGGCGCCAGCAACGCCAACCTGGCGCTTGAATACACCCTGGGCAACGGCCTGGAAGTGATGGGCGAAGTGATGAGCGTTGACGGCGAATCCGGCTTCGGCATGGGCCTGCGCTATGCCGCCAGCAAGGCCTGGAGCCTGAATCTGGGCTACCTGGTGCAGAACCCGAGCCCGCAGTACCGGCAGTGGTCGCTGGGCGCCAAGTTCACGTTCTGATCAGCCGGCGCGTGCCGCTGGCGCCGGCGCCGCGCGCTGTGCAGTGCATCAGCCGTGCTTGTGCTGGTGGTGCGCGTCCGGGAAATGCGCGTGGTGGTGGTGCAGCGGTTCATGCCGGTGGCGGTGCGTGTGTGACCCACCCGCGAACGGCGCTTCATGCGCATGCTGGTGATGCGCGTCATGCGCGTGCTCGTGCTCGTGCTCAAGAAGCTCATGCGTGTGGGCATGTTCGTGTTGCTCGCTCAGGTGCAGCCACACGCCCACGGCCATCAAGCCGCCGGCCAGCAGCAGCGGCGGGGTCAAGGGCTCGCCCAGGGCCAGCACGGCCACCAGTGCGCCAAAAAATGGCGCCACGCTGAAGTAGGCCCCGGTGCGCGCCGTTCCCAGGTGGCGCAGTGCCACAACGAACAACACCAGGCTGAAGCCATAGGCCACCAGGCCCACGGCCAGCGCGCCGCCAACCAACGGCCATGGCGGCAGCGCGGCGCCGAGTGCCAGCGCCAGCACGAAGTTGGTGGCACCCGCTGCCAGGCCCTTCACCGAGGCCAGCCACACCGCGTCAGCCAGTGCCACCTTGCGCGTGAGGTTGTTGTCGATGCCCCAGGCCAGACATGCACCCAGCACGGCCAGCGCCGGCCAGGCAGCGCCAAAGCTCATCTGCCCCGGCCAGCTCAGCACCGCCGCACCGGCCACGATGGCCAGCATGCCGATGAAGATGCGGCGGTCGACGTTTTCGCGGAACACGACCCAGGCGATGACCGCTGTGAACACGCCTTCGGCGTTGAGCAGCAGCGCGGCACCTGAGGCCGGCATGCCGGCCAGCCCCCACAACAACAGCACCGGGCCCACCACACCGCCGGCCAGCACCGCGCCGGCCAACCAGGGCCACTCACCCGGCGCCAGCCGCGCCCGCTGCTGGCTGGGCCGGAGCAGGCGCAGCAGCGTCAGCCCCAAGCCCGAGCCCAGGTAAAGCAGCCCGGCCAGCAGCCACGGGCTGGTGCCTGCGAGCAGCAGCTTGGCCAGCGGCGTGCCGACACCGAACAACAAGGCGGCGCCGAGTGCGGCGGCCACGCCGGGTTGCAGGCCAAGGCGCGTGTTCATGGATGTACCTTCATGCTCCGCATTCAGGGATTCGCCCTTCGGGCGGGCTCATGCCTGGCTCGGCGCGGCAACGGGTGCGCCGCCTGCGCGTGCTGGCGGCCGCAGCAAACGCAGCCCATTGCCCACCACCAACAGACTGGCGCCCATGTCGGCAAACACCGCCATCCACATGCTGGCCTGGCCGTTCAGCGCCAGCACCAGGAACACGGCCTTGATGCCCAGCGCCAGCGTGATGTTCTGCCACAGCACGGCATGCGTGGCGCGCGACAGCCGCACCGTTTCGGCGATGCGGCGCAGGTCGTCGTTCATCACCACCACGTCGGCGGCTTCCATGGCGGTGTCGGTGCCGGCTGCGCCCATGGCCACGCCGATGTCGGCCTGCGCCAACGCCGGGGCGTCGTTGATGCCGTCGCCCACCATGGCCGTCGGGCCATGCTCGGCTTGCATGGCCTTGATGACGGCCAGCTTGTCCTCGGGCAGCAGGTTGCCGCGCGCCTGTTCAATGCCGGCTTCATGCGCAATGGCCGTTGCGGTGGCCTGGTTGTCGCCGCTCAGCAGCACCGGCGTGATGCCCAACGCCTTCAGCTCGGCCACCGCTTCGCGCGCTGCCGGCTTGATGGTGTCGGCCACCGCAAACAGCGCCAGCACCCCGGCCGGCGAGGCCAGCAGCGTGACCGTGCGGCCGGCTTGTTCCAGCGTCTTCAATTGCGCTTGCAGCGCTGGCGTGCACTGCCCGCGCTCTTCCATCAAACGGTGGTTGCCCAGGGCGTAGGCCGTGCCGTCGATCTGGCCCTGCACGCCGCGGCCGGCCTGGGCCTTGAACTGGCTGACGGCGAGTGCCGCTGCGGCGCGGCCCGATGGCGCCAGGCCATGCGCGATGGCACGCGCCACCGGGTGGTCGGACTGCCCGGCCAGCGCCGCGGCAAGCCGCTCGGGCAGCGCACGGTCTGCGCCGGCCGGCAACTCGCTCCAGCTCACCAGCCTGGGTTGGCCCTCGGTGAGGGTGCCGGTCTTGTCCAGCGCGATGGCCTTGAGCTGGCGCGCGCCTTCAAGGTAAACACCGCCCTTGATGAGGATGCCGCGCCGCGCCGCCGCCGCCAGGCCGCTGACCACCGTCACCGGGGTGGAGATGATCAGCGCGCAGGGGCAGGCAATGACCAGCAGCACCAGCGCCTTGTACGCCGCCTGCAGCCACGTCCAGTCGAACAGCCACGGGCCCGCCAGGGCCACCGCCAGCGCGAAGACGAAGACAGCGGGGGTGTAGATGGCCGCAAAACGATCGACGAAACTTTGTGTCGGCGCGTGCGTGCCTTGCGCTTGCTCAACGGCATGGATGATGCGTGCCAGCGTGGAGTTCGACGCCAGCGCGGTGACCGTGACTTCGAGCGTGCCGGTTTCGTTGATGGTGCCGGCGAACACCGCATCACCCACCGCCTTGTCCACCGCAATGCTCTCGCCGGTGACGCTCGCTTGGTTGACGGCCGAGCTGCCGCTGGCCACCACGCCGTCCAGCGGCACACGCTGCCCCGGGCGCACGCGCACCACGGCTTGCAGCGGCACGCCGGCGACGGGTGAGTCGAGCCACGCGCCATCGGCTTGGCGCATGGCGGCCACCTCGGGCGCCAGGTCGAGCAGGCCCTTGATGGCGTTGCGCGCGCGGTCCACGGCCTTGCCTTCAATGGCCTCGGCGATGGCATAGAGCGCCATGACCATGGCCGCCTCGGGCCACTGGCCGATGGCAAAGGCGCCCGTCACCGCCACCGCCATCAGCGCGTTGATGTTCAGCCTGCCATGGCGCAGCGCGACCAGGCCTTTCTTGTACACATCGAAGCCCGAGGCCCAGATCGCCACTGCGGCCAGCGCCAGACCAAGGCCTTGCCAGAGCCGCGTGTCGGGCGCGAAAAAGCCCACCCCTTCGGCCGCGATGGCCAGCCCCAGTGCCAGGCCCATGCGCATGAGATCGCCGCTGCCCGAGGCATGGTCATGGTCATGGTCATGGTCATGGTCATCGGCATGGCCATGGTCATGGTCATGGGCATCCAGCGTCATGGTGCGCTGGCCTGCGCGCCCAGCCACGGGCCGCTCATTGCGCACTGCGCCGCAGCGTTTCAACCACCGGCGTGCGCAGCACCTGGCGCAGGCTGAACCAGCCTGCGGCCAGGGCCAACACGGCGCCGGCCACGGCACCGGCCAGCGGCACCCAAAGCGGCGGCGCCCAGACGAATTCAAACGCCCAGCGCGCCAACGCCCAGCCCACCGCCAGCGCGGCCAGGCTGGCCAGCACGCCGGCCAGCGCGCCCACACCCAACAGTTCAGTGCGTTGCACCTGGGCCAGCAGTTTGGAGCTGGCGCCCAGGGCGCGCATCAAGGCAAATTCATGCGCCCGGGCCTCGCGCGTGGCGCCCACCGCCGCCACCAGCACCACCAGGCCGGTGGCCAGGGTGAAGGCAAACAGGAATTCCACCGCGCGGATCACCTGGTCGAGCACGCGCTGCACCTGCGCCACCGAGGCCGAGACATCCACATTGGTGAGGTTGGGGAATTCACGGCTGAGCGCGTTATCGAAGCCCGGCTCGCCGCCCGTGGCGCCGGTGGGTGCGCGAAAGGCGCTGATATAACTGCGCGGTGCATCGGGCATGTTGGCCAGCGGGAACAGCACGAAGAAGTTGACCCGCATCGAGCCCCAATCCACCTTGCGCAGGCTGGTCACCCGCCCTTGCAGGGTTTGGCCGCCGGCGTCAAAGCGCAGCCGGTCACCCAGCTTGATGCCCAGCGACTTGGCCAGGCCGTCTTCCACGCTCAGTGCATCGGGTTCACCGGGCTGCCATGTCCCACTCACCACCTGGTTATGGTCAGGCAGGGCCAGGTCGTGGCTGAGGTTGAACTCGCGCTCCACGCTGCGCCGGGCACGGTCATCGGGCAGGCTTTGCGGGCTGATGGCTTGCTCGTTGATGGCCACCAGGCGGCCGCGGATCATGGGGAAAAAATCGTTTTTGGCCACGCCGGCGTTGGCCAACGCGGCGCGAAAGGCGGCGGCCTGTTCGGGCTGGATGTTGATGACAAAACGGTTCGGCGCGTCGGCCGGCGTGGCCTTGCGCCAACTGTCGACCAAGTCGGTGCGCAGCAGCACCAGCAGGATCAAGGCCATCAAACCCACCGCCAGCGCGGCCACCTGGATGACCGAAAACACGGTGCGCGATGCGAGCTGGCGCGTGGCCAGCAGCAGCCAGCGCGGCGCCCGCGCTTCGGGCACGGCGCGCCTGAGCAAACTCACGGCGCCCCAAGCGGCCAGCGCAAATACGGCCACGGCCGCGGCAAAGCCGCCCACGGTGATGAGGCCCAGCTTGCGGTCTTGCGCCAGCGCCAGCAGCAGCCCCGCAAAGCCCAGCGCGCCCAACGCCAACACGCCCAGCGGCGCGGCCTTCAGGCCACCCAGGTCGCGGCGCAGCACGCGCAGCGGCGGCACGCGGGCCAGTTGCAGCACGGGCGCCAAGCCGAACCCCAACAGCAGGGTCAAGCCCACACCCAGGCCGTACAGCGCCGGTTGCCAGCCGGGTGGCGGCAGCGCCGTGTCCATGAACGAGCGCAGCAGCGCCACAAAGCCCAGGTGCACCAGGCCGCCGGCCACCACCCCGGCCAGGCTGGCGGCCACGCCCAGGGCCACGAATTCAAGCGTGTAGGCCCAGGCGATACGCGCTTGCGACAGGCCCAGCACGCGCAGCATGGCGCAGTCATCGAGGTGGGCCTGGGCGAAGTCGCGCGCCGCGATGCCCACCGCCACCGCCGCCAGCAGGGCCGCGAGCAAGGCCACCAGGTTGAGGAACGATTTCGCGCGCTCCAGCGTCTGGCGCATTTCGGGCCGGCCGGCTTCAAACGATTCGAGCCGCAGGCCGCGTGGTGCCTCGGCCTTGATGCGTTGTTCGGCCCACGTTGTGAAGGCGCTCACGGCGCTGTCGCGCCCCGGCGGCGCGGCCACTGCCAGGCGGTAGGTCACGCGGCTGGCGGGCTGGATCAGCGCGGTGGCGCCCAGGTCGGCCTCGTTGAGCAGCACGCGCGGTGAAAAGGCCATGAAGCCGGCGCCGCGGTCGGGCTCGATGATGATGATCTGCGCGATGCGCAACGCGGCGTCGCCGAGCAGCAGCTCATCACCCACTTGCAGGCCCAAGGCGCCAAGCAAGGCCGGGTCGACCCACACCGTGCCGGGCTGCGGCGCGGCCGTCACGCTCAACTCCGGCGCCGCCGCGCCCGCCTTCAAACGCAGGCTGCCGCGCAGCGGGTAGGCGTTGCTCACGGCCTTCACAGACACCAGGCGCGCCGCACCACCACGCTCATCGCGCGCCCGGCCCATGCTCGGAAAGCTGATGGTGCGCGCCGCCAGCAGCCCCAACTCGGTGGCCTTGGCCGCGAAGGCGGGCGGCGCGGGTTGGTCGCTGGCGATGATGGCGTCGCCGCCCAGCAGTTGCCGCGCATCGCGCGCCAAGGCGGCGTTCAGGCGGTCGGCAAAAAAGCCCACCGCGGTGAGGGCGGCCACGGCCAGCATCACCGCCAGGGCCAGCAGGCGCAACTGGCCGGCGAAAGCATCGCGCCGCATCTGGCGCCAGGCCAGGGCCCAGACAGAAGGTGCCAGCGGAGCGAAGCGGGGGTCAGCAGCAGGGGCCATAGGGCGTGACCTTAACGCACCGCAACCTGGCACCGCGCACGGCGCAACAATGCCCCGCTGCTGCACTGAAATAATCAACGCCATGAACAGCCTGCCCACGCTCTACATTTCCCACGGCTCACCGATGACGGCGCTGGAGCCGCGCGAAGCCGGCGCCTTCATGCAACGCCTGGGCCCGGCCATCGACCGCACGTTCGGTCGCCCCAGGGCCGTGCTGGCGATTTCAGCCCACAGCCTGATGCGCGAACCCGTGCTGCTGGGCGCCGCGCAGCACCAGGCGGTGTACGACTTTGGCGGTTTCGACGAGCGCCTGTACCAGATGCGCTATGACGCGCCGGGTGAGCCCGAATTGGCGCAGCAGGTACAACGTTTGATTCAAGCCGCCGGTTTGCCCGCGCATGTGGCCGACCAAGGCGGCCTGGATCACGGCATCTGGACGGTGCTGAAGTTCGCCTGGCCCGATGCCGATGTGCCTGTGCTGCCGCTGGCCTGGGTGCGCAACTGGGCGCCGCACAAGCAGTTTGAACTGGGCCAGGCCTTGGCCGCGTTGGCCGATGAAGGCGTGCTGGTGCTGGGCAGCGGCAGCATCACGCACAACTTGCGGCGCGTGTTTGCCGACGGGCTGAACAGCGGCGTGGACCGGCCCGAAATCCCGCAAAGTGCGGCCTTCCGGCAGTGGCTGCTGGAACGCAGCACGGCGCGCGACTGGGACGCCTTGTTTGCCTACCGCAGCCTGGCGCCGCACGCGGTGGACATGCACCCCACCGACGAGCACCTGCTGCCCTGGTACGTGGCCGCGGGCGCCGGCGGGCGCGAGGCGGTGCCGCTGCGCCTGCACGACAGCATCACCTACGGCTGCCTGGGCATGGACGCCTACGCCTTCGGGCCGCAGGCCGCGGCCATGCTGGCGGCGCTGCAGTAACGGTTCAGGTCACTGGCTCTTGGGTGCGGTGCCCACGACACCGGGCACGAAGTAGTCCATCTTCGCCAACGCCTCATCGCTCATCACGCCACCGGCCAGCCGTTCGCGGCCTTCGCGGTCTGCGATGCGGCCTGAAAACGGGTGAAAGCGCCCGGCACGGATCTGCGCTTCACGTTCACGCACCTTGGCCGCAGCGGCCGCGGGCACGTCGGCGCTCAGGGGCGCCAGGGCGATGAAGCCGTCTTTCATGCCGCCCCAAACCGGCCGCGGCGCCCAGGTGCCGTTCAACACCGCACGCGCCACGCCGGTGTAGTACGGCCCCCATTGGTGCAGCACCGAAGTAAGCTGCGCGCGCGGCGCGAATTTGCGCATGTCGCTCTGGTAGGCCACCAGCTTCACCCCGCGCTCCTCGGCCACCTGGGGCACGGCGGGCGAGCCGGAATGGTTGGTCAGCACGTCGGCCCCCTGGTTGACGAGCGTGAGCGCGGCTTCGCGTTCGCGCGCCGGGTCGAACCAGCTGTTCAGCCACAGCACCCGCACTTCGGCCTTCGGGTTCACTTCAAGCATGCCGCGCGCAAAGGCGTTGATGCCCTGGATCACCTCGGGCAGCGGGAACCCCGCCACATAGCCGGCCACGCCGCTTTTGCTGGCCGCACCCGCCGCCAGGCCGGCCAGGTAGCGGCCTTCGTAGTAGCGCGCGTTGTAGGTGTTCAGGTTGGGCGCGGTTTTGTAGCCACCGGCATGCTCGAAGCGAACGTCGGGAAATTCCGCCGCCACGCGCAACGCCGGCTCCAGGTAACCGAAGCTGGTGGCGAAGATCAGGCGGTGGCCTTGCACGGCCAGGTCGCGCAACACGCGCTCGCTGTCGGCGCCTTCGGCCACGGCTTCAACGCGCGTGGTTTGCACGGCAGCACCCAGCGCTTTTTCGAGCGCCAGGCGGCCTTGCTCGTGCTGGTAGCTCCAACCCGCCTCGCCGACCGGGCTGACGTAGACGAAGGCCACTTTCAATTGCGCTGCGGCCTGGGGTTGGGTTTGGGCGCCAGCGCCCACGACAGCAGCGAGCAAGCTTGCGCCGATGAGGTTTTTGTACATGGTGTTCCTCGACATGGCCACGAAATGAAACGCGGCCGGTGTGGCAGCCGGCCGCGAAGAGGTGAGCGAATATTTTAGGCGGCGAAGGCGGCGTCCACCTGATCGAGCCACAGTGCTTTTTGCGCCGCGGTGGCAAAGCTGGCCTCGAAGCTGTTGCGCAGCAACTGCCTGGCCTGCGCGGCGCCCAATTGCGGCAGCGCTTCGAAGGTCTGCACCAGGTTGTCGTTCATGTAGCCACCGAAGTAAGCCGGATCGTCCGAATTCACCGTGGCGCACAAGCCGGCATCGAGCAGCGCCGGCAAGCTGTGCTGCGCCAGGCTGTCGAACACGCGCAGCTTCACGTTGGACAGCGGGCACACCGTCAGCGGCATGCGCAACGCCGCGAGGCGCGCCACCAGGGCAGCATCTTCAAGGCAGCGCACGCCATGGTCGATGCGCTCGACCTTGAGCACGTCGATGGCCGTGCTGATGTAGGCCGGTGGCCCTTCCTCGCCGGCATGGGCCACGGCGCGCAAACCCAGCGCGCGGCAGCGTGCGAACACGGCGGCAAACTTTTCGGGCGGGTGGCCGCGCTCAGAGCTGTCCAGCCCCACGCCAACGATGTGCCGCAAGTGCGGCGTGGCCTGCTCCAGCGTGGCGAACGCGGCTTCTTCGCTGAGGTGGCGCAAGAAGCACATGATCAGCAACGCGCTCACGCCAAGCTGCGTGCGCGCATCGCTGCACGCGCGTGCCAGGCCGTTGACGACGGTGGCAAACGGCACGCCGCGATCGGTGTGCGTTTGTGGGTCGAAGAACAACTCGGCGTGCACCACATGGTCGGCCGCGGCGCGGCGGAAGTAGGCCATCGCCATGTCGTAGAAATCGGCCTCGGTGAGCAGCACGCTGGCGCCGGCGTAGTAGATGTCAAGGAAGCTTTGCAGGTCGCTGAACGCATAGGCCGCGCGCAGTGCGGCCACGCTGGGGTAGGCCAGGCTCACGCCGTTGCGCTGCGCCAGGGCAAAGATCAGTTCGGGTTCGAGCGAGCCTTCGATGTGGATGTGCAGCTCGGCCTTGGGTGCGTTGCGCAAGGTGGTGGCCAGGCCTGTTGCTGCGACGAGGGTCATGGCGGGTACTCCGGTTTTGTGCGGTGATTGCAGGAGTGTGTCAAATCTCACGCTCGCGGCCGGCCAGCAAGAGCCTCGTGCCCAGAATCGGGGGTGCGGCACCTGACACTGCGCGCCGCTTCACGTTCAACCAAACCCAAGAGGAGTTTTGACCATGTCCGTTCGTTTCCTGGCCGCCGGCACCGCCGCCCTGATGCTGGCCCTGGCGCCGTTAGCCCAAGCGCAGCAGGCTGCGTCGGCCCCCGTCGCCACCGCCGCCCCCGCCGCCAAGCCGGCCGCCGCAGCAGCCACCAAGGCCGCTGCAGGCGATGCCACTGAAGGCAAGCTGGCCTATTACGGCGCCAAGTTCGCTGGCCGCAAAACCGCCAGCGGCGAGCGCTTCAACCCGGCTGCCATGACCATGGCGCACAAGACCCTGGCCTTTGGCACGATGGTGAAGGTGACCAACCTGAAGACCAACAAGAGCGTGGTGGTGCGCGTCAACGACCGCGGCCCGACCCAGCCGGACCGTGTGGGAGACGTTTCACGCGCCGCTGCGGCCAAGCTGCGCATGCTCAAGTCGGGTGTGGTCGATGCCAAGCTCGAAGTGGTGGGCATGGCCAAGGCACGCAAGGGCATGAAGAAGGCCTGATCAGCCTGCTCATCAAAACGCCGCCGCGGCACCCGCCCGGCGGCGTTTTTCATGGCACGCCGCTACGACCCGGCAAAGAACGGCTTGCCCAGCGACGCCGGCATGTTCACGCGAATGAAGTTGGCGTTGCGTGAAATGAGCACCAGCACCACGATGGTGGCCAGGTAGGGCAGCATGCTGAGAAACTGGCTCGGCACATCCACCCCCTGGCCTTGCAGGTGGAACTGAAGCATGGTGACGCCGCCGAACAGGTAGGCCCCCAGCAGCAGGCGCGCCGGGCGCCAGGTGGCAAAGGTGGTGAGGGCCAGCGCGATCCAACCCTTGCCGGCGATCATGCCTTCCACCCACAGCGGGGTGTAGACCAGCGACACATAGGCCCCGGCCAGGCCGCACAGCGCGCCGCCCGCCATCACGCTGGCCAGGCGGATGCGCCGCACCGGGTAGCCCAGCGCATGCGCCGCTTCGGGCGACTCGCCCACCGCGCGCAGCACCAGGCCGGCGCGCGAGCGGTACAGGAACCAGCTCAAGCCAATCGTTAACACAATGGCCAGGTAGACCATGGGGTGCTGGTTGAACAAGGCCGGGCCGACGAACGGCACATCAGCCAGCCCGGGAATGCTGAACGACATGCGCTCGGGCAATTTCTCTTGCGTGAAACGAATGCCGGCGAAGGCCGAGAAGCCGGCGCCGAACAGGCTCAGCGCCAGGCCGGTGGCGTACTGGTTGGCGTTCAGCCAGATCACCAACACACCGAAGACGGCCGCCAGCGCGGCGCCCGCGGCGGCACCGGCCACGAAGCCCAGGGTGTCGCTGCCGGTCACCACCACCGCGGCGAAACCGGCCATGGCGGCCACCAGCATCATGCCCTCGGCACCGAGGTTGACGATGCCGGCGCGTTCATTGATCAGCAGCCCCAGGCCGGCGATGGCCAGCACGGTGCCCGCATTGAGCGTGGCGGCCAGCAGCAGTGCAAGGCCTTCCATGTCATCCCCTCTTGATGAAACGGACGCGGTAGTGAACCAGCGTGTCACACGCCAACAGCGCAAACAGCAGCAGGCCCTGAAAGACGCCGGTCAGCGCCTTGGGCAGGCCCAGGCGTGACTGCGCCAGCTCGCCGCCGATGAAAAACATGCTCATCAACACCGCGGCGAAGACGATGCCCACCGGGTGCAGCCGGCCGACGAAGGCCACGATGATGGCGGCGAAGCCGTAGCCTGCCGGCACATGCGGCGTGAGCTGGCCCAGCGGGCCGGCGGCTTCGAGTGCGCCCGCCAGGCCGGCCATGCCGCCCGAGGCCAACAGCGCCGTCCACAACGCCGTGCGCGAAGAAAACCCGGCATAACGTGCGGCTGCAGAGGCCAGCCCGCCCACCTGCAATTGAAAGCCGCGAAAGCTGCGGAACATGAAGACCCAGGCCAGCGCCACCGCGGCCAGCGCCAACCACACGCCGATGTTGGCGCGCAGGCCTTCAGCCAGGCGCGGCACCTTGGTGGCGGCCAGGAAGTTGATGGTCTGCGGGAAGTTGTAGCCCTGCGGGTCTTTCCAGGGGCCGTACACCAGGTAGGCCAGCAGCAACTCGGCCACGTACACCAGCATCAGGCTGACCAATATTTCAGTGGCGTTGAAACGGTCGCGCAGCAGCGCCACAATGCCCGCCCAAAACATGCCGCCGGCCACGCCGGCCAGCAAGATGGGCACGACGATGAAGCGGCTGCTTTGCGCGTCGGCCTGCATCGCCACCCAGCCGGCGCACAAGGCGCCCAGGATGAACTGCCCTTCGGCGCCGATGTTCCACACGTTGGCGCGAAAGCACACCGCCAGGCCCAGCGCGATCAAGACCAACGGTGTGGCCTTGACGCTGAGTTCAGACAAGGCGTACAGGCTCTTCACCGGCTCGATGAAAAACACCTGCAAGCCCTTGACTGGGTCTTTGCCCAAGGCCATGAACAGCACCACGCCGATCACCACCGTGATGGCCAGCGCCAGCAGCGGCGAGCCGGCCGACATCAGCTTCGAGGGCTGCGGCCGCGCTTCAAGTTTGAGCATGGGCAACATCACTCGTCCACAACCCGCTCATCCACTCACCGATCTGTTCGATGCTGGCTTGCGCGGTGGCCACGCTGGGCGACAAGCGGCCCTGGGCGATGACCACCAGCCGGTCGCTGATCTCGAACAGCTCTTCCAGCTCTTCGCTCACCACGAGCACGGCGCAACCTTCGTCGCGCAACGTGAGCAACTCGTTGCGGATCAAGGCCGCCGCGCCGACATCCACGCCCCAGGTGGGTTGCGACACGATCAGCACTTTTGGCCGGGCGTCGATCTCGCGCCCGACGATGAACTTTTGCAGGTTGCCGCCCGACAGCGACTTGGCCGTCGCGCCCGTGCCACCGCATTTGACGCTGAAGCGCGCGATGATCTCTTCAGCCAGCCGGCGCACCCGCCGCATCTGCACCCAGCCCAGGCGCGACACGGTGTGGGTGCGCGTGAGCAAGGTGTTCTCGGCCAGCGACAGCGTGGGCACCGCGCCGCGGCCCAGGCGTTCTTCGGGCACGAAGTGCAGGCCCTGGTCGCGCCGCACGCGCGGCGAGCGCGGCGCGATGTCGTGGCCGAACAAGTTGACGCTGCCGCGCGGCGCGCGCGTGTCTTCGCCCGACAGCGCGGCCATCAATTCCTGCTGACCATTGCCCGAGACGCCGGCCACGCCGACGATTTCACCGCCATGCACATTGAACGAGATGTTTTGCAGATCAGTGCCGAAGGGCGACTGCCGGGCCAGCGTGAGGCCGCGCACCTGCAGGGCCAGCGCGCCGGCGCGCTGCGCGCGATGCTGCAACGCCGGCGGCTCGGCGCCGATCATCAGCCGCGACAGGCTGGCGTTGGTTTCCTGCGCGGGGTTGACCTCGCCGCTGACCCGCCCACCGCGCAGCACGGTGCAGCGGTGGCACAGGGCACGAATCTCGTCGAGCTTGTGGCTGATGTACAGGATGCTGCAGCCCTGCCCGGCCAGCCGGCGCAGGGTGACGAAGAGCTTGTCCACCGCCTGCGGCGTGAGCACCGAGGTGGGCTCATCAAGAATCAGCAACTGCGGGTGGGTGAGCAGCGCGCGCACGATTTCAACGCGCTGGCGTTCGCCCACACTCAGCGTGTGCACCGGGCGCTGCGGCTGCACCTCCAGGCCATAGGTACCGGCCACTTCAGTGATGCGGGCGCTGACCTGCGCCAGCGTGAGTGCCTTGCCCAGGCCGAGCCAGACGTTCTCGGCCGCCGTGAGCGTGTCGAACAAACTGAAGTGCTGGTAGACCATGCTGATGCCCAGCTCGCGCGCATGCGCCGGCGAGGCCACCTGCACCGCCTGGCCGTTCCACAGCATCTGCCCGGCGTCTGCACGCACGGCGCCGTAGATGACCTTCATCAGCGTGCTCTTGCCGGCGCCGTTCTCGCCCAGCACGGCGTGAATCTCGCCCGGCTTGACGCGCAGGCTCACGTCATCGTTGGCGCGCACCGCCGGGTACTGCTTGCTGATGCCTCGCAGCTCCAGCCTCAGCACGCAGGGGCCTCCAACAACTGCGGCTGGCCTGCCACATACGCTTGCCTCAGGTCGCGCTCGTCGCCCAGCATCAACCAGGCGAACACGCGCTCATGCAGATCTTTCGCATGCGCCTGGCGCTGCGCGGCCAGCTCGCTGCTGGCCCAGCGCCACAGGCACACATCGGCCACGCGGCCCACATCGAGCGTGCCAATCTCATCACCCAGCCCCAGTGCCAGCGCCGCGCCGCGCGTGGCGGCGTGCAGCAGTTGCCAGGCCGTCAGACGCTCACCTTGCAAGGCCTGCACCTGGTACGCCGCGGCCAAGGTGCGTTGCATCGACAAGCTGGTGCCGCCGCCCACATCGCTGCCCAGGCTAACCTTCACCCCCGCTGCGCGCGCTTGCGCCCAATTGAACAAGCCGCTGCCCAGGAACAGGTTCGAACTGGGGCAGTGCGCCACTTGCGCGCCGCTGTCGCGCAGCACGGCGCGGTCGGTGTCGTCGAGCCAGATGCCATGCGCCAGCACCGAGCGTTCATTCAACAAGCCGGCGCGCGCATACACGTCGAGGTAACTTCGTGCCTGCGGGAAAAGCTCGGCCACCCAGCGCACTTCAGCGTCGTTTTCGGCCACATGCGTTTGCATATACAGGCCGGGATTGGAGGCCAGCAGGCGGCCTGCCATGTGCAGGTGCGCGGCGCTACTGGTAGCCGCGAAACGCGGTGTGAGCGCATAGGCGATGCGGCCACGGCCGTGCCAACGTTCGATCAGGTCTGCACATTCACGCTCGGCCTGGCCCAGACTGACATCGCACAAACCGGCCGGCGCATGGCGATCCATCAACACCTTGCCGGCCACCAGCCGCATGCCGCGCGCATGGGCCTGTTCGAACAACGCCTCGCACGCGCCGGCATGCACGGTGGGGAAGACCAGCGCCGTGGTCGTGCCGTGCGCCAGCAGCGCGCGCACGAACTGCTGCGCGCTGGCTTGCGCCACGGCCGGGTCGGCCAGCGCGGCCTCGGCCGGGAAGGTGTAGGTGTTGAGCCAGTCGAGCAATTGCGCGCCCCACGAGGCCACCACCGGCATTTGCGCGCTGTGCACATGGGTGTCGATGAAGCCGGGCAGCAGCAAGTGCCCGCTGCGGTCGACGCAGGGCCACTGTGCGGCATCGGGTGCCTGGCTTTGCACGCTGTGGATGCGGCCATCTTCCACCAGCAGCCAATGCGCCGGGCGAAAGCGCACGGCCGCCGATTCAAGTTGTGCGCTTTCAGGCTCGGCGCAAAAGTCGAGCAGGTCGGCGTGAATGGCCAGGCGGGTCATGCGCTTTGGCTCTGCTGCGGCGTCGCAGGTTGCGGGCTACCGGCCCGCTGCACGAGCTGGTGCCCTGGCCGCTGCGGCCCTACTTGCCTGCGGGCACCTTGCCTTCAACGCCCTTGATGTAGAAGTTGACCCCGCCCTTCCAGGCGTCGTCACCCACCACGTCCTTGGCCAGCACTTCCTTGCCGGTGTTGTCGGACAGCGGGCCCTTGAAGATGGCCAGGCTGCCGTCCTTCAAGCCGGCCTTGACCGCATCGACCTTGGCGCGGATGGGCTCGGGCACGGTGTCGGGCGTCTTGATGAAGTCGTTCATGCCTTCCTTGGTGCCCCACTTGGTGCTGCCGGTGGCCCACTTCTTGTCGAGCACGTCGGCCACCACCTTCTCGTAGTACACGCCCCAGTTCAGCACCGCCGAACCGAGGTGGGCCTTGGGTGCTGCCGCGCTCATGTCGCTGTCCCAGCCAAAGGCGTACTTGCCGGC
>JANOXU010000196.1:0-6147 GCA_031418595.1 Burkholderiales bacterium
CGGGCGATGACGCCGGCGCCGGCCAGGCCCCCGCGCGGCGCGAGGCCAGCGCCCCGGCACCGCGCCCGGCGCCCAGCAAGCCGGCGGCCAAGTCGAGCACCGGGTTCGACGACATGGACGACGACATTCCTTTCTAACGCGGCCAACGCCGTGTTGTGCCGGCCGCCGTGGGCGGCCGGCTTGCTTTCAGGCCAGGGGCCGCGGCGGCACTGCATGGCAGTACGTAAGATGGGCCCTTCATCGAAGGAACCCGCCATGTCCACCAAACCCGCATTCATGCATCGCCGCACCTTGGCCACCTTGGCGCTGGCCGTGCTGTCCCTGGCCAGCCTCAGCCCCGCCGCCCAGGCCCAGGTGCGCAAAGACGCCGTGGTGTTGGCCATGACACTCGAACCCCCCGGCCTGGACCCCACGGCCGGCGCGGCCAGCGCCATTGCCGAGGTGGTGCTGTACAACATTTTCGAAACGCTGACCAAGGTCAATTCCGACGGCAGCATCACCCCGCTGCTGGCCGATAGCTGGGCCGTGTCGCCCGACGTCAAGACCTACACCTTCAAGCTGCGCCCTGGCCTGAAGTTCAGCAACGGCGAGGCCTGCGACGCCGCGGCGGTGAAGTTCAGCTTCGAGCGCGCCACGGCCGCCACCAGCGTGAACAAGGACAAGGCGGTGTTTGCCAACTTCGAAAGCGTGCAGGCGCCGGACGCGCGCACCGTGGTGCTGACGCTGAAGAACGCCAACCCCGACTTGCTGTTCCAGTTGGGCCAGGCCACGGCCATCATCGTCGAGCCCAAAAGCGCGGCGGGCAACAACACCCAGCCGGTGGGCACGGGGCCGTTCAAGCTCGAAAGCTGGGCGCGCGGCTCGGCCATCAACCTGGCGCGCTGGGAAAGTTACCGCAACGTTAGCAATGTGAAAATGAAGCGCGCCACCATTCGCTTCATCAGCGACGCTTCGGCGCAAGTGGCGGCGTTGCTGTCAGGCGATGTCGATGTCTTCCCACGGGTGGCTGCGGCGCGCAGCCTGGAGCAGTTCAAGCGCGACAAGCGCTTCCAGGTGTTGATCGGCGGCTCGCGCGCCAAGACGGTAGTGGCCATCAACAACAAGCGCAAGCCGCTCGATGATGTGCGGGTGCGCAGCGCCATCGCCTCGGCCATCGACCGCAAGGCGGTGGTCGAAGGTGCGGCCGACGGCTTTGGCGTGCCCATCGGCAGCTACCTCACGCCCGGCGCGCCGGGCTTCATCGACCTGACCGCCGTGAACAGCTTCGACCAGGCCCGCGCCCGCGCCTTGTTGCACCAGGCCGGCGTGCAACTGCCGCTGGAACTGGTGATGAAACTGCCGCCCACGCCCTACGCGCGCCAGGGCGGCGAGGTGATTGCGGCGCAACTGGCCAAGGTGGGCATCATCGCCAAGATCGAGAACGTGGAATGGGCGCAGTGGCTGTCGGGCGTGTACGGCCAGAAGGCCTATGACCTGACGGTGATCTCGCATGTCGAACCGCTGGACTTCGGCAACTTCGCGCGGCCCGGCTATTACTGGGGCTACGAGTCGGCCAAGTTCAACGACATGTGGGCCAAGGTGCAGGCCACGCCCAAGCAGGAAGACCGCAACAAGCTGATGGGCGACTTGCAACGCCTGGTGGCCGATGAAGCCGTGATGGCCTACCTGTACCAACCCACCTGGATCACGGTGGCCAACAGCAAGCTCAAGGGGCTGTGGAAAGACGTGCCGTTGTTCGTGAACGACCTGGGCGCCTTGAGCTGGTGATCGCGGCTGGTGATCGCGGCTGGTTGTGCGAAGGGTGAAGTCGTGTCGGCATGGACACGCTGGCCTGCGTTGCTGCAAGATCGCCGCCATGTCGGCATGGGCCAACGCGCACCGGGAGCACGACGAGCATGAAGCACACCGCAGTACTTGCCTTGACCGCACTGGCCCTGGCGGCCGCCTGCTACAGCGTGCCAGTGGCGGCGCAGGAGCGCCACGGCGGCGGCCATGGCGAACGGGGCGATCGCGGGGATCGCGGGGATCGCAGCGGCCACGCCCCAAGGGCTGAGCGTGGCGGCGGCGCCCAACGCGGCGCGCCGTTGCACCACGACGCCCGCCATCGCCACGACCACTACTACCCGGCGCGCGGTTACGTTGCCGCCGGTCTGCCCGGGGGCGCGCTGAGCATTGGCCACGGCGCGGGCCACCACTACTTCCACAGCGGCGTGTGGTGGCGCCCGCACGCTGGGCGCTTCATGGTGGTGCTGCCGCCCATCGGCATCGTGTTGCCGTTCCTGCCGTCGGCCTATGTGTCGCTGTGGCTGGGCGGCGCGCCGTATTACTACGCCAACGGCGTGTACTACGCGCCGGCGCCACAGGGCTATGCGGTGGTCAACCCGCCTGCGGGTGCTGAAGCCGCGCAACCGGTGCCGGTGCCGCCGCCGCGCGGCCTGCCTGACCCGGTCATCTACCCACGCAACGGCCAGAGCCCGGCGCAGCTTGAAGCCGATCGGCAAGACTGCAACCGCTGGGCCACGACTCAGCCGCTTGCCTTGGCCGAGGCGGATGTCTTTCAGCGCGCCGTGGCGGCGTGCCTGGACGGGCGCGGCTACACGGTGAGGTAAGTCAACCGCCGCGGCGCGGCCCGAGGCTCAGGCCGTGGCGCGGTCGCGTGCTGGGGCCGGCACGCCGGCGCTGGCCGGCGCCGTGGGCGGCTGCTCGGGCAGGCCTTGCAGGTGCGCAGCATCTGCCCATTGCACGATGCCCAAGGTGCCTGCTTGCCAGCGCAAGGTGTTGATGCCGGTGTTGGGAATGTCGCACGCGCGCGGGCCTGAAAGCGCAAAGCCGTGCACGGTGCGCCACAGCATGTCGAGCACGCCGCCGTGCGTCACCACCACCAGCCGGCGCGGGCCATGTTCGCGCGCCAGTTCACGCACCGCGGCCAGCACCCGGGCATGGAACTGGCGCACGCTTTCGCCGCCTTGGGGCAGCGCGTACTCAGCGTCATGTTTGAGCCATTGCACCCACAGTTCAGGGTGTTGGGCCTGAATGCCGGGCACGTCCAGCCCTTCCAGCACGCCAAAGGCTTGTTCGCGCAAACCGGCATGCAATTGCGGCGTCACGCCGTGCACGCCGGCCGTGGGTGCCGCGGTTTCGCGGGTGCGCAGCAGGTCGCTGCACACCAGGTGGTCGAAGCGCTCGGTCTGCATGCGCTGGGCCAGCCTTGCGGCCTGCTCGCGGCCCAGCGCGTTCAGGGGCACGTCAATCTGGCCTTGGAAGCGCTGCTGGCGGTTCCAGTCGGTTTCGCCGTGGCGGATGAAAACGAATTCGGTCATGACCCGAGTATGCGCCGCGGCTGATATGGCGCGGTCGCCGGTGTGACACCCGAAAGCGGCGTAGTTCCGGCGGCGCTGGCTGCGTTCATGCCGACACCACCAGCGCCATCAACTCTGCCAACGGCAGGGCCTCCACACCTTCACTGAGGCGATAGCGCTGCACGCCCGGGTAGACCACGAAACGGCGCGCGGGTTGAACGTCTGCACAGGCCGATTGAAAGCCGCGTTCGAGGTTGGGCGCCAGGCTGCGCTTGATTTCGATGGCCCAGGGCGGCGCGTCGCCAAAGCGCAGCAGCAGGTCGATCTCGGCCCCGGCCTGCGAACGGTAGAACGAGGCCTCGACCTCGCGCTGAGCCTGCGCCGCTGCATTCAGCACTTGTTCAATCACAAAGCATTCCCAGCTTGCGCCCACGATGGGGTGGCCGAGCAGCGCTGGCTTGTCGGCCATGCCGAGCAGCGCATGCAGCAGGCCGCTGTCGCGGACATAGACCTTGGGCGACTTGACCAGCCGCTTGCCGATGCTGGCGTGCCAGGGCGGCAGGCGGCGCACCAGCAGCAGGTCAGTCATCAAATCGAGATAGGCCGCCACGGTTTTGCCGTCCACGCCCAGGCTGCGGGCCAGCGCCGCGGCATTCAGCATGCTGCCCTGGTGGTGGGCCAGCATGGTGCAGAAGCGGCGCAGGGTTTCGGCGGCGATGCGCGGGCCCAGTTGCGGCACGTCGCGTTCCAGGTAGGTGCGGATGAAGTCTTGGCGCCAGCGCAGGCTGCGGGCAGGCGTCGGCTGCAACAAGCTGTTTGGAAAGCCGCCACGCAGCCAGAGATCGTCGGGCGATGTGGTGCCGATCTCGTTCAGCGTCAAGGGCGTGAGTTCGAGGTAGGCAATGCGTCCGGCCAACGTTTCATCCGACTGGCGCAGCAGGTTGGGCGAGGCCGAGCCCAGCAGCAGGAAGTGGCCCGCGGGGCGTTTGGCCCGGCGCTGCCGGTCGATCACGCCGCGCAGCACCGGGAACAGGCCGGGCGCATGGTGGATCTCGTCCAGGATCACCAGCTTGCCGGCCTGGTCAGCCAGGAACAACTCGGGCTCGGCGAGCTTGGCGCGGTCGGCGGGCGACTGAAGGTCGAGGTACACCGAAGGCCGCGTTTCGCCTACGGCCAGCGCCAATGTGGTCTTGCCCACCTGGCGCGCGCCGAGCAGCGCCACGGCCGGCGCGTGGGCCAACTCGGTGTCCACGGCGGCGAGCAAGTTGCGGGAAAACATCCGCGTTATTCTGGATCATGATTCCATAAATGCAATGTTAATGCGGGCCGCGATCAGCGGCGGCAGGACTCCGGATCAAGCCGCTCGCAAGCAATCCACGATCTTCATTCGTGCCGCCCGCCAGGCCGGCACGAAGCCGCCCACAAAGCCCATCACCAGCGCAAAGACCAGCGTTTGCAGCGCAATGCCCGGCGTGAGCTTGAAGCGAAAAGCAATCTCTGAGAACGTGGTGAAGTTGGTGGTGGACAGGTTCACCGTCTGCATCAAGCTGGCCGCGGCCAAGCCGATGGCGCCGCCCACCAAAGCCAATAACAGCGCTTCCAACAGGAACGCCCCCAACACCGCGCCGCGCCGAAAGCCCAGCGCGCGCAGCGTGCCGATCTCGCCCACGCGCGAGGCCACGGCAGCGAACATGGTGATCATGGCGCCGACCACCGCGCCGATGCTGAAGATGATGGACAGTGACAGCCCCAGGATGCTGATGAAGGTGGCCAGCGCTTCGCTTTGCTCGGCGTAGAACGCGATCTCGGGCTTTACTTCAAGCGTGAGGCGCGGGTCGGCTTCGAGCGCGGCGCGCGCTTGGTCGAAGCCTTGCGCGTCGCTCAGCGCGAAGATCACGCTCGAATAAGCACCGCGCCGAAAGGCCTGCATCATCTGTTCGCTGTCGCCCCACAGTTCGGAATCGAAGCCGCTGCCGCCGGCATCGAACACACCCACCACCCGCCATTCGCGCCCGGCAAAGCGCAGGCTTTCGCCCAGGCCGGCGCCGGCAAAGCCTGAAGCCACCGCCGCGCCGGCCACGATCTCGCTGCTGCCCGGGCGGAACATGCGGCCTTCAACCAGCCTGACCTGTGGACGCAGCTGTAGTGCGAGTTCAGACGTGCCGCGCACGGTGACGTTGCTGGGCTTGCCGCTGCCGCGCTTGGGCAGGTTGTTCAGCACCACCGGCTCCTTGGTCACCAGCCGTTGGCCGGCGGCATTGGTGGCCATGCCGGGCAACGATTCGACGATGGCCGCCTGTTCGCGGCTGATGCCGCTGTTGATCTCGGCGCCCGCGCCCTTGCGCAGCACGATCACGTTGTTCGCCCCGCCGGTGGCCACCAGCGTGGCGCGGATGCCCTCGCTCATCATCAACACCGTGGCGAACACATAGACCACCAGCGCCATGCCACCGGCCGTGAGCAAGCTGGTGACGCGCCGGCCCCAGAGGTTGCGCGCGATGTAGCTCAGGGGGATGGCTTTCATTGCTCGCTGCTGGGCATGCGCCAGGCTTCATCGTCCGATCGAGCCGAGGGCGTCGGGTGGCCGGCTACGCTCATGTCCTCCGTCGGTGGCCTGGCGGCCACCGACTCCCCCTTTACTTCGCTATGCCGGCCACCCAACACCCTCGGCCGGCACCAGTGGTGGCGGTGGTTGGCGCGAGTGCGAACCCTGGTGAAGGGCAGGCCGGTGGGGCGTGCTGCGTAGCGAAGTAAAGAAGGAGGAAACAGTTCCGCAGGAATTGTTTCCGGGTGAGTGAGCCCGGGCAAAAAAAGTCCAGTGGACTGTTTTTTCCTGGCGAACGCCCGG
>JANOXU010000197.1:0-12413 GCA_031418595.1 Burkholderiales bacterium
GCACCTGCGGGCCGTGCAAGGCCACCCGGCGCGGCGCCAGCGCTGGCGCCGCCGCCGCGGCCCGTGCCGGCAGCGGCTGCGTCGGGCGCGGCACGGCGCCCAGGTAGCGTTCGGCCCAAACTTGCAACTGCACAGGATCGAAGTCACCGGCCACGATCAACGTGGCGTTGTCGGGCCGGTACCAAGTGGCGTGGAAGCGCTTCACGTCGTCGAGCGTGGCGGCGTTCAATTCGTCGATGTTGCCAATCACCGGCCGCCGGTACGCCCCGCGCTCGAAGGCCAGGCCGGGCAGGGCATTGAACAGCCGCCCGTACGGCGCGGCCAGCACGCGCTCGCGGAATTCTTCCTGCACCACGGCGCGCTCGCTGTCGAAGGTGGCCTGGTCGAGCTTCAGGCTGGCCAGGCGCTCGCCCTCGGCCCACAGCAAACGTTCGAGATGATTGGCCGGCACCAGGCTCTGGTAGGCCGTCACGTCTTCGGCGGTGAAGGCGTTGTTGTAGCCGCCCACGTCTTCGGTCAGGCGGTCGAACATCTCGCTGGGCATGTGGCGCGTGCCCTTGAACATGAGGTGCTCGAACAGGTGCGCAAAACCCGAACGCCCGGGCGGGTCGTCGCGCCCGCCCACGCCGAACCACATCTGCACCGCCACCGTGGGCGTGGCCGGGTCGCGGATGGCCACCAGCTGCAAGCCATTGGCCAGACGCCGCTGCACCAGGGGCAGGCGCGGCAGGTGCAGCCGGCGGCTTACGGGTGCTGCAGCCCACGCGCCGGGCAGGGCCAGCCCGGCGCCCAGGCCGATGACGGCGCGGCGCCGCAGGGCAGACAGGCAGGGCAACGAAGGGAACATGGCGCGAACGTGAACTATGTGGCGATGCTAGGCCCTGTGGCGCTGCGCCAGGCGGCGCTGGCGGCGCGAGGCTTCATGTGCCGGCGCTGGCAGGCCGATATGCCCGGCCATGGGCCGACTGCGCCCGCTGCCTGACCCTGCCATGCACATTCGCCAATCGACCCTGCTCGAATTGCCCGCCAGCGCCGCCGCGTTGAGCGAGCTGGCCGCCATCGAGCCGCATCTCGTGCTGGCCTTTGCGCCCGACACGGCCCTGGCCCGGCCGGGTTTTGCGCAAGAGCTGCAGCACGCCTTTCCCACGGCGCAGGTGGTGGGCTGCAGCAGCGCCGGTGAGATCGGCAACCACGGCGTGACCAGCGGCGCGGCGGTGCTGACGGCGATGCACTTCAGGCACCCGGACTTCCAGGTCGCGCAAGTGCCGCTGGCCAGCATGGCCGATTCGCACGCCGCCGGCGCGGCGCTGGGGCGCGCGCTGGCCCGGCCGGACCTGAAAGCGGTGCTGCTGTTCTGCCCCGGCGTGGGCATCAACGGCAGTGCCTTGCTGCAAGGCCTGACCAGCGTGCTGGGCCAGCAAGTGCTGCTCAGTGGCGGCCTGGCTGGCGACGACGGCAAGTTCACCCAAACCTGGACGCTGTGCAACGGCGTGGCCGACTCACAGGCCGTGGTGGGCATCGGCCTGTTCGGCGAGCACTGGCGCATTTCGCACGGCTCGTTCGGTGGCTGGCAGCCGTTCGGCCCGGCGCGGCGCGTCACGCGCTGCGAGGGCAATGTGCTGTTTGAACTGGACGGCCAGCCGGCGCTGGATGTCTATCGCCGCTACCTCGGCGAATACGCTGCCGGGCTGCCTGCCACGGGGTTGCTGTTCCCGTTTTCCATGCTCGGCGTAGACCGCAATGAGGTCGGGCTGATCCGCACCATCCTGGGCCTGGACGAGGCCGCCAACTCACTCACCCTGGCCGGCGAGATCATCCCCAACGGCTACCTGCGCCTGATGCACGCCAGCAACGACGCCTTGGTCGATGGCGCCGAAACCGCTGCGCACAGCGCGTATGACCTGCGCCCTGATGAAGGCCTCGGCCTGGCGCTGCTGGTGAGCTGCGTGGGCCGCAAGCTGGTGATGGGCGGGCGGGTGGAAGAAGAGATCGAGGCCGTGAGCCATGTCTTCGGCGCCCAGGCCCAGTTGGCCGGGTTTTATTCCAACGGCGAGATCAGCCCCACCCAGGGCGCGATGAGCTGCGCGCTGCACAACCAGACCATGACCATCACCTACCTGAACGAGCGCGCCTGATGAACAAACTGCTGCAGCGCCAGCTCGCGCGTGTGTTCGGCATTCCGTTGGGCACCGACCCGCAGGCGCAGCTGGCGGCGTTGGCCACCCAGAGCGCGGCCCTGCCGGCGGATCTGGCCGGCGTGGCCATCGTCGCAAGTGGCCTGCAGCGCTTCGTGGCCGAGGTTGATGCCTCGTACGACCAGTTCGAGCGCGACCTCAAGCTGCGCGCGGCCAGCCTGCAACTCAGCTCCGAGGAACTGATGCAGGCCAACCACAAGCTGCACAACGAAGCCCAGGCCCAGCATGCGGCCGTGCGCACCTTGCGCGAAACCGTCGAGCGCCTGGTGACTCTGGAGGCGCCGGCCCACGCCGCAGGCTCGACCATCGAAGACCTGGGCGCGGTGTCCGATCAAGTCGCGCGTTTGGTGCAGGAGCGCGAGGCCGCGCGCATCGATCTGCAAGGCAGCGAGGAGCGCTTTCGCAGCCTGACCGAAATGTCGGCCGACTGGTATTGGGAGCAAGACCGGCGGCTGCGCTTCACGACGCATTCCGCGGGCATCCAGCGTTCGCTGGGCCTGGCGCCGCAGGACTGTGTGGACAAGTCGCTGTGGGCGCTGGCCCGCGTCAACCCGGCCGAGAGCCGCTACCACGCCGTGCATGGCCAGATGCTGGCGCGCCAGCCCTTTCACGACCTGGTGCTGCGCCTGCACGATGCGCAGGGCCAGGTGCGGCACATCGCCTTTGCCGGCAAGCCGATCTTCGACGCCGCGGGCTGCTTCATGGGTTACCGCGGCGTGGGCCGCGACGTCACCGAATGGGTGCGCACGCAAGACAACCTGCGCCGCGCCAAGGACCAGGCCGAGGCTGCCAACCTGGCCAAGAGCCAGTTCCTGGCCAACATGAGCCACGAGATCCGCACGCCCATGAACGGCGTGCTGGGCATGGCCGACCTGCTGCTGCAAACCTCGCTGGCGCCGCGCCAGACGCACTTTGCGCGCACCTTGCGCACCTCGGCCGAGACGATGCTGCACCTGCTCAATGACATCCTGGACTTCTCCAAGATCGAGGCCGGGCAGGTGGCCATCGAGCAGCTGCCGTTCGACCCGCGCCAGTTGTGCGAACAAGTCGCGCTGCTGTTTGCCGAGTCCGCTCAAGCCAAGGGTTTGGAGCTGGTGTGCCAGGTCGGCGTCGATTTGCCACACGGCGCCTGGGGTGACGCCCACCGCATCCAGCAATGCCTGAGCAACCTGCTGAGCAACGCCATCAAGTTCACCAGCCATGGGCAGGTGGTGATCCGTGCCACGCGCGAGTCCGGCCCGGGCGCGGGCGAACTGCTGTGCCTGAGCGTGCAGGACAGCGGCGTGGGCATCGCGCCCGACGTGCAGGCGCGCTTGTTCAAATCGTTCTCGCAGGCCGACAACTCCACCACGCGCCGCTTCGGCGGCACCGGGCTGGGCCTGGCCATCACGCGCCAACTGGTCGAGCTGATGGGCGGCACGCTGGCGCTGGACAGCCAGTTCGGCCAGGGCAGCAGCTTCACCATCCGCCTGCCCTGGCAGGACATGGCCAGGCCGGGCAACGCGCCAGGTGATGCGCCCCGTGAAGGCCCCGGCCAGGCACGCGCTGCGCCGGCCGAAGCGGTGGCCACCGGCCTGCGCGCCTGGTTGATCGAGCCGCACGAGCTGGCGCGCGCGGCCACCGCGGCCATCCTGCAAAGCATGGGCCTGGCGGTGCTGGCGGTGGCCGACCTGCCGTCACTGCTGCACCTGCTGGACGCCCAGGCGGCGCCGGACCTGGTGGTCTACGCCGAGCCGGCCCACCCGGGGCGCGACTCGCCCCTGGCCAAGCGGCTGCATGACCGCCTGGGCGCGGCCGTGCCCTGCCTGATCAAACTCGTGCCCATGGCCAGCCTGGCCGAGCTGGACATTCCCGTGCTCGCCGGCGCGCACGCCTGGGTGCCCAAGCCGGCCACCGAGCTGGAGCTGAGCCGCGCCTTGGTTGAAGGCACGCAAGGCGGGCGCCGTGAAGCCGCCCACGAGGCCGCCACCACCGCTGCCGCGCCGCTGGGCGCGCATGTGCTGCTGGCCGAAGACAACCGCGTCAACGCCGAAATCGCCACCGAGCTGCTGCTCGACATGGGCTGCTCGATCGTCCAGGTGCCCAACGGCCAGGAAGCGGTGGAGCGCTTCACCACGCAGGCCTTCGACCTGGTGTTGATGGATTGCCAGATGCCGCTGATGGACGGCTACGAAGCCACCCGGCGCATGCGCGAGTTCGAGGCCGGCCGGGGTGCCACGCCGCGCACCCCGATCGTGGCGCTGACCGCCAATGCGCTGAGCGGCGACCGCGACCGCTGCATCGCCGCCGGCATGGACGACCACGTGGGCAAGCCTTTTCGCCGCCGCCAGTTGCGCGCGGCGGTGCAGCAATGGGTGGTGCCCAGCGCGGCCACGGTGCCGGCGCAGGCTGATGCGGCCCACCCGGCGGTGGTGGCTCCGGTGCCCGTGGCCGAAGCGCCGGTGTGCGCGGCGCTCACGCCGGCGATCGACCGCACCGCCTTGATGGAAAGCCTGCGCATCGGCGCGCGCACCAGCCCGCGGCTGGTGTTGCGGGTGGTGGATATGTTCCTGGCCGACACGCCCGGCGTGCTGGCCGAGTTGGCTGAAGGCTTGTCGCGGCAGCGCTGCGAGCAGGTCGAGCGCGCGGCCCATTCGCTCAAATCGACCAGCGCAATGGTCGGCGCGGTGGCGCTGTCCGCCCTGGCAGCGCGCACCGAAGAGCAATGCCGCGGCGGGCGGCTCGACGGCGTGCCGCAACAGGCCGAGCAGCTCAAACAGCTGCATGCGCAGGCCGCGCTCGAACTGGCGGCGTTGCGCGCCGAACTGGCGGGGGCAGGATGAACCAGCACGTTGCTTCGCTCCTGGCGCCCGAGGGGGCGGTCAGTGTCTTCGGGCGGCCGGGCGCCACTGCCATGAAGGTGCCAGCCAACCAGCGCGTGCTGGTGATCGACGACGACGCCCTGCTGCGCCTGATGGTGCGCGAGTGCCTGGAGCAGGCCGGCTTTCAGGTGGTCGAAGCCAGCAACGCCGAAGACGGCCTGGCGCATTTCGAGCGCGAAGGGTGCGAGCTGGTGCTGGTGGACTTGTTGCTGCCCGGCATGAACGGCCACCAGGCCTGCGAGCGGCTGCGCAGCCTGCCCGACGGGCGCAACCTGCCCATCATCGTGATGACCGGGCGCGACGACCGCGAATCCATTGACTGCGCCTACGACAGCGGCGCCACCGACTTCGTCACCAAGCCCATCGTGTGGGACTTGCTGCCCTACAAGGTGCGCTATGCGCTGCGCAGCCACCGCACCTTGCGCGACTCATTGCAGCACCAGACCCTGCTGGCCCATGCGCAGCGCCTGGCTCATTTGGGCAGTTGGGAATGGCAGCCCGGCGCGGGCTCGCTGCAATGCTCGGATGAGATGGTCCGCATCCACGGCATGCTGCCCGACAGCGTGGCGCGCACCCTGGGCGACATGCTCGAATGCGTGCACGCGGAAGACCGTGACGCGGTGCGCCAGGCCATGCAGCAGGCGCTTGAACAGCGCCAGCCGTATGCGCTGGAGTTCCGCATCGTGCGCCCCGACGGCAGCGTGCGCCGCGTGTTCGAACAGACCGACGTGGAGTGCGACGCCCGCGGCCAGCTGCTGGCGCTGCGCGGCGTGCGGCTGGACATCACGCAGCGCGTCGAGGCCGACCTGCGCATCCGCACCCTGGCCTACTTCGACCCGCTCACCGGCCTGCCCAACCGCTCGCTGCTGCGCGAGATGGCGCAGCACTGGCTACCGTATGCGGCGCGGCGCGGGCTGTGCAGTGCTGTGCTGGTGGTCGACATCGACCGCTTCAAGTTCATCAACGAAACCCTGGGCGCGCCGGTGGCCGACGAGGTGCTCAAGCAGGTCGGCCAACGCTTGCGCGAAGGTGTGCGCGCCAGTGATTTGAAGGGCGCTCCCAAGCCGGCCGAAGCCGGCCGTCTCGCGCGGGGATCAAGAACCGTGGCAGAGCCACCTTTCCTTGCGGGCGTGACCAGTGGCAAGCATGCCGACGAGCCCGTGGCGCGCCTGGGCGCCGACGAGTTCACCGTGTTGCTGGTCGACGTCGGCGACCCCGACCAGGCCTTGCGCGTGGCCCAGCGCCTGATCCGGGCCATCGCCTTGCCGATGCCGGTGCAAGACCACACGCTGCAGCTGAGTTGCAGCATCGGCGTGGCGCTGTCGCCGCAAGACGGGCAGGACGCCGATGCGCTGCTCGGCCGCGCCGGCACGGCCATGCGCCTGGCCAAGCTGGCCGGGCGCGACCAGGTGCGTTTCTATGACGGCGCCATGGGCAGCGCGGTGCTGTTGCGCGCGACGCTGGAAAGCGAGCTCAAGCGCGCGCTCGACGGCGGCGAGTTCCGCCTGGTCTACCAACCCAAGGTGGCGATGCGCGAGCGCCGCGTGGTGGGCGCCGAGGCCTTGCTGCGCTGGCAGCACCCGCAGCGCGGCCTGGTCAACCCGGGCGAATTCATCCCCGTGGCCGAAGACTCGGGCTTGATCGTGCCGATGACGCATTGGGTCATCCGCCAGGTCTGTGCCCAGCAAGCCGCCTGGCGCGCCGCGGGTCTGGCGCTGCAGCCGGTGTCGATCAACCTGGCCGCCGCCAGCCTGAGTGGCGATGACCTGGTGCACACCGTGGCCGGGGCCCTGCAACGCCACGGCCTGCGCGCGCACGACATCGAGTTCGAGGTCACCGAAAGCAGCCTGATGGGTGACCTGAACCGGGCCAACCGCGTGCTGCATGCGCTCAAGGCGCTGGGCGTGCGCATCGCGATCGACGACTTTGGCACCGGCTATTCGTCGCTCACCTACCTGAAGCGCTTTCCGGTGGACGTGCTGAAGATCGACCGCAGCTTCGTGATGGACATCGGCTTGAACGGCCACGACACGGCGCTCACCAGCGCCATCATCGCCATGGGCTTGAGCCTGAAGCTGGAGCTGGTGGCTGAAGGCGTGGAAACCGCAGCACAGGCTGAATTCCTGCTGGCCCGCGGTTGCACGCTGGCGCAGGGTTACCTGTACGCCAAACCGCTGGCTGAAGAGGCCTTTGCCGAAGTGATGGCGCGTGGCCTGGCGCTGCCGGCAGTGCCCTGACGGCGCATCAAGCGTCGAACGCTCGCCCCGCCAAGCCTGAGCGTGCCATCCAGTGGCGCGTCAGCGGCGTCGCCGGCTTGGCCAGCAGCCGCTCGTTGAGCAAGGCGCGACCCAAGGCCCTGGCGTTGCCCGAGCACGCCGCGGCGAGCAAGGTCTGGTCGATCACATCGCGCTGCGCATGGCTGCCGCCCAGGCGCTGGGCGTTGCCACGCACGCTGTACAGCGCCTGCGCCGCGGCGTCGGCGTCGCCCTTGGCCCAGGCCAACAGCGCGCGCAGCAGCGGCACGCCGACTTCGCGCGCCAGGGGGTGGTTGCTGCGGCCGCGCTCGTCGGCCGCCATGGCGCGCTGGGCGCAACGCGCCAGCCAGGCTTCGGCGCGCGCCACATCGCCGGCGCCCAGCAGCGCCAGCACCCAATGCACATCGTTGAAGGCGTAGTAGCCCGGCTCCATCGCCCCCCAGCCGGCCACCAGCTCGGCGCAGCGCGACGACACATCGCTGCCCAACAGGTGCAAGCGCCACAGCAGCGCGGCGGCGTCAACCCGGTGCAGCGTGACCTGCAAGTGCGCGCCGGCCATGCGCGTGTCGTACAGGCGCAGGGCGCCTTCGGTGTCCATGCCCTCCAGGCGGAACAGCGTCTTGTGCCACCACAGGTGGCCGGCAAAGCCGTTGCCTTCGGCCCAATCCGCCTGGCGCTGGCGCAACCAGGCGGCGCCTTCCTCATGCCGGCCTTGCATGTCCATGACATGCGCCACGGCGTGGATGGCCCAGGGCACGCGCGCATCAAGCTCGAGCGCGCGGCGGCCGCAATCTTCGGCCTGCGGGTACAGGTTGCTTTCTTCCAGGCCAAAGGCGTACAGCGCCAAAACATGCGGGTACAGCGGGTCGGCGGTGGGCCACTCGGGCAGGGCACGCGCCGGGCGCTGGCGCAGGCCGGCCGTGTCGCCGCGGTAGAAGTCCCACAACTGCGCCCATTGCAGAGCCAGGGCGTCGCGCGGGTGGTCAATGAGCAATTCATCCCAGACCTTGCAGGCGGCTTGCCAACGGCCCTGGGCAATGAGCTGCACGGCGTGCAAATGAGCACGTTCGCGCGCCGGTGCCGGGTGGGTGGCAGCGTCGCTCAAGGCCTCGGCCTGGCGCAGGTGCGCGCAGGCCTGCTCATGCATCGTGCTTTCAGTCAGGCTGAGCAGGAAGCCGGCCTTCATGGTGTGCGGCATGGCCCAAGCGGGGTCGGCGGCGATGGCGGCGTCCAGGTCGGCCAGCGGCGCGTCGTAGAAGGCCATCATGCGCCACAGCGCCTGCTCGCAGGCCGCCTGCGCCACCGCGCTGGCGCTGCCCACCGGGTTGCCGCGCTGGTCAGCCGGGTGCTCGATCACGGTTGCGGCCAAGGGCGTTGCGCGGGGCGCAGTTGTTCCCAGGCGCGGGCCAGGCGCAGCACGCCCAGGTCGTCGTGGCGCCGGCCGGTGATTTGCAAACCGATCGGCGCGCCGCTTTGCGTATAGCCGCAGTTGATCGACGCCGAAGGCTGCTCGCTCATGTTGAAGGCCACGGTGAAGGCGATGTGCTCGAACGGGCGCTGCGCATCGTTGCTCGGCCCGGGCAACGCGGCGGCGTAGCTGGCGATGGGCGCCACGGGTGACAGCACGAAGTCGAACGGCTGGCAGGCCGCCACCGCGGCGTCGCGCATGGCCGCCATCTGGCTGTAGCCGTTGAACACCCTGGCCGCGCTGTACTGCGCCGCCGGCGCCACCCATTCCAGGATGTAGGGCAGGACGCGCGCGCGCCGCTCAGCGGGCAGCGCGGCAATGTCCAGGTGCGAGCGCATGCGCCAGAAGTGGTCGAGCCCGTCGATCATGGCGCGCGTGATGGTCGGCGCCAGCTCGGCCACCTGCGCGCCCTGGCGTTCGAACAGGTGCGCCGCGGCACGCACGGCCTGGGTGATTTCGGGGTCCACCGCCAGGCCCCAGCCGGCGTCTTGCTGCAAGCCGATGCGCAGGCCGCGCAGCGGGCGCTCCAGATCCAGCCACGCGATGTCTTGATGCGGCAGGCTCATCGCGTCGCGCCAGTCGGGCTGACTCAGCACCTGCATCATCAGCGCGGCGTCCTGCACCGTGCGCGTCATCGGCCCGGCCACGCGGCCGGCAAAGGGCGGGTTGATGGGGATGCGGCCCAGGCTGGGCTTCAGGCCGAACACGCCGCACCAGGCCGCGGGCAGGCGGATCGAGCCGCCGATGTCGGTGCCCAGGTTCAGCGGCGCATAACCGGCCGCTGCAGCGGCGCCGGCGCCGGCGCTGCTGCCGCCCGGGTTGGTGCTGGTGTTCCAGGGGTTGCGGGTGAGCTTGTGAAAGCTCGACAGGCCCGACGACAGCATGCCGTAATCAGGCATCGTGGTCTTGCCCAGCAGCACCGCGCCGGCCTGGCGCAGGCGCGCCACGGGCGGGGCGTCATGCGGCTGCGGCGCCAGTGTGCTGGCCGCGCTGCCCAGCGGCATGGGCACGTCGCGGCTGGCGATGTTCTCTTTCACCAACACCGGCACGCCGTCGAGCGCACCCTGCGGCGTGCCGGCCAACCAGCGCTGCGTGCTGGCCGCGGCCTGGGCCAGTGCGCCTTCTGGGTCGAACGCATAGGTGGCGCACAACTGCGGCTCCCAACGTTCGATGTGAGCCACAAACGCGCGGCAGGCTTCGAGCGGTGAGGCCTGGCCCTGCGCATACAGGGCGAGCAGTTCAGTGGCGGTGAGATCGTTGAGTTGGGCCATGTAGCTTGCGTGCGTGTGCAATAGATTGTGGTGCTACATCTGCGGCACCGCGGCCAGCAGGCTGCGCGTCACCGGGTGCTGGGCGTGGGCAAACAGGTCGCTCGGCGCGCCGCGCTCGACCGCGCGGCCTTCCTGCAAGACCAGCACCTCGTCGCACATCAGGTTCACCACCGCCAGGTCGTGGCTGATGAACAGGTAGCTCAGGGCGTAGCGGTCTTGCAGGTCGAGCATCAGGTTCAACACCTGGGCCTGCACCGAGACATCCAGCGCACTCACCGGCTCGTCGGCCACGATGAGCTGCGGGCGCGTGATCAAGGCGCGCGCGATGGCAATGCGCTGGCGCTGGCCGCCGGAAAACTCATGTGGGTACTTGGCGCCGTCACTGGCGCGCAGGCCCACCGCGGCCAGCACCTCGGCGCAGCGCTCTTGCTGCTCGGCGCGGCCTGCGCCTTGCAGCAAGGCCAGCGGCTCGGCCACGGTCTGCGCCACCGTGCGGCGCGGGTCGAGTGAACCATAGGGGTCTTGAAACACCATCTGCATGTGGCTGCGCAGCGCGCGCAACTCTGCCGCGCCCAGGGCATGCACATCGTGCCCCAGCACCTGCACGCTGCCCGCCGTGGGCGGCTCCAGCGCCATCACCAGGCGCGCGATGGTGGACTTGCCGCAGCCCGATTCGCCCACCAGGCCCAGGCTGCGCCCGCGGGTCAAGCTGAAGCTCACGCCCTGCACCGCCGCCACCACCGGCGCGGCCGCCCAGAGCTGGCGGCGCGGCAGCCGGTAGTGCTTGGCCAGATCACGGACTTCGAGCAAGGGCGGTGTTTGATGGCTCACGGCAGGCCTAACACATCACTGCGCAGGCAACGCGCTTCATGACCGGGCCCAAGCTGTTGCAACGGTGGCGGCGCGGCGCTGCACGCCGGCAGCGCGTGGGCGCAGCGCTGTGCAAACGGGCAGCCGTCGCCCAGATCAGCCAGTTCGGGCACGCGCCCGGCAATGGTGGCCAGGCGGCTGCCGCGCGCTGCGCCCAGGCGCGGGCGCGCCGCAAACAGGCCGCGCGTGTAGGGGTGGGCCAGGTGCTTGAACACGGCGGCGGTGGGGCCGCTTTGCACCACCGTGCCGCCGTACATGACCATCAACTGCTGCACGTTTTCAGCCATCAGGCCCAGGTCGTGGCTGATCAGCAGCAGCGCCATGCCGTCTTCGCGCACCAGCTCGGCAATCAGCCTGAGCACTTCGCGCTGCACCGTGGCATCGAGCGCCGTGGTGGGCTCATCAGCAATCAACAGCGCCGGCCCGCAGGCCAGGGCAATGGCCAGCACCACGCGCTGGCGTTGCCCGCCCGAAAGCTGGTGCGGGTAGGCATCGAGCCGCGCCGCGGCCTGCGGCAGTTGCACGCGCTGCAGCAAGCGCAGCGCTTCGGCGCGTGCGGCGGAGCGGTCAAAGCCCTTGTGCAGGCGCAAGGTTTCGCCGATCTGGCGGCCCACGCTGTGCAGCGGGTTGAGTGCCGACATGGGTTCTTGAAAGACCATGCCCAGGCGCGCGCCGCGCATCCGGCACCAGGCGGTCTCGCTCAGTGTGGCCAGCTCCTGGCCTTCAAACTGGATCCTGCCGGTCACGCCCGCGCCTTCGGGCAGCAGGCCCATCAGCGCCAGCGCGGTGAGCGACTTGCCGCAGCCCGATTCGCCAATCAAGCCCAATGTTTGGCCGCGTTCAAGCATGAACGACACGCCGCGCAGCGCCGCCACCGGCCCGCGCGGGCTGGGCAGGGTGACGCGCAAGTCCTGCACTTGCAAAAGATTCACTGGAGTACCTTCATGCTTCGCATTCAGGGATTCGCCCTTCGGGCGGCCGGGCGGGCTCATGCATTCAAGTATCGGCCAAGCCTGCGTTGGCTTGCGCCGTGCGTTCCGTCACACGCTGGCGGCAGGCCGCGAATTGGCGCGCGCAGAAGTGTCAATTCGTTGCGTCAGTGGCTGCCCGCCTGGCCACCCGGCGCTTGGGTTGCCCGGGCCGGCGGCCGATACCCACCCAGAGCCGGTACGCCCGCATGCAAAGGGTGCGCCGCCGATGACGCCACGCCCGCCGGTCGGGCTTGCAGGGAACCCCATGACCAAACCGCCCGTTCGCATTGCCGCCATCTCGTTGGCCGTGGCCTTGTTGGCCACCGCCATCTCGTTGGCCGTGGCCTTGTTGGCCACCGCCGCAGCCGCCCAGTCGCCCGCCGACTTGCGCGGCGCCGTGGTGCGCACGCTGAGCAACAACCCCGAGCTGACGCTGAAGTTCCACACGCTTCAGGCCGCCAGCGACGCGCAGGACATCGCGCGCAGCGCGCGCCGGCCCAGGGTGGAGCTGAATGCCGACAT
>JANOXU010000198.1:0-14336 GCA_031418595.1 Burkholderiales bacterium
CGCCTCGATCTCACGCCGCAATCGGCCGGGCTGTATGCGCTGTCACTCGGCCTGTCACGCATGTTCACTGACGACCACGACATGCTGCGCCACGGCCTGGTGATGTACGACGCGCTGTATGCCTGGTGCGCCGGCGCGCAAAACGAAGCGCACCGCTGGCCGCCGCAAATGGCGCGATGACGCGAGGCGCGCAGGCCTGCTTTGGCCTGTGCCGCATCGTGGGCGGCCGCCAGCGGCAGCGCAGTTGTTCAGGCCAGCTCGGGTGCGCGCACGAAGCTCAGCATGTGATTGGCGCCTTCGGCGCCTTCTAAGCGCAACCCCAAGGCCTTCAAGGTGCCCAAATCCTCGGCCAGCAAGCCGGCCTGCCGTGCCGCTTCTTGATAGAAATGCAATGGCCGGCGCACGAATGGAAATTGCAGCCAGCGGCCTTCGTCCATTTCGATGTTGATGTTGGCGAAGAACCGGCCGGATGGGGCCAGCCGCTGCGAGATTTGCACCATCAAGTCATGCAACAGCTCGTCAGACAAGTGGTACAGCACGCTGAACGCCCACGCGAACTCGAAACGCGCATCCCCCAGCTCCTCACGCCCGAAGGTGCGCGACAACACCAGGCGCGGGTTCTTGTCTGACAGGCCCTGCTTGCCGACCTGCTGCAGCGCCAGGTTCAAGACATTGGAGCGCACATCCACACCGGTGTAGCCACCAGCATTGAGATAGCCGATCACGGGTACGCCCAGCGTCAAGGGCCCGCAGCCGATTTCGAGCAACCGGTGTTCCGGCTTCAGGCCATGCGACACGATCTGCTCGAATTGAAAACGGCGGTGTTCATGCCACTGCCCGCGAAAGCCCATGTGGCCTTCCAGCTCACGCGTGAAGGCTTCATCCAACGCCTTGTCGATGCGCAAGGCTTTGCATACGCCCAGGCGAGCCTGGAACATCAGCTTTTTTCGCGTTCGCGACAGCAGCATGGCCACATCATGCGCTGGGGGCGCAAAGCCCCGCCGCAAGCGCGGTCTGCCGCGCAATCACCGCCTCTTCCTGCGTGCGCAGCACGCGCACCTGCACGGTGCTGTCAGGCGTGCTGATCAGCCCCGGCGCCGCCGCGGCGTTGGCCTGTGCATCAAGCCGGCAACCCAGCCATGCAGCGCCTTCGACGATGCGCGCACGCAAGGCCGCGGCGTTCTCGCCGATGCCGCCGGTGAACACCAGGCCGTCGAGCCCACGCAGCGCCGCGGCCAGGCTGCCCAGGTGCTGCAAGACCTGTTCAATGAAGTAGTCGATGGCCAACTTCGCGCCCGGCGCGGCGCTGGCCTGCAGCTCGCGCATGTCGGCCGACACGCCTGAAAGCCCCAACAGGCCCGATTCACGCGCCAGCAACTGCGCCACCTCGTCCACACTGCGCCCGCCGCGCTGCAACAGGTGCAGCACCACGGCCGGGTCGAGTGCGCCGCAGCGGGTGCCCATGGGCAGGCCGTCAAGCGGCGAAAAGCTCATCGTCGTGGCCACCGACTTCAAGCCCTGCACCGCGCACATCGAAGCACCGTTGCCCAGGTGGGCGATGACGATGCGGCCTGGCGCTTCCAATGCGCTCAGCTCGCGCAACTGCGCACAAATCGATTCATAGCTCAGGCCGTGGAAGCCATAACGCCGCATGCCCGCAGCGTGCAGCGCCTGCGGCAGGGCAAAGCGCTGGTTCACTTCGGGCATGGTGTGGTGGAACGCGGTGTCGAAAGCGGCCACTTGCGCGGCTTGCGCAAAAGCCACGCGCGCCGCGCTCACGCCGGCCAGGTTGTGCGGCTGGTGCAGCGGGGCCAGGCTTTGCAGCGCGGCAATGTCGTCGAACACGGCTTGATCGATCAGCACCGGCGCAGCAAAGCGCGTACCACCATGCACGATGCGGTGGCCCACCGCCACCACCGGCTCGTTGCCGAGTTGTCCCAACAGCTCTTGCAGCGCGCGCAGGTGCGAACGCCCGCCCACGCCCAGGCCCTGAATCAAGCCGCTGCGCAGTGGCTCTTGCAGGCTGCCGGCGGCATCGAACAAGGCGTATTTGATCGACGACGAGCCGGCGTTCAGGGTGAGGATGCGTGCGGCCACGTGCCACCCTTCACGCCGCTGCCGGCGCAACGCAACCCATTGGCGAAAGGCTTGCTGCGGTCTTCATCATGCATGCGTTGGTTGGGCGGATGAGCCCGCGGCCAGCGTTGTAGCAGAACGCCTGCTCGCCCCAACCCACTGCCCAGCCCCAGGCTTCAGGCCGCGGTGCCGCCGGGGCCATCGAGCCAGTCGCGGTGGGCGCAAACAAGCTGCGCCGCCGCAACCGTTGTCTGGCGCAGCCAGGCGTGGGCGGCGTCGGCCGCGTGCCGGCGGTGCCACAGCAAGCCGACTTCGATCAAGGGCATGTCCAGCGGCAGTTCGCAGCACACGAGTTGCGCGGCAAAACCGGTGGCCGGCACGAAGTTGCGCGGCAGCACGGTGATCAGGTTCGACTGCCGCACGCCGCAGGCCGCGGTGAAGAACTGGTTGACGGTCATCACCACCCGGCGCTGGCGGCCCATGCCGGCCCGCGCTTGATCGACGAAACCATGGGCGTGGCCAGCGAAGCTGACGCGCAGGTGTTGCGCCGCGCAATAGGCATCCAGCGTCAAGGCACCAGGCTGGGCCAAGGGGTGGCCGCGGCGCATCACCGCCACGTAGGGGCAGACGTACAGCGCGTCGTGCTGCAGCAACGCCGTGTCGCCGGCGGCGGCCAGGTCAGCGCGCACACCCGCAAAGAAGCCCACGGCCACGTCGGCCTGGCCCTGTTCGAGCAAGGGCCGCGGGTCGCGTGTGGTCAGCGGCACGATGCGCAGATCGACCCGCGCCTGCACCTGCTGCTGCAGCGCCACCAGTTGCGGCACGAACAGCGCCGCGGTGGCGTCAGCCATGGCCAGGGTGAAGCTGCGCGCCTCAAGCTGCGGGTTAAAGACCGTGGGCTCGAAGGCCAGGTGAAGTTGTTCCAGCGCGTCGCGCACCACCGGCCACAGCTGCTGGGCGTGTGGCGTGGGCGCCATGCCATGGGCGCCGGGCACAAAGAGCTCGTCATTCGTGGCCTCGCGCAGGCGGCGCAGGGCGTTGCTCACCGCCGGCTGGGTCATGTGCAAGCGTTGCGCCGAACGGGTGACGCTGCGTTCGACCATGACCACGTCGAACACCTTGAGCAAGTTCAGGTCAAGGGTGCGCAGGTTGATGGGTTGCAGGGCAGACACGCTCACCTTCCATTCACAGCAGTGATGGGCCGATTCTGCATTGCAATTGGACGCAGATAGGTAGTAACCCTAATCTACATGCCACTGCGGCTTTTCCGTCGCAGCCCGTGATGAGAGGAAACCGTCATGTCCAGCTTGAGCTTCATGGTTCACCTTCCCCGCCGCGTGGCCGTGCCGCGCGGCGCCCAGTGGGCGGGGCAATTGTTCGACCGCTGCCAGGGCGCCTGGCAAGGGCTGGCCCAGGCTTGGCGGGCGCGCCTGCGCCGGCGCAATGCGCAGCGCGACATTGATGAGCTGCTGGTTCTGGCCCGCCACTATGAAAGCGACATGCCAGCGCTGGCGCAGGAGCTGCGCGTCTTCGCCACGCGCCAGATTGGCGCCAACCCGGGGACACACCGTGCGTAGCCTGTTGCATGGCGCCCACCCTGCCGGCCCCGCCCGGCGTGCCCACCCGGCCAGCTTGCGTGGCTCAGTGGCGCGCCTGGCCGCCGCCCTGTGGCAAAGCCTGGAGGCCTGCGGCCGCGCGCGTGCCAGGCCCGAAATGCTGGCCGCGGCGCGGCGCTATGAGCACAGCCAGCCCGAACTGGCCCGTGCGCTGCGCCACGCCTGCCGTGAGCCGGCACCGCCCTGAAGACCGACCTTGACCGCCCGCCACCGCTGCTGCGTGGCGGGCGGTGATGGCATTGATCCGTGTGCGCCGAGCGCGCCGAGCGCGCCGGCAGCGGCCAGCGGCTGACGGCCTCGTTTGGCCCCTACCATCGCCGCGCCGCACTCACCCGCTCCTGCCATGACGCCCTACCCCACCGCCGCACGCCTCGATGCCATTGAACCCTTCCATGCCATGGCGCTGTTCCGCCGCGCCACGGCCATGCAGGCCGCCGGGCGCAGCATCATCCACATGAGCCTGGGCGAGCCCGATTTCAGCGCCCCGCCGCCGGTGCTGGCGGCGCTGGAACGTGCGCTGCGCGCCGGGCCCATGGGCTACACGCCGGCCTGCGGCATTGCGCCGCTGCGCGAAGCGATTGCCGGGCATTACCGCAGCGTGCATGGGATTGAAGTGGCGCCGAGCCGGATCGTGGTCACGGCCGGGGCCACCGGCGCGCTGCAACTGGTGTGCGCGCTGCTGCTCGATGTGGGCAGCGAAGTGTTGATGCCCGACCCCACCTACCCCTGCAACCGGCACATCGTGAGCGCCTTCAATGCCACCACGAAGCTGATTGCGGCCGGGCCCGACAAGCGCTTTCAGCTCGACGCCGCTGACATTGCCGCGCACTGGGGCGAGCGCACCCGCGGCGTGATGCTGGCGTCGCCCTCCAACCCCACCGGCACCACCATCGAACCCGCCGCCCTGGCCGCGCTGCTGCAAGCGGTGCGCGCGCGGCGTGGCTTCCTGGTGTTTGACGAGATCTACAACGGCCTGTGCTACGGCGCCACGCCACGCAGCGCGTTGGCGCTGGGTGATGACGTGATCGTGCTGAACAGTTTCTCAAAGACCTTCAGCATGACCGGCTGGCGCCTGGGCTGGCTGGTGTTGCCCGAATGGCTGGTGCCACAGGCCGAGAAGCTGGCGGCCAACCTGTTCATCTGCCCGCCGGCCACGGCCCAGCATGCGGCACTGGCCTGCTTCGAACCCGAAAGCCTGGCTCTGTGCGAACAGCGCCGCCAGGAGTTTCAACGCCGCCGCGACTTCATGCTGCCCGCGCTGCGCGACCTGGGCTTCAAGATCCCCACCGAGCCCGACGGTGCGTTCTACATCTACGCCGACTGCTCCGCCTTCGGCCTGCCCAGCAGCGAGCTGGCCGACAAGCTGCTTGATGAGGCCGGTGTGTGCCTGGTGCCGGGCAAGGACTTCGGCTTTCACGATGCCGAACGCTGGGTGCGCATCACCTACGCCACCGGCTTGCCGCAGTTGCGCGAAGCGGTGGCGCGCATGAGCGAGGTGCTGCAACGGTTGAAATGAGCCGCTTCAGCGGCGCCACAACCCCAGCCACATCACCGTGCCCACCACCAGCAGGCCGCCTGCCACTTGCAGCGGCGCAATGGCCTGGCCCAACAGCAGCCAGGCCAGCACCAGGGCCACGATGGGCTCCACGTTCATGATGGCCGAGTTGCCCACCACCCCCAGGCGCGGCAACACGGTGATCATGATGGTGAAGGCCGTGCCGTACAGCAGCACCAGCCCCACCAGGCCGGCCCACCCGAGCGGTGCCGTGGGCAACTGCAGCCCGCCCTGCGCGGCCACGGCCAGCCAGGCCAGCACCGCCACACCGGCTTGAATGCCGGCGGCGCGAATGCGGCCATCCACGCTGCCGGCGGCATGCTGCGTCACCACCAACGCCAGGCCAAACAGTGCCGCGGCCGCCACGGCAAAGGCCACACCCACGCCGATGCGCCCCCACTGCGCTGCCGCGCCCAGGCCCGAGGCAGCGCCCAGCACATCCAGCGCCAGCGCCAGGCCAAACAACAGCACCGGCATGGCGCGCAGCACGCGCGGCTCGGCGCGGTGGCCGTAGCCCAGGCGCGCCCACAGCGCTGTCCACAACGGGTAGGTGTTGAAAGCCAGCAGCGCCAGCGCCACCGGCAAGCGTGCCACCGCCGCATACAGGCACAAGCTTTGCAACGCGATCAGCACACCCAGCACCAGCAGCACCCGGCGGTGCCGCCGCGTCAGCGCCAGCGGCACCCGCAGCGCCAGCAGCAGCAAGCCCACCACCAGTGCGATGGCGCTGCTGCGCGCGGCCACCGCCGTGACCACGTCCACACCATGGTCGAACGCCAGGCGCGCGGCCACATGGTTGGCGCCCATCATGAAGGCGATCAACAGCAAGGTGGCAAAGGCCCGTGCGGACAGGGTGGTGGGGGTCATGCGGGTGCCATACCGGTTGGTGCGAAACCTGCGCCATAACCGCGCATTGAAGGGGGCGGGCAACGCCGGTGAGCGGGTGGGTGGACTGTAGTTGACGCCACTGCGCACGGCGGCGCAGCGGCGAACGTGCTCCAGCCTGAAGCACATGGCCGCGCACATGCCGGGCACATGTCGGGCACATACCGGCTGTGGGGTCGGGTAATTTCCGTGGTGCTGGCCGCGCGCCGGCCAGATGATGGCTCACAGGCCAGCAGCCTGGCGTGTGCGTGTTCCCCCCTACGGAGACCTCAGCGATGACCGACCTTGCCACCCACCCCACCCAGGCCGCCAGCGCCTGGCTCGCCGATTTCGGCACGGCGCTTGAGCGGCAAGACCTCGACGCCGCCATGGCGCTGTTCGACGCTGACTGCTACTGGCGCGACCTGGTCGCCTTCACCTGGAACATCTGCACGCAGGAGGGGCCGCAGGCCATCCGCGCCATGCTGCAAGCAAGGCTGGCTGATGTGCAGCCCAGCGCCTTCTTGGTCGAAGGCCAGGCCACTGAAGCCGGTGGCGTGGTCGATGCCTGGTTCACCTTCGATACCAAAGTGGCCCGCGGCCGCGGCCATCTGCGCTTGAAAGACGGCAAGGCCTGGACGCTGCTCACCACCATGACCGAGCTGAAAGGCTTTGAAGAACGCAAGGGTGCAACCCGCGTGAAGGGCGCCGAGCACGGCGTGCACCCGGGGCGCAAGACCTGGCTCGAAGAACGCCAGGCGCAAGCGGCCGCATTGGGCAGCGCAGAACAGCCCTATGTGCTGATCGTCGGCGGCGGCCAGGGCGGCATTGCGCTGGGCGCACGCTTGCGCCGGCTGGGCGTGCCGGCCATCATCGTCGAGAAGAATGACAAGCCCGGCGACTCCTGGCGCAAGCGCTACAAGAGCCTGTGCCTGCACGACCCGGTCTGGTACGACCACCTGCCCTACCTGCCCTTCCCTGATGATTGGCCCGTGTTCGCCCCGAAAGACAAGATCGGCGACTGGCTGGAGATGTACACCAAGGTGATGGAGCTGAACTACTGGGGCGGCACCACGGCCAAGAAAGCCAGCTTCAACGACGCCACCCAGCAGTGGGATGTGCTGGTCGAACGCAACGGCCAGGCTGTCACACTGCACCCCAAGGAGCTGGTCTTTGCACTCGGCGTCTCGGGCTACCCCCATGTGCCCGAGATCGCAGGTGCGCAAAGCTTCCTCGGCGAGCAGCACCATTCCAGCCAGCACCCCGGCCCCGAAGCATTCAAAGGCAAGCAGTGCGTCGTGCTGGGCTCGAACAACTCGGCGCATGACATCTGTGCCGCGCTGTGGGAACACGGCGCCAGCGTGACCATGGTGCAGCGCAGCTCCACCCACATCGCACCCAGCGAATCGCTGATGGAACTGGCGCTCGGTGGCTTGTACTCAGAGCAAGCCGTGAAGGCCGGCGTCACCACCAACATGGCTGACCTGATCTTCGCCTCGATCCCGTACCAGATCATGGCGCCGATGCAGGTGCCGGTTTACGACGAGATGAAAAAGCGCGACGCCGAGCTGTACGCGCGGCTCGAAAAGGCCGGCTTCCTGCTCGACTTCGGCGTCGACGGTTCGGGCCTGTTCATGAAGTACCTGCGCCGCGGCTCGGGCTACTACATCGACGTGGGCGCCAGCGAGCTGGTGGCCAATGGCAGCATCAAGCTCAAGAGCGGCGTCAACATCGAGCGCATCAACCCGCGCTCGGTGACGCTGACCGATGGCACCGAGCTGCCGGCTGACCTGCTTGTCTATACAACGGGCTACGGCTCGATGAACGGCTGGCTGGCTGACCTGATCTCACCCGAAGTGGCTGACAAGGTGGGCAAGGTCTGGGGCCTGGGCAGTGACACACCCAAAGACCCCGGCCCCTGGGAAGGCGAACTGCGCAACATGTGGAAGCCCACGCAGGTCCGCACCTGTGGTTCCACGGCGGCAACCTGCACCAGTCGCGCCACTACTCGGAGTTTCTGGCCCTGCAGTTGAAGGCGCGGCAAGAAGGCCTGGCCACGCCGGTGTACCGGCTGGCGCCTTCGCACCACAAGCGATGAAGGTCTGCGCCTGCGGGCGCTGATCCAACGCCGTTCACCCCAACGGGTGTGGCTCGCTGACGCCACGCCTGCTTCCCCATTTCGTCAGCGACACGGAGCCAAGATGAGCAGCAAGCTGAAGACCGCCCTGGACACCGTTCTGCACGTCACAACTGACCGCGCCGGTGGCGCGCCGGGCGTGGTGGCGATGGTGACTGACCGCAGCGCCAACACTTACGAAGGCGCCGCCGGCAAGCGCCAGTTGGGGCAAGACCAGGCGATGACCACCGATTCGGTGATGGCCATCTTCTCCACCACCAAGGCCATCACCGGCACCACGGTGATGCAGTTGGTGGAAGAAGGCAAGATCGCGCTGACCGATGCAGCCAAGCGTTATGTGCCCGAGATTGCCGAACTCCAGGTGCTCGATGGCTTCGACGCCGCCGGCCAGCCCAAGACGCGGCCGCCCAAGCGCGACATCACTGTGGCTGATCTCATGCTGCATACCAGCGGCTTGTGCTATGAATTCTTCAGCCATGACGACCTGAAGTACCGCACTGCCAAGGGCATACCCACGGTGGTGTCGGGCACGTTCGCGTCGATCCGCACCGTGCTGCTGCACGACCCGGGCGAGCGCTGGACCTATGGCGTGAACATCGACTGGCTGGGCCGCATCGTCGAGCAGCAGCGCGGCAAGCGCCTGGGCGAAGTGATGCGCGAACGTGTGTTCGACCCGCTGGGCATGGTTGATATTGCCTTCACCATGACGCCCAGCATGCAGGCCCGCCGCGCCCCAATACATGACCGTGCACAGGACGGCAAGCTCACGCCGCTGCCCGACCTGATCTTGCCGCAGCCACCCGAAATGGACTGCGGTGGCCACGGCCTGTATGCCACGGTGGGCGAGTACATGAAGTTCATTCGCATGCTGCTGAACGACGGCGCCGGCCCGAACGGCCGCGTGCTGAAGGCCGAAACGGTGGCGGCGATGTTCATGAACGGCCTGCCTGCGGGCATGACCAGCGGCGGCTGGACGACATCCATTCCATCACTGTCGAACAACGGCGAATTCGACCCCGGCATCAAGAAGACCTGGGGTTGGACCTTCCAGCGCAACGAGGAACCCACTGCCAGCGGGCGCTCGGCAGGTTCGGCCATGTGGGCAGGCCTGGGCAACCTGTACTACTGGGTCGACCGCCAAAACGGCATCGGCGGCTTCTGGGGCAGCCAGATCCTGCCGTTCCAGGACGCGGTTTCTTACCCCGGCTTCGTTGATTTCGAAGGCGCCGTCTACCGCAACAGATGAGTCACACGCTGCAACGCGCTGGCCAACCTGTCGCTGTCGAGACACAGGGAAACCACTGCCGCAAGCGGCACCGGCTGTAGCCGGGTGTTACCTACACTGCGGCAGCGCGCCGTGTAATGGCGCCCACTCAAACGCCGCACCACGCTTGCCGTGGTGCGGCACCCCCCATCACCACACTGTGCGCCGCGCGTCCTGGCTGGCGCCTTGCCCCAACGGAGACATTCCATGCCCAAACTGCTCACCCCCCGCCGCACCATGCAGGCGCTGGCCCTGGCCGCCGCCGCAGCAGCCAGCGGTGGCGCGTTTGCCCAAGGCACGTTCAAGATCGGCGTGGTCACCTTCCTTTCCGGCCCCGCCGCTGAAAGCTTTGGTGTGCCCGCGGCCAACGGCGCCAAGCTGATGGTCGAGCAGTTCAACAAGGGCAGCGCGCCCGCGCCCTACAACAAGGTGGGCTTCGGTGGCATGAAGATCGAAATGCTGCTGGTCGATGAAGCCGGCGGCGCGGCCAAGCAGGTGCAAGAAATGCGCAACCTGTACCAGCGCGAAGAAGTTGACGCCATCATCGGCTACATCGGCTCGGGCGACTGCCTGGCCGTGGCGCCGGCGGCCGAGGAGTTGAAGAAACTGCTGGTGCTGATGGACTGCGGCACGCCGCGCATCTTTGAAGACGCCAGCCCCAAATATGTGTTCCGCACCGCCGCGCATGCGGCGATGGACAACGTGTCGCTGGCGCGCTACTTGAAAGCGCGCAACATCAAGGCCGACACCTTCAACCTGATCAACCAGGACTACGCCTGGGGTCAGGATTCACGCGCCGACTTTCTGGCCAGCATGAAGCAGTTGCTGCCCGCCGCCGCCATGGGCACCGACCTGCTGCCCAAGTTCGGCGCCGGCCAGTACGGCACAGAAATCTCTGCCCTGGCCGCCAAGCCCGCCACGCTCACCTACTCCAGCCTGTGGGGCGGCGACTTGCAGGCCTTCATCCTGCAAGCCAGTGGCCGCGGCCTGTTCAAAGACACCACGCTCGTGCTCAGCGCGGGCGACCATGTGCTGCCCGGCCTGCTTGACAAAGTGCCCGATGGCACCGTGCTCGGCGCACGCGGCGCCTACGGCATTCTTTCGGCCAAGAGCCCGTTGAACGACTGGTTCCAGAGCGAGTATCAGAAGATGCACGGCGTGCTGCCGGTGCAAGCCGGCTACCGCGTCACCCAGTCGTTCCTGGGCGTGAAGCTGGCGGTGGAAAAAGCGATGGCCGCCAACGGCGGCAAAAAACCCACGGCCGAACAGATCGGTGAAGCCTTGCGCGGCTCAAGCTGGAACACCCCGGCCGGCATGGTGCGCATGGCACTGGGCGGTGGCCAACAGGCGATTCAAGACACGGCCATCGGCCGCACCAAGTTCGACGCCGCGACCAAGCGCGTGCTGGCCGTTGATGTGCAGACCTTCAAGGCCGAATGCGTCAACCCACCGGCCAACATGAAGAGCCTGGAATGGATCAACGCAGGCTTCCCGGGCGCCAAGTGTGAATAAATTGAACCACCCCCTACGCGCTTCGCGCGCCTTCCGGCATGCAGGCCGGAAGGCCTTCGCAGGCTCCAAGCCGACCTGCGTCGGCTTGGACGGGCCGAGGAATGACCGCGTCTCGCGGCCATGCGGCCTGCAAGGCACGCCAGCGGCCCGGCAGAGCCGGTTCCGCGGCGTTCGCTTTGCTTAACGGCTGAAGTCAGGCGCTCGGCATGACGCTGGCCAGCACGATCCTGATCGACGCCATCACCTATGCGTCGTGGCTGTTCATCGTCTCGCTCGGCCTCACCTTGGTGTTCGGCGTTTTGAAGATCCTCAACATCGCCCACGGCAGCGTCTACGCGCTGGGCGCCTATGCCGCGGCCAGCATGGTGGCGCTGGCCGCTTCCCTGGGCTTTGCGCCGGGCTTTTCACTGGTGGCCATGTTGCTGGCCGCCGCCGCGGTGGCGGTGGTGGTCGGGCCCTTGCTCGAACGCGGCCTGCTGGCGCGCTTTTACGGGCGCGATGAAGTCGTGCTGCTGCTGGTGACCTACGCCTTGTTCCTGATGCTCGAAGACGTCACCAAATTGATCTGGGGCGTGAACCCGTACTTCGTGCCCGCGCCGTACCAGATGCTGGGCAACTTCTTGCTGCCCGGGGGCATGCGTGTGGGCGGCTACGACCTGCTGCTGGTGGCGTTGGCCGCACTGTGCGGCGTGTGCACCTGGTACGGCCTGAACCGCACGCGCAGCGGCAAGATCGTGCTGGCCGTGATCCATAACCCCGAGATGAGTGCGAGCATGGGCGTGAACATCCAGCGCGTGTATGCGCAGGCCTTCACCATCGGCGTCTTTCTGGCCGCGTTGGGCGGGGCGTTCACCTCGCCGATGATTTCGGTGCAGCCGGGGCTTTCAGTCAGCGTCATCGTGGTCAGCTTTGCGGTGGTCATCATCGGCGGCCTGGGCAGCATTGAAGGCGCGGCCATCGGCGCGCTGGTGGTGGGGCTGGCGCGCGCGGCCTCGGTGCACCTGATGCCGCAGATTGAACTGTTCAGCATCTACCTGGTGATGGCCGGCGTGCTGGTGTTCCGGCCCGAAGGGCTGTTCCAGAGCGTCAAGGCCAGGCTCATCTGAGAGCCTATGAACGAGTCCGACACCCCCGCTCGTGCGCCCCAGACGGCGCCGCTCGTCGTTGCAAATGCTCGCCATAGCCCGCGCTATGGCTGTGCTTTGCGCCTAGATCGCCACCCTCTGGGGCACCCGCTCGGGCGCGCCGGACTCATTCACAGGCTCTGATGTTGCGCTCACTCGCCGTTGCGCTGGCCGTGGCCCTGGGCTTGATCGCCGCGGGCGCGCTGGCGCCGAAATGGCTGCTGTTCCTGGCCACCATGGCGGCGTCGCGCGGCCTGGCGGTGCTGGGCATCTTTGTGCTCATGCGCGGCGGTGGCGCCAGCTTCGGCCAGGGCATGTTCTACGCCATTGGCGCCTACGTGGCGGCGCTGTCGCCTCAGGCCTTTGGTTTGCACGATGCGGCTTTGCGCGCGCTGCTCGGCATGCTGGCCGCGGGCTTGGTGGCGGCGGTGTTTGCGCCGCTGCTGGCGCGCTACCGCGGCATCTTCTTCGCCATGCTGACGCTGGCGTTGTCGATGGTCTTGTTCGGCCTGCTGTCCAAGACCTCAGCGCTGGGCGGCAGCGACGGCATCACCATCGCCAAACCCATGTTGCTGGGCAGCGCATTGACGCCGCAGCACAGCGACTGGCTGCTGTTCAGCATGACCGTGGTGCTGAGCGTGGCCGCGGCCTGGGGCGTGCGCGTGTACAACGATTCACAGGCCGGGCTGCTGGCCCAAGCCGTGCGTGGCAATGCATTGCGCGTGGAATACCTGGGCGCCTCGGCCCGCGCTTCATTGGCCACCAGCTTCATCTTGTGCGGCCTGCTCGGCGGCCTGGGCGGGGCCATCACGGCGCTGGTACTGGGCCTTGTGGAACCCAATTTTGCTGACTGGACGACATCGGGCGAATTCGTCTTCGTCGCCGTGCTCGCCGGCCACCACAGCGTGGCCGCGGTGTTCGTGGCCTCGCTGGTGCTGGAAGTGGTGCGCTCGTTTTCCAACCTCTACTTCCCCAACACCTGGCAGCTCGCGCTGGGTGCGTTCTTGTTGCTGGTGATCCTGTTCCGGCCCGACGGCATTGGCTCGCTGTGGGCGCGGCCGAAATTGTGAAACACCCCCTACGCGCTTCGCGCGCCCCCTCAAGGGGGCAACGCCAGCGGCCTGGCAAAGCCAGTTCCGCGGCGTTCGCTTGGCCATTCCTCTTTCATGCGGTTCGTGTGGCGAATGTCACCGTGGTTGTCTGACATGACCGTTGCACTCCTTCGAGCCCGCGGCCTGAACAAGCGCTTTGGTGCCGTGGTGGCGGCCGAGAGCATCGACATCGAAGTGCCCGCGGGCCAGCGGCTGTCGGTCATCGGCAGCAACGGCGCGGGCAAGACCACCTTCGTCAACATGGTCACCGGCTACCTGAAACCCGACTCGGGCTGCATCGAACTCGAAGGCCGCGACATCACCGCCCTGGGCCACCGCGAAATCGCGGCCATGGGCATTTGCCGCTCTTTCCAGATTCCCCAGTTGTGCCTGGAACTCACCGTGCAAAGCAACTTGCTGGTGGCGGTGGCCGCGGCGCAAGGCGCGCCGTCGTTGTGGCGGCCCGCGGCCGGCGCTGCACAGCTTGAACGGGCCGAGCAATTGATGCAGCGCTTTGGTTTGAGCGCTGATGCCCAGCGCCCGGTGGCCGAACTCGCCGGTGGCGTGCGCAAGGTGCTGGACATTGCCCTGGCGCTGGCGCGGCGGCCCAAGCTGTTGTTGCTTGACGAGCCCACCTCGGGCGTCAGCGCCGACGAAAAGTTTCCGGCCATGCGCCGCGTGAGGGATGCGCTGGCGGGTGAGGCCGCCACCGTGGTGTTCATCGAGCACGACATGGACATCGTGGCCGAGTTTTCACAGCGCGTGCTGGCCTTCTACAGCGGCCGCGTCATTGCCGATGGCACTCCGGCCGAGGTGCTGGCCAACAACGAGGTGAAGCGCTACGTCACCGGCGGGGTGATGACATGAATCCCCCCCTACGCGCTTCGCGCGCCCCCCCAGGGGGGCAACGCCACCGGCCCGGCAAAGCCGGTTCCGCGGCGTTCGCTTGGCTCGAGCTGTTTCATGCGTTGCGGGTGGTGGCCGGCGCCACGGAAAACTGACATGAAGACGCCGTTATTGGAGGTGAAAAACCTGGCCGCCCACATCCAGGCCATGCCTGCGCTGCGCGACCTGAGCCTGCATGTGAACGAAGGCGA
>JANOXU010000199.1:0-2049 GCA_031418595.1 Burkholderiales bacterium
CCGAGGCCAAGTGCATCCCGTTTGAGAGAGTGAGCTATGACGACGTTCCCATAGCCGGCGCCGCATCCCACAACGGATGATGGAGCAGGAAATGACAACGAGCAAGCCCAGGCCCAGCAGGGCCAAGTTGGAAGTGATGTACCCCGATGCCGCTGGCATCGATGTGGGGGCCTCGATGCACTTCGTGGCCGTGCCCAATCACGCCGCAGATGAATCGGTGCGCAGTTTCGGGGTGTATACGTGCAATCTGATCGAGCTGGCCGATTGGCTGCAAGCCTGCGGCGTGAAGATCGTGGCCATGGAGTCCACCGGGGTGTACTGGATCCCGCTGTACGAATTGCTGGAGCGCCGCGGCTTCGAGGTCATGCTGGTCGATGCGCGCCACGTCAAAGGCGTGCATGGGCGCAAGAGCGACGTGCTGGACTGCCAGTGGCTGCAGCAACTGCTCAGCTACGGGCTGTTGCGCGCCGCCTTCAGGCCCCATGACCAGTTCTGCGCCCTGCGCGAGCTCACCCGCCTGCGCAGCACAACCTTGCGCGATCAAAGCCGCAGCGTGCAGCACATGCAAAAGGCCATGACGCTGATGAACATCCAGCTCACCCAGGCCATCAGCGATGTGGCCGGGGCGACGGGACAGAGAATCGTTCGCGCCATCGTGGCCGGTCAGCGCGACCCACTGCACTTGGCCACCATGCGGGACGCTCGCATCAGGGCCAGCGAGGAAGAGATCGCCGCCAGTCTGCAAGGCAACTGGCGCGCCGAGCACCTGTTTGCGTTAAAGCAAGCCCTGGCCACGTTCGACTTCTGTGCCTCGCAACTCACCGAGTGCGACCGCGAGGTCGAACAGGTGATGACGCAGCTTCACAAGCACACTGGCCTGCCCGCCAAAGGCAAGAAGCGCAGCAAGTCCAAGAACGCCCCGAAGTTCGACGTGCGCGAGCACCTGTTCAAAATGTGCGGCGTGGACGTCACCAGGATCGACGGCATCGACGTGAGCACCGCCCTGACCATCGTCAGCGAGACGGGAACCGACTTGACCCGATTCGCCACTGACAAGCACTTCGCCTCTTGGCTCGGGCTATGCCCGGGCACGCGCATCAGCGGGGGCAAGGTACTGGGCTCGGCCAGCAAGCGCAGCCCCAACCGAGCCACACAGGCATTCAAGCAAGCCGCCGCCGCGCTGCGTACCAGCAAATCGGCCCTGGGCGCGTACTTCCGCCGACTGTGCGCACGCATGGACAAGGCCAAAGCCATCACCGCCGCCGCACACAAGTTGGCCCGCCTGTACTACGCCCTACTGACCAAAGGCCAAGAGTATGTCGATCAAGGTCAGCAGTACTACGAAGAGCGCTACCGCCAGCGCGTCATCCACAACCTGCAGCGCAAAGCCCAGGGCCTTGGCATGCGCCTCGTGCCATCAGCATGAAGCAAAAAACACTTTGAAAAACAACTACTTGGAAGGAGTTTCTTGAGAGAGTGCACTTTAGCTTGGCACGGCTGGACTGATGGCAATGATGTCTTCCCGCTTGGAGCATAGACCAACTCTCACGCTCCGGGCACCGCCGGCCACCACCGACCAGGATGGTGAATGCCGCTTCGAGGTTGCCGCGGACAGGCGAAGACAAAGGACTCCACAAACTGACTGCCCGGCGCAGCACGGCGGCGCGAAGCGCCCTCCACTGACTGACTCTCACACACCTAGCCTCGCCCCACCCTTCACGAAGCGCTCAACTCCATTGCTACTTCTGAGGACACCGCCCCTGTAGCCTCAACCCACGCCTCGGCATTCATCGCCTGCGTCAATTCGGTGCCCATTCGCACCTTGGCACGACTCTTTGCCTCTCTGCGCCGCTTCGAGCAGCGCTGCCGCATCGACGACTGGCATGGATGCTCTGCCGTGCGCTCTAACGTTCGAATTGAGCCGACCCCAGCGGCGGGGTGGCCTGGGCGGCAAGCGCAAAAAGGGGCACCGGCCCCCCGCGTGATGGGCCGGGCGCCCCGCCGCGGGGGGGCGGCTCGAAAGAGGGGTTTGGCGTCTGCGCAGTCACC
>JANOXU010000200.1:0-19599 GCA_031418595.1 Burkholderiales bacterium
GGCCCTGGGTGCCGCGCATGAAGCCTTTGTGCCCGATTCCTATGCGGCGCTGCGCAAGCTGGCGGCGCGAATGAGCGGAGTGATGCGTGCGCAGGTTTGAGGGCGCTGGTTTGACGGCACTGCGCCAACAGCCGTTCAAGCATCAAGCAACAAGCGCGCGCGCAACTTGCCGCGCAACGCATCGTCAAGGCCCGCCACCTGGTGCAAATAGGCTTGCACGCTGCCATGGCGCCGCTTCACTTCGCTCAAAGCCGCATCAAGGTAGGCCTCGTCCACCCGGGCCAGCATGGCGCGCGCGGCCAATGAACGCGCGCTGGCCGCCACGCCGCTAGGCAAGGCCAAGGGCCCGTGCGCAGACTGACGCTGCGCATAAACGTGGCTGGCCAGGTAGTCCGCGCGAATGGCCTCGCGCGGCGCGCCCAAGGCCGACAGCAACATGGCGCAGACGAAGCCGGTGCGGTCTTTGCCGGCCACGCAATGCACCAACACGGGCGCCTGGCCCTCATCGGCCAGCAATTCGAACAACCGCGCCAGCACACTGCCAAAGGCCTGAGGCATGCGGCGGTAGGCGTCAAACATGTACTCGCGCGCAGCCGCTTCATCGAAGGCCGGGTCTTGCAGCCGTTCATGCCAGGCGGCGGGGCGGGCACCGGTCACATCGCCCGCATGTGAGGAGGTGATGGTCTGCACCGCATCGGCCAACGGCCAGGTGCCGCTGGCCTGCGCACGTTCATCGGGGCCGCGCAGGTCGCACACCCAGCGCACGGGGTAGCGCGCCAGGTGTTGCAGATCAGCCGGGGTCAGGTGGGTGAGCAGGCTGCTGCGCAGCACCTGGCCGGCGCGAACCATGCGCCCATCAGCACCCGCAATGCCGGCCAGGTCGCGGAAGTTGGGGGCGGCGTCAAGCATGGTGTCGTTCGGGTGGCGGTGCGCCATCACGCATGCTGCGGCAGCCGCGCCAGCAGCTTACGCCCAAGCAACACAGCGGCCAGCACCAGGCCGCCGGCAGCGATGCCCACCGCGGCATCAGCCAGGGCGGCAACCAGCCATTGCAGCGCCCCGCCCAGCGGCGCCGTGGCGGCGGCGATGGCATGTTCGATCAGCGGCAGCCCATGCACCAGGATGCTGCCGCCCACCAGGAACATGGCCGCCGTGCCGGCCACCGACAAGCCCTTCATCAACCACGGCGCGGCCACCAAGATGCCGCGGCCAAAGCGGGCCCGGGCGCCGCCGCGCTGGGCCAGGTGCAGGCCCAGATCGTCGAGCTTGACGATGGCGGCCACCAGCCCGTAGACAGCCACCGTCATCAACAGCGCCACCGTGCACAGCACCGCCACGCGGGTGAGGAACGGCACCGCGGCCACGGTGCCCAGGGTGATGACGATGATCTCGGCCGAAAGCACGAAGTCGGTGCGCACCGCGCCCTTGATCTTGTCGCGCTCAAAGCTCACCAGATCGAGCTTCGGGTCGGCCACGGCACGCTTCAACTCGGCCTGCGCCGCGGCGTCTTCCTCCCGGCTGTGCAGCAGGCGGTGGGCCACTTTCTCGAAGCCTTCGTAGCAGAGGTAGGCGCCGCCGATCATCAACAGCGGCGTCACCGCCCAGGGCGCGAAGGCGCTGATCAGCAACGCCGCCGGTACCAAGATGGCCTTGTTCAACAGCGAGCCTTTGGCCACGGCCCACACCACGGGAATTTCACGCTGAGCCTGCACGCCGGACACCTGTTGCGCGTTCAGCGCCAGGTCATCACCCAGCACGCCGGCGGTCTTTTTAGCCGCAACCTTGCCGAGCACGGCCACGTCATCGAGGATGGTGGCGATGTCGTCGATCAGGGCAAGCAAACTTGAAGCGGCCATCGTGTCTGCGTCAGTGTTGGTTCAAGCCAGCAGGGCGCGCAGGCTGTTCAGCATCAGCGCCACGACGGCCGGGCCATCGGCCCGCATGGCCACGTGCGCATTGAACGACCGCCCCGCCACGGCCTTGAAATCGCACACCGTCATGCCACGGGTGAAGTGGCCACGGGTTTCGATGTCCACCCGCGCATTGCTGAACTCGAACAAGCCCGGCGCCGCCAACCAGGCCGCCACCACCGGGTCGTACAGCGGCATCGGCACGCTGGCGTCTGCGCTGCTATCTGCGCTGCTATCTGCGCTGCGGATGCGTTGGTATGCACTCAGGTACCCAGCCAGCACTTGCGCCCGCGCGCCGGGCCAGTGCCGCACTTGCTGCACATGTGAATCGTTAACCAGCACCTGGCGGCACAGGTTCAGGCCGAACATGCGCACGGGCAAGCCGGCGTTGAACACGATTTCGGCGGCCTCGGGGTCGGCGTGCATGTTGAACTCGGCCGCCGGCGTGTGGTTGCCACGCTCGGTGCTGCCGCCCATCATCACCAGCTCGGCGATGCGCGCTGCCGCAGTGGGGTCGCGCTGCAAGGCGGTGGCCAGATTGGTCAGTGGGCCGATGGCCAGCACGCTCACCGGTTGCGGGCTGGCGTGCAACGCGGCCAGCATGGCGGCCACGCCGTCAACACCATCCGGCCCGCCCTGGGCCTCGGGCAACGGCGGCCCGTGGGTGCGCATGCCTTGCGCGCCGAGCACGGCCTGTGCTGTGACCAAGGGCGTGGCCAGGGGCTGCGCGCAGCCGGCGTGAATGGGCAGCTTCAGGCCGAAGAACTCGCGCACGCTCAGCGCATTGGCCAAGGTGTTGGCGAGTGGCGCATTGCCGGCCACCACGCTCATGCCCAGCCAGTGCAAACCGGGGTTAACGGCCAGCATGAGCATGGTCAGCGCGTCGTCGAAGCCCGGGTCGGCATCGAGCCAAACCGGGCGCCTGGCAGCCACTGGCACGGGGCTATTCACGCAGCGACACAGTCTTGAGCAAGGGCAGGAACTGCGCCCGGTCGCGTTCGATGAAGGCCACGAACGCGGTGCTCGGCCCGCCGCGCACGACGATGCCACTTTCTGCCAGCTTGCCGGCCACGGCTTCGGTCTTCAAGACTTCATCAACCGCCGCATTGAGCTGCGCCACGATGGCCGCGGGCGTGCCCGCCGGCGCATACAGCCCGGCCCAGCTCACCATGTTGAAGCCAGCCAGCCCCGGCGTCTCGGCCACGCTGGGCACTTGCGGCAGCATGGGCAGGCGGGCATCACCCGTGACCGCCAGCGCCTTCACGGTGCGCGACTGGATGTGCGGCGCGGCCGACGCACTGATCAGCATGGCCAGCTCGATCTGCCCACCCGCCACATCGTTCGCAATCTGCGCCGCGCCGCGGTAGGGGATGTGCACCATGTGCACCCGCGCGCGCTGCTTGATCATTTCAGTGGCCAGGTGGGGAATGGTGCCGATGCCCGATGTGCCGTAACTCAGGCGTGCCGGCTGCTTGCGCGCCAGCGCCAGCAGCTCGGCCAGGTTGGCCGCCGGCACCGCAGGGTGCGCCACCAGCACCATGGGCGCGGTGTTCACCAGCACCACCGGCACCAGCTCTTGCAGCACATTGAAGCGGTAGGGGTTGGCGCTGGCTTCTTGCCCCGGCGCGAAGGGCGAATCGCCGGCCATGAGCAAGGTGTAGCCATCTGGGGCTGCGGCCGTCGCCTTTTGAAACCCCACCGTGCCGCCGCCGCCCGTGGCGTTTTCAACCACCACCGTTTGCCCCAGCCGCACGCTCAGCCGCTGCGCCACCAGCCGGGTGGTGGTGTCCAGGCTGCCGCCGGCGCTGAAGGGCACCAGGATGGTGATGCTGCGCGAGTGCGGCCAGGCCGGCTGGGCCGCCGCGCCAACGGCCGCAACCAGCACGGCAGCCAACATCAGGCGCTGGGTGAGTGAATGAACGAGCCGCATCGGGAACCTTGAATGTTTAACGTTTGATGTCACTGTTAACTTGGCGCCAACTGGGCGTGCAAGGCGTCGAACTCCTGGCCCCATTCTGCGGCGCAGCGTTGGCGCAGGCTGTCGTCAATCCAAGCGCCGGCCAGGCCGTTGAGCATCAGCCCCCGAAGCTCGGCCGTTTGCAAGCCGAAGCTGCTCACCATCATCCCCCAGGCCTGCGTGGGCGTGACGTGGTGCAGCGTGGGGTCGTCGGTGTTGGGGTGGATGCGCAGCCCCGCGGCATGCATGCGCCGGATGGGGTGGTCCAGCGCCCAGCGCTCGGGGGCCAGGGTGCGCAGGTAGTGCGAGTTGGTGGGCACCACAGCGAAGACGATGCCGCTTTGCACGCAACGTTCAGCGAGCGCTGCGTTGTCGATCACCGTGTAGCCATGGTCGATGCGGTCAACCTGGAGCTGGTTGATCGCGGTTTGCACGTTCACCCACGGCAGGCCGAATTCACCGGCATGGGCGGTGGTGCGCAGGCCGGCGCGGCGCGCGTTGGCATAGGCCTCGATGAACAGCTCCGGCGGGAATTCGTTTTCGCGGTAATCCATGCCGATGCCCGCCACTTCGTCTACGCGATGGCGGCACACCCACTGCACCATCTCCAACGCCGCGGCGGGCCCGGCTTCGCGGTCGATGGCCGGCACCAGCCGGGCGCTGATGCCGTGCGCGGCCTGGGCATCGTGAATGCCGCGCACGATGGCGTCTTGCGCGGCGCGGTAGCTCATGCCGGTGGCGCGCAGCGTGCCGGTGGGGTTCCAGAAAAACTCGCTGTGGCGCACGCCGTGGACGGCGGCATCTTCCAGGTATTCAAGCGTGATGCGGTGCAAGTCGGCAGGCGTTTTGATCAGCCAGGCTTCGAGCGCACGCAGCACGCGCAACACCCCCACCGGCTTTTCACCGCGGGTGTAGAAGGCCTCGATCTCACTCTCAGACACCGGCGCGTGTTCGCGCCGGGCCAGCGCACTGAACGTGGCCCGGCGCACCGTGCCCAGCAAGTGGCAGTGCAACTCGGCCTTGGGCAGGCGGCGCAGAAAATCGTCAAGGCTGAGGGCAGGTGTTGCGAGCATGGTGCGCGGTTGAAGCGGTCGGTATCGTGGCAACTGTCGTGCCCACTGCCATCAAGCCCACCATGTTGCCACGCCACCACCTCGTGATCGGTTTGCTCTGCGCCCTGGCCGCCTGTGGCGGCGGCGGCTCGCCCGGCCCGGTGCCACCCGCCGCCAGTTTGCCTGTGGTTGACACCAGCCCCGTGGCCCAGGCTGACCCCGGCAGCACCCTGCCCGCCAATTGGCGCACGGGCGTGTTCATGGAAATCTACGTTCGCGGCTACAAAGACAGCGACGGCGACGGCATCGGCGACCTGAAGGGCCTGACGCAAAGCCTGGACTATTTGCAAGGCCTGGGCATCAGCGGCATCTGGTTGATGCCCGTGACCAGGAGCCAGGACCGCGACCACGGCTACGCGGTGAGCGACTACCGCAGCATCGAACCCGACTACGGCAGCCTGGCCGACATGGACGAGCTGCTGCGCCAGGCGCATGCGCGCGGCATCGGCGTGGTCATTGATTACGTCATGAACCACAGCGCGCAAGCGCACCCGGCGTTCGTCAATTCGGCCAGCAGCGCCAGCAGCCCTTACCGCGATTGGTATGTCTGGCAGGCCAGCCGCCCCACGGGCTGGGCCATCTATGGCGGCGACCCCTGGCGCAGCGCTGCCACCGGCCACTACTACGCGCCCTTCTCCACCCAGATGCCCGACTTCAACCTGCGCCAGGCCGACGTGCTGGCCTGGCACCAGCACAACATGCGCTTCTGGCTGAACCGCGGGGTTGATGGCCTTCGTTTCGATGCCGTGGGCAACCTGCTTGAGAACGGCCCCGCCGCCTGGGAGAACCAGCCCGAGAACCACACGCTGATGGCGGCCACGCGCGCCATGATGAACAGCTACGCGCAGCGCTACCTGGTGTGCGAAGGGCCGGCTGATTCAAGCGGTTATGCCACCAGTTGCGGCGCGGCGTTTGCCTTCGGCCACCAGCACAACATCGTCAACGCCGCCAAGGGCAACACCGCCGCCGTGGCCGCCGTGGCCAGCTACTTCAACACGGCACCGGCCGGCATGGCCACGCTGGTGTCGAATCACGACGCCTTTGCCGGCCAGCGCTTGCATGACCAGGTGGCCGGCAACTTGTTGCAGTACAAGCTCGCCGCCGCCACCTACTTGCTGCAACCGGGCACGCCGTTCATCTACTACGGCGAAGAAGTCGGCATGGCCGGCGCCGCCAGCCTGAGTGGCGACCACAAGTTGCGCACCCCCATGAGCTGGGCCGGCGATGCGACCCGAGCCGGCTTCACCACCGGCACGCCGTTTCGCGCGCTGGCGGCCAACGTGGCCACGAACAACGTGGCGGTGCAAGCGGCCGACCCGGACTCGCTTTTGTCGCACTACAAGGCGCTGATAGCCTTGCGCAAGACCGTGCCCGCGCTGGCGCAAGGCGCGTACGACAACGCCGCGGCCAACGGCACCGTGCTCAGCTTCCGGCGCACGCTGGGCGGGCAGCGCGCGGTGGTGGTCATCAACTACGGCACGGCGGCGGCCACGGCAGCGGTGGCAGGTTTACCCGCAGCGGCCACGCTGGCACGGGCCTACCCGGCGGCTGGCGCTGGCGTCAACGTCGATGGCAGCGGCAGCGCCAGCATCGCCATGAGCGCGCAAGCGGTGGTCGTGTTCACGTATTAACTGAACGCATCAGCCACATCCTCAAGCCGGCTGCATGCCGTTGCGCCGCTTGACGGCCGCCGCGGCAGGTGAAGCCATGAATGCCAGCAAGCCGCGCACCGCATCAGGCTGCGCACTGCGGGCCGCCACGCCGGCCGAGAAGGTGGTGATGATTTGTATGGCATCGGGCAGCGGCCCCAGCACGGTGATGCCGGGCACGTCCATCAACTCGCTGTATTGCTGAAAGCCCAGCTCGACCGCCCCATTGGCCACCAACGAGCCCACCGGCACGCCCGGCTTAGCCTGCACGATGCGGCCATTGAGCACCGCCGCAATGCCCCAGCGTTCAAACAACTTGGCCAGGTGCACGCCACTGGGGCCGGTGGAATAACTGATGGTTTGAGCGGCCAGCACGGCTTGCTTCACGGCTTCTTCACTGCCGATGCCAGGTCGCGCCGCGCCAGCCCGAACGGCCACGGCCACGCCCGAGGTGACCAAGTCAACCCGGCTGCCCGCCACGATGTGCCCGCTGGCGATCAGCTCGTCGATCGCCTTGGCGGCCAGGGCCACGCCATCGAAGGCTTCGCCCGCGGCCACGCGCTTGGCCGCATCAACACCCCCCACGGCTTCAAGCACAACGGCTTGCGGCGACAGGGCGCGGTACTCGTCGATCAACTCGGCCAGCAGCTTCTTGGTGGCCATGGAAGAGATGAGTTGCAAGGATGGGTTCATTTGGCAGGCTGCGCAAGGCGATGTGGTGGGCGGATTATCCGAGCCGCCGCGCCGCAGGCCGCCCGGCAGGCGGGGCCAGAATCAGCGCCACAACCGCCAAGGATCAAGCCATGAAGCCTCGCATCGCGTCCACCCAGCCCGTGCCCCCGCCGCTGCGCATGGGCGTGCTGGGCTGCGCCAACATCGCGCGCGCGTTTTGCCGCGACGTGGCCGCCAGCCCGGCCGTGCGCATCACCGCCGTGGCCAGCCGCGACGCCGCCAAGGCCCAGGCCTTCGCCGCCAGCTTCGGCCTGGCCCGCGCCCACGCCAGCTATGAAGCGCTGTTGACTGACGCCGAGGTGGACGCCATCTACCTGCCCTTGCCCAACAGCCTGCATGCGCAATGGGCGATTGCCGGCGCCAACGCCGGCAAGCATGTGCTGTGCGAAAAACCGCTGGCGCTGGGCCTGGCCGAAGCGCAGGCGATGTTTGATGCCGCGGCCGCCAACCAGGTGATGCTGCTGGAAGCCTTTCCCTACTGCTTCCAGCCCCAAACCGGCGCTCTGGTGGGCTTGCTGCAAGGTGGCGACATCGGCAGCGTGCAGTCGGTTTAGTCGTGCTTCGGCTTCACCCTGCCCAACCCGGTGAACAACATCCGCATGGCGCCCGAATTGGGCGGCGGCGCCTTGCTCGATGCCGGCAGCTACGCGCTGAGCATCATCCGCCTGGCCATGGGCTGCGCGCCGCAGCGCGTGCATGCCGATGCGAGCTGGGCCGCCACGGGCGTGGACATCAGCTGCATGGCCACGCTGCTGTATGCCGACGGCCGGCGCGCGCAGCTCAGTTGCGCCATGGACACCGCCAACCACCGCCGCGCCACCATCGTGGGCACGCTGGGCACGATCGAAACCGAGTACCTCAACCACACCAGCACGCAGGCCACGGGCCACGAATTCGGCTTCCAACCCAGCCAGATGCGGCTGCGCCGCGGCGTGGCCAATAACGTTCCATTCGAGCTGGTTGAATCCGGCGTGAGCAGCGGTTTTCGTTTCGCCGCCGAGGTCTTTGCCAAGGTGGTGACACAAGGTGATTTCTCGGCCATTGGGCGCGCCGCGCAGGCCAGCCTGGACAACGCGGCCACGCTGGAAGCCATCGCACGCAGCGCGCGTTCCGGGCGGGTGGAAGAGGTGGCTGCGGCGCGGGCCTGAAGCGTTAGGCGTCAAACGATGGCGCCTGCCAGCCCAGCAGTTCAGCCAGCCGGCGAATCACCCATTGCGCCTCGGCCGCTGACACCGGCGCGCCTTCAACCAGCAAGCCGAGGTGAATGCGCTCTAGCACGGTTTCTTGCGCCACACCCAGTTCCCACAGCTTGGTGCTGGCGGTGTCGGTGAGCAGGTTGGCCAGGTCGTCACAAAATTCGTGGCGCTGCGAAAGCTCGTGCCGCGGCAAGCTGGGCCGGCGCTGGCCGGGCGGCATGTACACCGCAATGAACGACGGTGGAATCTCGATCTGACTGTCGTCACTCATCTGTAACGTTAGCCACGAACCAAGGCACGGCCGATGATCATCTGCTGGATCTGCGTCGTGCCTTCGTACAGGCGCAGCAGCCGCACGTCGCGGTAGAAGCGCTCCACCTTGTACTCGGCCATGTAGCCCGCGCCGCCGTGGATCTGCACGCCGCGGTCGGCCACGCGGCCGGCCATTTCGGTGCAAAACATCTTGCTGCACGCGGCCAGCATGCTCACTTCAGTGTCCACCACGCCCGCTGGCTTGGCATCGAAGCGGCGCGCGCAGTCCTGAGCCATGCACCAGCCGGCATACAGCTCGGCCTGGGCGTCGGCGAGCATGGCCTGCACGAGCTGAAATTCACCAATCGGCTGGCCGAACTGCTTGCGTTCGCGCGCATAGGCCACCGACTCGTTCAACACCCGGCGCGCCAGGCCACAGGCCAGCGCCGACATGTGGATGCGGCCACGGTCCAGCACCTTCATCGCCGTCTTGAAGCCGCGCCCGGGCACGCCGCCGATGATGTTGGCCGCCGGCACGCGCACGTCTTGCAACACCACGTCGCAGGTCTTGGTGCCGCGCTGGCCCATCTTGCGGTCGGGTGCGCCCAGCGTGAGGCCAGGGCTGCCGGCCGGCACGATGAAGGCCGTGATGCCGCCTGCGCCCGGGCCTTCAGTGCGCGCCATCAGGGTGAAGGCGCCGGCGCGCGGCGCGTTGGTGATGAAGCGCTTGGCGCCGTTGAGCACGTAATGGTCGCCCTGCAATTCACCGCGGGTGGTGATGGCCGCGGCGTCAGAGCCCGCACCCGGCTCGGTGAGCGCGAACGACATCATCAGCTCACCACTGGCCACGCGCGGCAGGTACTGCTGCTTCTGGGCTTCGGTGCCGTCGATCAAGATGCCTTGCGAGCCGATGCCCACGTTGGTGCCGAAGGCCGAGCGAAAGGCCAGCGCCGTCTGGCCAAACTCATGCATCAACGCCACTTCCTGCGCCATGCTCAGGCCGATGCCGCCATAGACCTCGGGGATGGACAGGCCGAACAGGCCCATGGTCTTCATGTCGGCCATGATTTCGGCCGGCACGTCGTCGCTGTCTTCCACTTCGTTCTCGGCCGGCACCAGGCGCTCGCGAATGAAGCGCTGCACGCTGGCCAGCAGCAACTCGAAGGTGTCGTTGTCCAGGGCCATGGCGGGTGTCCTTGCGCGGGGCTTGTGTCTGAACCCGGCACGATACCGCGCCATACTTGGTCGATGAACGAATCAACCTTCACCCTCGACGAATGCCACCACGCCCTGGCGCAGGCCCAGACCCTGCTGGCCGATATGCGCCGCGCCGCCACCGCACTGGTGGCCCCGGGCTGCGACGCCGCCGCCTTGCAGCGCGAGCAGGCGCGCTGCCACGGCCTGGCCTGGGCCGCCACCTACGTGAGCGCGCTGGAATGTGCCCTGGCCTGGGCCCAGGCCCTGCAACAGGCCGGCGCGCTGGGCGAACTGGAAACGCTGTTGCTGCACGCCGGGTTTGGCGAATACCTGGCGCAGTTGAGCGGGGGGTTGGCCATGAGCCCGGGCGAGGTATTTCGCGCTGAAAGCCTGGCCGGCGCCGCCGCGTTGGCCGCTTTCAATGGCGCGGCGTCCGTCCAAGCCTTGCGCCGCGAAGGCTTCAGCCCGCAGCGCCGCGCCCGCCTGGCCGCGCTGCTGGCTGAAGGATCACGGGCCCATCGTTTTGGTGATGCCGGCCTGTTTGACCCCGACTGGCAGCACACGCGCGAAGCCTTTACCCGCTTTGCTGACGACCACGCCGACGCCGCGCACGGCTGGCACTTGCGCAACGAATTGGTACCCGATGCCGTGGTGGCAGAACTGGCACAGCTCGGCGTGTTCGGCCTGACCGTGCCCGAAGCCCACGGCGGCCTGGGCCTGGGCAAGGTGGCGATGTGCGTGGTGACGGAAGCGCTGTCGCGTGCCCACATCGCGCTGGGTTCGCTGGGCACGCGCACCGAGATCGCGGCTGAGTTGATCAGCGCCAGCGGCACACCGGAACAGCAGCAACGCTTGCTGCCGGCCATTGCTGCCGGGCATGTCATTCCCACCGCCTGCTTCACCGAGCCCGACGTGGGCTCCGACCTGGGGCACCTGAAAACCCGCGCCGTGCGCGAAGGTGACACCTGGCGCGTGCACGGCAACAAGACCTGGATCACCCACGGCGCGCGCAGCGATCTGATGACCCTGTTGGTGCGCACCGGCGAGCCCGGCTACAAGGGCCTGAGCATGTTCCTGGCCGAAAAGCCGCGCGGCAATGCCAGCACGCCGTTCCCGGCACCGGGCATGAGCGGCGGCGAAATTGAAGTGCTGGGCTACCGCGGCATGAAGGAATACGAGATCGCGTTCGACGGCTTCGCGGTGCCGCATTCGGCGCTGCTCGGCGGCGTGCCCGGCCAGGGCTTCAAGCAACTGATGCGCACGTTTGAAAGTGCCCGCATCCAGACCGCCGCGCGTGCCGTGGGCGTGGCGCAAAACGCCCTGGAACTCGGGCTGGGTTATGCGTTGCAGCGTCAGCAGTTCGGCCAGGCACTCATCAACTTCCCGCGCGTGGCCGACAAGTTGGCCTGGATGGCGGTTGAAACCATGCTCACGCGCCAGCTCACCTTGCACGCCGCGCGGCGCAAAGACGCCGGCCAGCGCTGCGACAGCGAAGCCGGCATGGCCAAGCTGCTGGCCGCGCGCGTGGCCTGGGCGAACGCCGACAACGCGCTGCAAATCCACGGCGGCAACGGCTATGCGCTCGAGTCGCGCATCAGCCGGGTGCTGTGCGACGCGCGCATCCTGAATGTGTTTGAGGGCGCGGCAGAGATCCAGGCCAACATCATTGCCAAGGGTTTGCTCGCGGGCAACGGCTGAACTCAGACGTTAGGCTTCAGGGGCTGGCCGGCGACGCTCTGCGTTGTCGGCATGGCTGAAGAAAAAACCTGAAGGGAGTCTGAAATGAAGAGGTCACCTTGCGCTGCCCTGGCGCTGGCCCTGGCCGCGCTGTCTTCCACCCAGGCGCAAGACCGGCCGATCCAGGAGCCGCCCATTCGCTATGGGCAGTTTCACGTCGGCATTGCCATCAACGACGACATGACGTCGGTCGAGACCCGGCAATGGAGCCTGACGGTCTTGCAGCCACAAGCGCTTGAATGGGCGAAGAAGGCCACGATCAGCCACAGCACCAGCGTGCAGAAAGTGGAAGTGGTGCAGGCCTTCACGCGCAAGGCCGATGGCCGGCACATTGAGGTGCCCAAGGACAACTACCAAGTCAACACCAGCCAAGGGCGCGATTCGGCATCGCCGGCGTTTTCAGACTTCTCCACCGTCTCGGTGGTGTTCCCAGAGCTGGCGGTGGGCGACACCGTGTCGCTGAGCTACCGCATCGTGCAAAGCGAGCCCATTTTTCCCGGCCAGTTCGACGCAGCCTTCAGCTTCGGGCGCGACACCGCATACGACGATGTGCGCGTGAGCGTGGAATTTCCCGCCGCGCTGCAAGCGCAATTTGCCGGGCGGCAGATGCAGCAAAGCGAGCAAGACATGCCCGGCGCGCGCAAGCGCGTGCAATGGCAATGGAGCCAGCCGCAGCCCCAGCGCAGCACGCGGCGCGACTACTCGGTGGTGAACAGCAACGAAGAAGTCGGCGCCGCCTTTTCCACCTTTGCAAGCTATCAAGCCATCGCCGCGGCCTACGGTGCGCGGGCCACGGCCAAGGCCGAGCCGAGCGTGCGCGTGCGCGCGCTGGCGCAGGAGATCGTGGGCAGCCGCAGCGAGGCACGCGAGCAGGCGCGCGCCCTGTACGAGTGGGTGTCCACCAAGATCACCTATGGTGGCAACTGCGTGGGCGTGGGCACCGTGGTGCCGCGCGAGGTGGACAAGGTCCTGGACAACCGCATGGGCGACTGCAAAGACCACGCCACCCTGCTGCAAGCGCTGCTCGCGGCGCGCGGCATTGCCAGCGAGCAAGCGCTGATCAATGCGGGCAATGAATACCAGTTGCCCGCCATCCCGCAAGTCGGCGCGGTGAACCACGTCATCAACTACATCCCGCAACTGAACTTGTACGTCGATGCCACCGCCAAGCATCAACCCTTTGGTGTGTTGCCCTTTCCATTGCGCGGCAAGCCCGTTTTGCATGTGGGCCGGTGGCGCGACGGTGCGGCCACGCCCATTCCCGCCTTGGCGCGGCGCCAGACCACTGACAGCCGGTTGAAGCTGGCGCCGGACGGCTCACTGTCTGGCACGGTGAAGGTGCATTACGAGGGCGATGCGGCCATCGGCATGCGCGAGTGGGCACGCCAACTGCCGCAGGAAAGCCGCCCCGACATGGTGCGCGACATGCTGCGTGGCATGGGCCTGAACGGCCATGGCCAGGTTGATATGTCCGATGCCACGGCGCTGAATGACGAGTACGACCTGACCCTGACCTTGACCCGTGTGGAACGATTTGTACGGCTGCCCGGGCCGGGCGCCTTCTTCGTCATGCCCTTGGTGGGCGGCACCACGGTGGGCGGCATGGTTCAGGCCGATGATGGTGAGCCTGTGCGCCACGACACGGCGTGCACCAACGGCGTGGCGGTGGAGACTTACCTGATTGAACTGCCCAAGGGCATGAAGATTTCGGGCCTGCCGCCGCCACTCAAATTGGCCAGCAGCGTGCAGCGATTTGAAGCCAGTTACACGCAAAAAGGGCAGACCCTGCATATCCAGCGCCGCCTGGAAGACCGCACACCCACAGCGGTGTGTGCGCCGGCTGTCGGCAATGAGTACCGGCGTTTGGGCGGGCAGGTGATCGACAACCTGAAGGCGCAGGTGCTGTATCGCTGAGCCTTGGCGGCACCCGCAGGCAGCATGTTCCTGCGGGCCGCGCCAGACGTCTAGACAAGGGGGTGGCGCACCGCAGGCGCGGGGTTGCCGCGCGGCGCGGTGCGGCGCGAAGATGCTGGCACCACACGAGAGCGCCGCCATGAACCAGCCCCAGCCGCCCAAGCCCGTCTCCGCCCTGCCCCCTGCGAACCTGGAGACGCGCATGGCCGCGCTGCAGCGGCTGCGCACGCAGATGGAAGAACTGCACGCGCACCTCGAATACATGAAGCTGATGCTGCGCCTGAAAGACCAGCGCAGCCGCTGACACCCCGGCGCACCCGCGCCGCTGCGGTCTGCTGGTAGGCTCGCGCGTTTTCATCAACCGCAGCCCACCATGTACCAAGACCTCAGCCTTTACATCGACGGCCAGTTCATTCAGGGCGAAGGGCGGCACGAACAAGACGTGTTCGACCCCGCCAGCGGCCTGGCCATCGGCAAACTGCCGCATGCCACCCGCGCCGACCTCGACCGTGCCCTGGCCGCCGCGGCGCGCGCTTTCGACACCTGGAAGCACAGCTCGCCCATGGAGCGCAGCCGCATCCTGCGCAAGGTGGGTGAGCTGTCGCGCGAGCGCGCCAACGACATCGGCCGCAACATCACGCAAGACATGGGCAAACCGCTGGCTGAAGCGGTGGGCGAAGTCATGCGCTGCGCCGACCATTGCGACTGGCACGCCGAAGAGTGCCGCCGCATCTACGGCCGCGTGATCCCGCCGCGCACGCCTAACGTTCGGCAAATGTCACTGCGCGAACCGGTGGGCGTGGTGGCCGCGTTCACGCCCTGGAACTTTCCGTACAACCAGGCCATCCGCAAGATCAGCGCGGCCATCGGCGCCGGCTGCACCATCATCATCAAGGGCCCGGAAGACACGCCCAGCGCGGTGGTGGCCATCGCGCGTATCTTCCACGACGCCGGCCTGCCGCCGGGGGTGTTGAACGTGGTCTGGGGCGTGCCGTCGGAAGTGTCGCAACACCTCATCACCTCGCCCATCGTGCGCAAGGTGTCGTTCACCGGCTCGGTGCCGGTGGGCAAACAGCTCGCTGCATTGGCCGGCGCACACATGAAGCGCGTGACCATGGAGTTGGGCGGCCATTCGCCGGTGATCGTGTGCGACGACGCCGACGTGGAACGCGCCGCCGACATGCTCAGCACGCTCAAGTTCAGCAACGCCGGCCAGGTCTGCGTCTCGCCCACGCGATTCTTCGTGCAGGAGAAGGCCTTTGACCGTTTCATGGCCCGCTTCATTGAAGCCACGCGCAAGATCAAGGTCGGCCCTGGGTTGGAGGCCGACACCCGCATGGGCCCGCTGGCCCACGCCCGGCGCCTGCCGGTGATGGAAGAAATGGTGGCCGACGCCCGGCGCGGCGGCGCGCGCATTGAACTCGGCGGCGAGCGCATCGGCAGCACGGGCAACTTCTTCGCGCCCACCGTGCTGACCGGCCTGGCGGCCGACAGCCTGGTGATGAACAGCGAACCCTTCGGCCCGATTGCGCCGTGCGTGCCGTTCAAGGATCTGGACGAGACCATCCGGCGCGCGAACTCGCTGCCCTATGGCCTGTCGTCATACGCCTTCACCACCTCGACCAAGAGCGCGCTGAGGATTCAAAACGGCATCGAAGCCGGCATCGTCAACATCAACCACTTCGGCCAGGCCCTGCCCGAAACACCGTTCGGCGGCATCAAAGACAGCGGCATCGGCAGCGAAGGCGGCAGCGAGACGTTCGACGGCTACCTGACAACGAAATTCGTCACGCAGATGGACTAGGAGAATTTTTCGTAGACATCGGTGAACCGCACGCCGTCCCACGCATAAAGCAAGTAGGCGGCATGCAGGCAAGCGCTGGCGCCGCGTGGGCGGAGCAAGCCTACGCATTGGCCACCCTCCAGGCGCACGCTTCGATAGGCCACCCCCGCTGAACCGGCCTGGCGCAGCCGCGCGCCCAGCGCCTGTGAGCGGCTGTAGTCGCCCGGGGCGTGAATCGACGCCGGCACAGCGCCCAGCGGCCGCAGGTCATGCAGCTTGGCATCGATGGCCACGTGGTACAGCCGCATGGGCAGGTGCATGGCCGCCTCATGGGTGGCGGCCAGGAAGCGCGCGTGGTGGTAGCGGGTTTCGGCCACCGCCGTGGCGCGTTCGCGCGCGGCATAGAACACACCAAACTGCCCGTTGCCGAAGCGGCTGCCTTCGGTGTTGACATGCGTGAACGCGGCCATGATGGGCCCGCTGCCGGGGCCGAAGATGCGGTCGCCTTGCGGCACCCATTCGACCCGCCCGGTTTCATCACGCAGGCGCTCGTTGGTCAGCGCCTCCAGCGCATACAGGGCGTCAAAGTCTGCGGCACTGGCCACGCGGTCGAACAGGTTCACCGCCGGGTAGCGCGTGGGCACGATGCGGCAGGCCTGCGCCCAGCGCACGCGGCGCACTTGCAAACTGCTCAAGACCAGCCGCCGCCGCGCACGCCGTCGAGGTAACGCCGCACGGCGTTCAGGTCGCTCACGTTGCCGGCCAGCATGCGCTGCAAGGCGCTGCGCCCGCCAAACAGCGGCGCGGCATTGGGCTTGCGCAGCCAGGCGTCGGCCACCTCGGTGGCGGGAAAGAGGATCTGCAGGCTCTTGTAGATGCCCAGCAGGTTGGACAGCCGCTCCAGCGTGTCGCGCGGCAGCCTGGCGCCGTCGGGTTGCTTGCGCCAGGCGAAGTAGGTGGAACGCGGCGGCTCGCCCAGCAAGGCCAACTGTTCGTCGACGCTCAGGCCCCACGCTGCGGCCATGCCGGCGTAGGCGCGCAGGCCGGCTGCGGCCATTTGCTCGGGGCTGACTGCAGCGGCCTGTGGGGCGAATACGGCGCTCATGGGTTGATCCGGTGGTGGACTCTTTGACAAGGATAGTCCTGAACTGCACTTTTGGCCAGACGACCATCAAGCCCAGCCACCAACCCCAGCCAACATCTGCAGCCTTCGACGGCAGCCATCAACTGCGAGAACGGGTCGCGCCGCGCTGGCGGCCAACCAGGTTGCACGAGATCAGATCGCTCGATAGGAGCCTGTCGGGCCTGGGGCTGGAGAGCACGGCCGCGCGGCTCGCCCAGGAAGTCACGCCATCTCCCACCCGTTCGACGCGCATCAAACCTAGCATGCCGGCTGCACAGACTTGCTTGACCGCCCATGCCTGCCAACGTGTTCAAGGATCTCGATGCGGCCCAGGCCCGGCTGTGGGGCCAGGCGCCGCAACGCCTGCACCACGGCTGGGCGCGAAGCCCGCTGTTCAGCCTGGACGCGCTGGCCAGCCTGATCGAGCGCTACCCGGCCGAGCACTTTTCACTGGTGGCCACGTCGAGCCAGGGCAGCGCCGCGCGGCGTTGGCGCGAAGGTGAATTGGGCGGCTTGAGCGGCCGCCAGGTCATCGACACCATCGCGCGCGGTGGCCTGTGGTTGAACCTGCGCAACGTGCACCTGGTTGACCCACGCTACGGCGCCTTGCAGGACGCCGCCTACGCCGAGTTGCGCGCCGCCCTGCCCAGTTTTGATGCCGGCGCGCTGCGCATGGGCATCCTCATTTCCAGCCCGCTGGCGCAGGTGCCCTACCACGCTGACTTGCCGGGGCAAACGTTGTGGCAGATCGCCGGGCGCAAGCGGGTGTACATCTACCCGCCGCATGCGCCTTACCTGCCGGCCGCGGCGCTGGAAGACATCGCCCTGAGTGGCGTGGAAGTGAAGCTGCCGTACGACCCGGCGTTCGACCATGATGCGGTGCTGATGGAACTCGAACCCGGCCAGATGCTGCACTGGCCGCTGAACTCGCCGCACCGGGTGGACAACCTGGACAGCCTGAACATCTCGGTGACCACCGAACACTGGACGCCGCGCATCCGCCGCGCACAAATGGTCACCCTGGCCAACGGCGTGCTGCGCCGGCACTTCGGGCACGCCCCGCGCAGCCGCGCCTTGAGCGGCCCGGGCTTTTGGGCCAAGGCCGTGCTGCAAGCCGTTTGGCGCCGCAGCCGTTGGGCGCAACGTTTGCAAAGCCAGGCGCGGCCGATCGACTTTCGCCTGTCTGTGCACGCGCCCGGCGGCATGACCGACATCCCGGCCTACCACCGGTGAACCCGACTTCGAGCGCAGTGGCCGGCGCGCGGCCGACAGCCGCCACCAGCGCCGCGGCCGCGCCCGGTCAACACGCCGGCCTGCCCTGGCGCGTGCAACGCATCGCCTCGTTGAGCGACTTCCTGGCGCGCTGGCAGCGCCTGGCCACGCCCGCCCCCACGCCGTTTCACAGCGCCGCCTGGCTGCGCCACTGGTACGCCACGCTGGGCCGCCAGCCCGGCCTGGAGCCGCTGCTGTTGTGCGCACGACGCGAGGGCGACAAGGCTGATGCGATGCTGCTGCCCCTGGTGCGCCGCCGCCAGGGCCGCCTGGCCATCGTGGAGCCGCCCGACCACGGCGTGAGCGACTACAACGGCCCGCTGTTGAACCCAGACCTAACGTTTGACGCAAGCTGCGCCGCGCCGCTGTGGCGGGCGCTGAAGCAAGCGCTGGCCGGCAACGACCTGCTGCGCATCGACAAGCTGCTCACCCACGTGGGTGGCCAGCCCAACCCGCTGGCCCTGGCGCTGCCCTGCCAGCCCTGCAACATGTTCGGCAACCACTTCAGCATCGACGGCGCCTATGACGACTGGCGCCACAGCCTGGCCACAAACGTGCGCAAGGAATTCGAGCGCACCTGGCGTGTGTTCAGCCGCATCGAAGGCGCGCACTTCTTGCGTGCCAGCGAGCCGGCGCAGGCGCTGCACCTGTACCAGCAACTCGAAGCCATGCAACACGCCCGGCTGGCCGGCACACCGGGCTACCGGCTCAACGACGCTGCGCACAGCCAGCTTTACGCCGGCTTGCTGCAAGACGGGCTGCACAGCGGCCAGGTGGTGCTCACCGCCCTGATGCACGGCGACCAGGCCATCGCCGCGCTGTACGGCTTGCTTGAAGGCGGCTGCTACACCATGCTGCGCGTCAGCTTCGCGGGCGACGCCTGGAAGCACTGTGCGCCGGGCAAACTGATCTTGGAACGTACCATTGCCCACCTGCACGAACAAGGTTGCCGGCAGTTCGATTTCGCCATCGGCGACTACGCCCACAAGCGCATCTTCAAGACCACGCCGCGGCCGCTGCTGGATGCCTGCGTGGCGCTGTCGTGGCGCGGCCTGCCGGCCATGGCCGCCTGGCGCGCGCGCCACCTCGTGCGCCGGCAGCCCGCCTTGGTGGCGCTGGCGCGGCGGCTGCGCCGGCGCTGAGCGCGCTGACCTAAACCGCGGGCAGCAACGTTTCAATCAACTTGCGGTAGGCCGCGGCGCAGCGGTCTTCGGTGAACTGCTGCGCGAACGCGCGCGCGCCTTCAGGTTGCCCACCGTCGAGCGCACGCGCCAGCGCCGCGGCCAGGGCGGGCGCGTCGCCCACCGGCACCAGCGCGCCGTAGCGGCCGTCTTGCAAGATCTCGCGCGGGCCCACCGGGCAATCGGTGCTGACCACCGGCACGCCGCAGGCCATGGCCTCGACCAGCACATTGCCAAAGCCCTCAAAGCGCGAGCTGAGCGCGAACGCGCGCGCGCGCGCCAGGCTGGCAAAGGGGTTGGCCACCACGCCCACCAGGGCCACGCGCGGGGCCACGCCCAGTTCTTGCGCCAAGGCCTGCAAGGCACGGCGCTGCGGCCCTTCGCCGCACACCACCAGCCGGGCCTGCGGGCGCGTTGCGGCCAGCAGCGCAAATGCGCGCAGCAAGGTGGGCAGGTCTTTTTCATCACTCAGCCGCGCCAGCGCCAGCACCACCTCCAACCCGGCGGCTTCAAGCCACGGGTGGGCCGCGTCGCCGGCCATGCGCGCCGCCAGGTCGGCCGGCAGCACGGCGCTGTCGGCGCTG
>JANOXU010000201.1:0-26166 GCA_031418595.1 Burkholderiales bacterium
CCGGCGTGGCCACGCCCACGGTGCCGGCCTTGCCCGGGCCCAGGCGCTGTTGCAGCGTGAGCCAGCAGGCAAAGGCCACCACCGTGCCGGCCAGCACCAGGTAGGCCAGCGAGCCCCACCACTGCACGCTGCCGGGCAGCATCAGAGGCAGGCCGCTCAGCCCGGCCAGCGCGGTCGAACACAGGCTGCTGTAGAACAATGAATAGCCCAGGCTGGGCCAGAACGGCGTGTCGCGCCGCGCGCCGGCGTGCACCAACAGCCCGCCCACCGTGGCGAGCAACACGGCTGCGGCGGTGAAGGCCGTGCCCAGCGCGGCAGCCGCGCCGGCCTTGCCGAACTCAGGCCAGAAAATCAGTGCCACGCCCACCACGCCAGCCACCCCGCCGGCCACGAAACGCGCCGGCAACGGGCTGCGCCACAGCAGCCAGGCGCCCAGGCCGCCGAGCAGGGGTGAGGCCGAATAGCCCACCGCCACCAGGCCCGAAGGCACATGCGCTTCAGCATGGTAGACGCAGATGTACGACAGCGAATACATGAACACGCCTTGCAGCGCGAACAGCGCATGCGCGCGCGGCGTGAAGCGCAAGCGCTGCCCGTGCCAACGGCAGCCCGCCAACACCACCAGGCCGGCCAGGCTGAAGCGCAGGGCCACGCCCCATTCCGGCGGCACTTCGGCGATCTGGTAGACGATGGCATGCCAGGTCGTGCTCCAGATCAGCACGCATATCGTGAACAGCTGCAAGTTGCTCAGGCGGTGCAAGACCGAGCTTTCAAAAACCCAGCTCGGCTTGGGCCAAATCGTCCACCGTCAACATGCTGCCTTGCCCTGACACCACCACCGCATTCACGCCAAAGGTGGCGGCGCCGTTCACGCGCGGGTCGCTGCGATAACTGGCCAGTTCATCGGACACGGCATGCCCGACGCGCGCGGTGGCGGGCTCCACATCGGGGATGCTGCAACGCCCGCAGGGTTTGACCAGGCGCAACTCGATGCCACTGGCGGTGCCACCAATGCGCAGGCCGCGCACATGGTCTTCGTCGTGTGCCGCCAAACCGTCCAACACCACATTGGGCCGAAAGCGCGCCATCGCCACGGCGGCCACGCCGCGCGCATGCAGCCGGCGGTTCAACTCGGCCAATGAAGCGGTGCTGGTCACCAGCAGCGGAAAGCCGTCGGCAAATGCGGTGTGCGCAGGCAATCCGGCCAACCACCTGGCATCGCAATCGCGCTGGCGGCGCGGGTCAAAGCGCACCAGCCGGGCCGGGCGGCCCAGGAAGTCGGTGAGCCATTGCGCGGCGACAGTGCCGCAGTCTTGCGCCTTCACCGTGTCGGCCCACACCTGGGCGCGCAGCGGCGGCCCGGAGTCATCAAAGGCCAGCGGCACGTGCAAGGCCAGCATGCCGGGGGCGCGTAGTTCCAACATGCTGGTGCGCAGCGCGCAGTGGATGAGTGCCATGCGCGGCAACTCGCGCTGGCTGAGGAAGACGCCTTGTTCGTCAACCACCATCCATTGCCGATCCCACTGCAAGCCGGTCGGCGTGAGCTGGGCCTGCGTCAGTTCGATGCCGGCGCACGACTTGACGGGGTACACGGCCAGCGCGGCCACTCGGCATTCAAGCAGACTCAAGACGCTCCCCTTGTCACTCAAAGGCGCCGATTGTGCCCAGGGCCGCTGCCTACAATTACCCGGTGAACAACGACTTTGATGTTTGTGTGCGCGGTGCCGGTTGCGTGGGCATGGCTGCCGCGCTGGGGCTGGCCCGCGGCGGGCTGCGCGTGGCGTTGGCCGGGCAAGAGCAAGCGCCGCAGCAAGGCGACATTCGGGCCTATGCGCTGAACGCCGGTTCGCTGGCGCTGCTGGCCCAGCTCAAGGTCTGGGAAGCCTTGCCCGAAGACGCGCGCACCCCGGTTTACGACATGCACATCGAGGGCGACGCGCATGGCGCCGTGCTCGACTTTTCAGCCTGGGCGCAGGCCACCGAGGCGCTGGCCTGGATCGCCGATGCCGCTGCGCTCGATGACGCCTTGCGCGCCGCGCTGCGCTTTGCCCCGCATGTGCAGTGGGTCGGCGCGGCCGAGGTGAACGCGCCGCTGCACGTGCTGGCCGAAGGCCGCGCCAGCGCCGCCCGCCAGGCCCTGGGTGTGCAATGGTCGAGCCACGACTACGGCCACCAGGCCGTGGCCACGCGGCTGCTGGCCGATGCGCCGCACCGTGGCCAGGCACGCCAATGGCTGCGCGCGCCCGAAGTGCTGGCCTTGCTGCCGTTTGACCGGCCGCAACCCGACCATGGCTACGCTCTGGTGTGGTCGGTGCCTGATGCGCGCGCCACTGAGCTGATGGTGCTGGGCGATGCGGCCTTCGAGCAGGCGCTGAACGAGGCCACGCTAGGCGCTGCGGGCACCTTACGCCTGGCCGGCGAGCGCACCAGTTGGCCGCTGGCGCTGGGCCGCGCGCAGCCCATTTGCGGCCCGGGCTGGGTGCTGCTGGGTGATGCCGCGCATGTCATCCACCCCTTGGCCGGCCAGGGCCTGAACCTGGGCCTGGCCGATGTCGCCAGCCTGTGCCAGGTGGTCAGCCAGCGTGAGCCCTGGCGTGCGCTGGGCGACGAACGAATGCTGCGCCGCCACGCCCGTGCACGCCTGGGGCCCACCCTGGCCATGAGCGGCGTGACCGACGGCCTGTGGCAACTCTTCGCCCACCCGCACCCGCTGGCGCGCGAACTGCGCAACCGCGGGCTGACCCTGGTGCAACACCTGGGCCCGCTCAAACGCTTTCTTGCGGCGCGTGCGCTGCATTCCTGAGGAATTAACATGAAGTTGCACGCCACCCTGCTGGCCCTGGCCACCGCCTTGCTGTGCGCCCCGGCCGCGGCCGACGAGGCCGCGATTCGCAAGAACCTGCCCGAGCGGCTGCCGAACTTTCCGAAGATTGATGAAGTGACCAAGACGCCGATCGCCGGGCTGTACGAAGTGCGCATCGGCACCGAAATCTTGTACACCGATGAAAGTGGCAACTTCATCGTCCAGGGCACGCTGTTCGACACCCGCACGCGCACCAACCTCACCGAAGCGCGCATCAACAAACTCACCGCGGTGGAATTTGCCGCGCTGCCGCTGAAAGACTCGGTGGTCATCAAACAGGGCAACGGCAGCCGCAAGATGGCGGTGTTTGTCGACCCGAACTGCGGCTACTGCAAGCGCTTCGAGCGCGATCTGCTGGGCGTGAAAGACGTCACCATCTACACCTTCTTGCTGCCCATCTTGGGGCCTGACAGCACCGCCAAGTCGCGCGACATCTGGTGCAACAAGGAAGCCGCCAAGGTGTGGCGCAGTTGGATGCTCGACAACGTCAACCCGCCCAAGACCATGGGCAAGTGCGACGATGGCGCGCTGGAGCGCAACGTCGCTTTCGGCCAGAAGCACCGCGTCAACGGCACGCCGGCGGTGTTCTTCGAAGACGGCACGCGCGTGCCCGGGGTGATGCCGGTGGAGCAAATCGAAAAGCACCTGGCCGCGGGCAAGAAGGGTTGAGCCGCTGGTCAAGATGATCGAACACCGGGTCGAACCGGCGCAGCCTCATGCGCACCTGTATCGCGTCACGCTGAAGGTGGCGCGGCCGCAGGCCAGGCAGGTGGTGAGCCTGCCGGTGTGGCTGCCCGGCAGCTACATGGTGCGCGACTTTGCGCGCCACCTGAGCGGCCTGGTGGCCACGCAGGGCAACACGCCTTGCGCGCTGGTGCAGCGCGACAAAACCACCTGGCAACTCGAATGCCGGGCCGGTGTGGCGCTGCAGCTCAGCTATGACGTGTATGCCTTCGACACGTCGGTGCGCACCGCGTTCCTTGATGCGCAGCGTGGCTTCTTCAACGCCAGCAGCCTGCTGCTGCGCGTGCATGGCGCTGAACAGCAGCCGCAACACTTGCGTTTAAGCGGCCTGCCCAAGGGCTGGCAGGTGGCCAGCGCGATGACCGCGGGCGCCGGGCGCAACACCTTCGTGGCCGCTGACTACGAAGAGCTGATCGACCACCCGGTGGAGTTGGGCGCGTTCTGGCGCGGCAGCTTCAAGGCCTGCGGGGTGGCGCATGAATTCGTCGTCAGCGGTGCCTTGCCGTCGTTCGATGGGCCGCGCCTGCTGGCCGATGCCCAGCGCATCTGCGAAGCGCAGATTCGTTTTTGGCATGGCGAACAGCCGCCGCCGTTCAAGCGCTATGTTTTCTTGCTCAATGCCGTGGAAGACGGCTACGGCGGCCTGGAGCACCGTGCCAGCACGGCGCTGCTGTGCGCCCGGCGCGACCTGCCGCGCCGCGGCCAAGCCAACCTCGGCGAGGGCACCACGCGGCTGCTCGGGCTGGTGAGCCACGAGTACTTCCACACCTGGAACGTCAAGCGCCTGAAGCCCACTGAGTTGGCGTGCATTGACGACACGCGCGAGAACTACACCGAGCTGTTGTGGTTCTTTGAAGGCTTCACCTCGTACTACGACGACCTGCTGTTGCGCCGCGCCGGCTTGATCGACGAACCGGCTTACCTCAATCTGCTGGGCAAGACCTTGCAAGGCGTGCTGGCCACGCCCGGGCGCGCCGTGCAAAGCGTGGCCCAGGCCAGCTTCGACGCCTGGGTGAAGTACTACAAGACAGACGAGAACACGCCTAACGCCACGGTGAGCTACTACACCAAGGGCGCCCTGGTGGCGCTGGCGCTGGACTTGCGTTTGCGGGTCAAGGGCAAGACCGGTCTGGATGACGTGATGCGCGCGTTGTGGCGCGCCAGCGGCGGCGGGCCGCCGAGCCAAGGCGGGCCAATCAGCGAAGCCGACATCTTTGCCGCCGTGCGCAGTGCCGGCGGCAAGGCGGTGGCCGATGAGCTGAAGCAGTTCGTCCACGGCACAGAAGAGCTGCCCCTGCCTGCGCTGTTGCTTGCCTTCGGCGTGCAAGTGCAGCGCGGCGAAGGCAACCTGGCCAGCGCCTGGGGCGTGCGGGTGTCAGAAGGCCCGGTCAGCGGCGTGATGGTGAAGAACGTGTTGCGCGGCGGTGTGGCGCAAGCAGCCGGCGTGGCCGCGGGCGATGAATTGTTGGCGGTGGACGGCTGGCGCATCCGCCGGCTTGACGACGCCCGCGCCTGGCTGGCCGCCAACGCCGCTGCCACGCTGCTGCTGGTGCGCGACCAGCGCGTGCTCACCATGCAGGTGCCCGCGCCGCCGCCCGATGTGTCCAGCGTGACGCTGGCGCTGGCGCCGCACGCCACACCCCAGGCCGCCGCCCTGCGCCGGGGCTGGCTGGGCGGGTGAAGGTGGCTGTGGGTTGCGGGCTGCTGTGAACGCGCACATGCCCATCGAAGTGGCTTCACGCATGCCCGCGGCGCGCCGCCTGGCAGCCTTGGGCGTGGTGCTGAGCGTGTTGCTGCTGCATGCCGGCCTGGGCCTGGTGGTGCCGTTGGACACTTTGGGTGAAGGCAGCGGCGAGCGCGCACTGCGGCGAATCGAAGTGGCCTTCGTGCGCGACCTGGCGCCCACCGCGCCGCCGCCTGCGCCCACCGCACCGCCGAGCGTGCAGCGCCCGCGCGCCGCCACCGCTGCGGCGCCGCCGGCTTCGGCCGCACAAGCCACGCCAGGCGCGTCGCGCCCGCCCGCCATGGCCGAGGCGCCCCCGCCACCCGAGCCCAGCCCCACGCCCGTGCCCATGCCCGACACCTTGGCCCAGGCCGCGCCCGAGCCCGCGCCGAAACCCGTTGATGAAGCGGCCACCGCGCTGGCCGCCGCGCCTGAACCCACCCAAGCTGCCGCGGCCAGCACGCCACCCCTGCCAGCGGCCCCACCCGTGCCCGCCGTGGCATCGCCGGCCACTGCCCAAGGCTTTGAATGGCCGCCCTCCACGCGCCTGAGTTATCAACTGCGCGGCAACTTCCGTGGCGAGGTGCAAGGCACGGCGCAAGTGGAGTGGCTGCGCAGCGGCACGCGCTACCAGGTTCACCTTGACGTGCGCGTAGGCCCCAACTTTGCGCCGCTGGTGAGCCGGCGCATGAGCAGCGATGGTGAATTGAGCCCCGAAGGCCTGCGCCCGCAGCGCTATCAAGAAGAAACGCGCCAGATGCTGCGCGAGCCGCGCCGGCGCAGCATCACGTTTGACGACATGCGCATCGTGCTGCCCGGTGGCAAGGAGCATGAGCGCCTGGCCGGGGTGCAAGACAGTGCCAGCCAGTTCGTGCAGCTCACCTACCTGTTCACGCTCAAGCCCGAGCTGCTGCAACCGGGCCGCTCACTCGAAGTGCCGCTGGCCTTGCCCAGCAACGTGGACCGTTGGGTCTACGACGTGCTAGCGCGTGAGGTGTTGGACACGCCGATGGGCCCGATCGAGACCTTCCACGTCAAGCCGCGGCGCGACACCCGCCCGGGGGGCGACCTGGTGGCCGAGGTATGGTTTGCGCCGTCGCTGCAGTACCTGCCGGTGCGCATCAAGATCAGACAAGACGCCGAGACTTATGTCGACCTGATGCTGCAACGCGCGCCGCAGCAGGCACAAAAGGAATAGCTCAGCCGCGCTCGATGTGGCGCGCGGCAAAGTCTGCCGCGGCCTGCGCGCCGCGCGCGTTGGCGATGATGCTGCGGGCCAGCTCCAGCAGCGGGCGCAGTTCAGCCAGGGTGCTGCTGCGCTCCATCTTCATGGCCAGCGCCTCGGACATCGGGCCCACCTGGTCGATGAAGCTGCGCACAGCCATGCTGCGGCGTTGTTCAAACGTGCGCGGCGGCGGCGGCGCGGCCTGCGGCGGGGCAGGGCGGGTGGCCAGCTTGTCCAGGCTCACCGCCACCACCTCGATGAATTGCCCGGCTTCCAGTTCGGCCAGCAGCTCCGGCGCGGCGGGCAGCATCTTGGCGAACTCTTCATTGCTGCGCCGCCCGTCGACCAGGATCAACACCTGCCGCAGCCGTGGCTGCAGGCGGTTCGCGCGGGTTTCGACTTCGGTTTGACCCTTGGCCGTCTTGCGATAAGTGGTTGCCATGTGCAGGTGGAAGTTTGCGCCAGCGTGGGGATGCACAACATCCCAACAACCGGCGATTCGACAGCTTGGCGCCGCCGCAAAAGCGAGCTTACAGCCGGAAACGCCGAATTGACGCCCCTTGGCGATGGATATCGGCGCGCCGCGGCCCGCCGCGAAAGGCCGCTGCGTGCCAGGCCTGCGAAGAGTGACTTTGTGTACGCCAACACCGTGGCGGGTTGCAGTTTGCCGCCGCCGTGCCGAAATCCTGGGCTGCGCCGGCCACCGTGGGCCGGCGCATCTGTGCCCTGCGCGACTTCAAGGCTCCCTGTGATCGACCCTCAGAACAGCAAGATCTTCGTTGCCGGCCACCGCGGCATGGTCGGCAGCGCGTTGGTGCGCCGGCTGCGCGGGTGCGGCCACACCAACTTGCTGCTGCGCAGCCGCGCTGAGCTGAACCTGTGCAACCAGGCCGCCGTGCATGAATTCCTGGCGCGCGAACGGCCTGACTACATCTTCATCGCCGCGGCCAAGGTCGGCGGCATCCTGGCCAATGACCGGCAGCGCGCCGACTTCATTCACGACAACCTGATGATCGAGGCCAACCTCATCCACGGCGCGCATGCCGCGGGCGTGCAACGGCTGATGTTCCTGGGTTCGAGTTGCATCTACCCGCGCGACTGCCCGCAGCCCATCAAGGAAGAGTACCTGCTCACCGGGCCGCTGGAAGACAGCAACTCGGCCTATGCGCTGGCCAAGATTGCCGGCATCGCGTTGTGCGACGCCTTCAACCGCCAGCATGGCCGCCAGTACGTGAGCGTGATGCCCACCAACCTGTACGGACCTAACGATAACTATGACTTGCTGAGCAGCCACGTGCTGCCGGCCCTGCTGCGCAAGGCGCATGAAGCCAAACAGCAAGGTGCAGCGGAACTGGTGGTCTGGGGCAGTGGTGCGCCGCGGCGCGAGTTTTTGCATGTGGACGACCTGGCCGATGCCTGCGTCACGCTCATGCAACAAGGCTACGCCGGCCCCTTGCTCAACGTGGGCACGGGCGTGGACATGACGATTGCCGAACTGGCCCGGCAAGTGGCCACGGCCGTGGGCTTCACGGGCCGCATCGTTTTCGACGCCAGCAAACCCGACGGCACGCCGCGCAAGCTGCTTGATGTGAGCCGCCTGGCCGCGCTGGGTTGGCGCGCGCGCATCGCCCTGGCCGATGGCATGGCCAGCACTTACGCCAGCGCCCAGGCCAGCGCCCCCTTTCACAGCCCGAACACCGCAACGCAAGAGGAACAGGCATGACCCGCAAACGAGCCCTCATCACCGGCGTCACCGGCCAGGACGGCGCCTACCTGGCCGAACTGCTGTTGGCCAAGGGCTACGAGGTGCATGGCATCAAGCGCCGCACCAGCCTGTTCAACACCGACCGCATCGACCACATCTACCAGGACCCGCACGTAGACAACCCGCGCTTCAAGCTGCACTACGGCGACCTCACAGATTCCACCAACCTGATCCGCATCGTGCAGCAGGTGCAGCCCGACGAGATCTACAACCTGGCCGCCATGAGCCATGTGGCGGTGAGTTTTGATACGCCCGAATACACCGCCAATGCCGATGGCCTGGGCACGCTGCGCATGCTCGAAGCCATTCGCATCCTGGGCATGACAAGCAAGACCCGCTTCTACCAGGCCAGCACCAGTGAGCTGTACGGCCTGGTGCAAGAAACGCCGCAGCGCGAGACCACGCCGTTCTACCCGCGCAGTCCCTATGCCGTGGCCAAGCTGTACGCCTACTGGATCAGCGTCAACTACCGTGAGGCCTACGGCCTGTATGCCTGCAACGGCATCCTGTTCAACCACGAAAGCCCGCTGCGCGGCGAAACCTTCGTCACGCGCAAGATCACGCGCGCCCTGGCGCGCATCGCCCACGGCCTGCAAGACACCTTGTTCCTGGGCAACCTCAGCGCCGCGCGCGACTGGGGCCACGCGCGCGACTATGTGCACGCGCAGTGGCTGATGCTGCAACAAGACCGGCCGGAAGACTTCGTCATCTGCACCGGCGAGCAACACACGGTGCGCGAATTCGTTCAGCTCGCCGCGGCCGAGCTGGGCATCGGCATTGAATTCAAGGGCCAGGGGCTGGAGGAGATCGGCGTGGTCACGTCCGTCAAACCTGCGGCTCAAGGCGACATTCGCGCCCGCTGCAAACCCGGCGAGGTGGTGGTGCGCATCGACCCGCGCTACTTCCGCCTCACCGAGGTAGAAACCTTGCTCGGCGACGGCACCAAGGCGCGCCAGATGCTGGGCTGGACGCCCACCACCACCTTCCCCGAACTGGTGCGCGAAATGGCCCTGGCCGACTATGCCGCCGCCAAACGCGACAGCCTGGTGCGGCTGGCCGGCTTCCAGGCCTACGACTACCACGAGTAGCGAGCCCGCGCCGAGCCCGTGCCTGCGCACGGGCGAGTGGCTGGCGAGCGCCGGCGGCATGCAGGCCGCTGGCCGGGCCCGCGCCGAGCCCGTGCCTGCGCACGGGCGAGTGGCTGGCGAGCGCCGGTGGCATGCAGGCCGCTGGCCGCAGCGCGGGCGCACAGCGCCCGTATAGTCATGGCGACTCATCCAACGAGACCGCCATGACCTACGAATGCATCCTCACCGACGTGCGTGGCGACGGCCCGCGCCGCACCGGCCTGATCACGCTGCACCGCCCAGCCGCGCTGAATGCGCTGAGCGATCAGCTCATGGACGAAATGGGAAGCGCGCTGCTCGCCTTTGATGCCGATGACAGCATCGGCTGCATCGTGCTCACCGGCAGCGAAAAGGCCTTCGCGGCCGGCGCCGACATCAAGGCCATGGTGAGCCTGGACCACATGGCCGCCTACAAGGGCGAGTTCATCACCCGCAACTGGGAACACCTGCTCAAGGTGCGCAAGCCGGTGATCGCCGCGGTGGCTGGCTTCGCCCTGGGCGGCGGCTGCGAAGTGGCCATGATGTGCGACTTCATCATCGCCGCCGACAACGCCAAATTCGGCCAACCTGAAATCAAGCTCGGCATCATTCCCGGGGCCGGTGGCACACAGCGCCTGCCGCGCGCGGTGGGCAAGGCCAAGGCCATGGACATGGTGCTCACCTCGCGCATGATGGGCGCCGAAGAGGCCGAGCGGGTGGGCTTGGTGTCGCGCGTGGTGCCGCTTGCAAAGTTGCTGGATGAAGCGTTAGCGGCGGCGGCTGCCATCTGCGCCCTGAGCGGCCCCAGCGTGATGCTGGCCAAGGAATGCGTCAACCGCGCGTTTGAGAGCGGCCTGCGCGACGGCGTGAGCTTCGAGCGCCGGCTATTTCATTCGTTGTTCGGCACGGCCGACCAGCAAGAAGGCATGGCGGCGTTTCAGGAAAAGCGCCGGCCGGCGTTCAAGCAGCGGTAGTTGCTCTCGGCCTGCCGCCCAACTTGCCATTGGCGCGCGCTGCCGCAGCCTTTGGTGCCGTGACAGCCTTGCCGCCCAGCGCGCCGATGTGCGACATCCACTGCCGCGTGCCCAACACACCTTTGACCAGGCTGGGCACATAAAGGTCGGCGTCGAGCCGGGGCCAGTGCAGGCTCAGGCCGGCTGATTGAATTTCAATGCGGCGCAGATCGAGGGCCTTGGCCCCGGCCAGGTCTTGCGCGTGCATGGCCGGGAACACAAAGGCGCAGCCATTGTTCAGTTCAACATGAATGCGGCCGGCTTCGTACTTGGCAGCGATGGCCAGGGGGCCGCGAGCCAGCAGCCGACGGCCCTGCTCTGCGGCATGAGTAAGGGATGCAGCATCCAGTGACGGTGGCAGGTGTTTACGGGTGGCCATGAATTCTTCCCCATTCGCTGCAAAGGTGAGCCAGATGGTCGTGAAGATGCGCAGCGATCTTCCTCAGCCGACTCCGATCGAAACCGATGCTGCTCATCAACCGCACTTGCCCCAAATCGCACAGCAATTCGAACCGGGCATGCATTCGGCCCCAATCAGGAGGTGGGCGGTGATCGTTGGGGAAGATCACCACGCGCCAGCCGTCGAGTGGTGGCAGAACCGTCGGCATAGGTCAATATAACCCAAGCGTGATTGGGTTTCAAGAGCCGATCAGCGCGTAGCTACATGGGCGAGCACGGCACGCACTCCAATGCGGGGTTAGCTTTCCTTGCGCAACGCCGGAAACAAAATCACATCCCGAATGCTCGGCGAATCGGTTAACAACATCACCAACCGATCCAACCCCACGCCGCAGCCACCAGTAGGCGGCATGCCGTATTCCAGCGCGCGAATGAAGTCGGCGTCGTAGTACATCGCCTCTTCGTCGCCGGCTTCTTTGTTCGCCACCTGGGCCTGGAAGCGCGCGGCCTGGTCTTCGGCGTCGTTCAGCTCTGAAAAACCATTGGCGAACTCGCGGCCGGTGATGAAGAGTTCGAAGCGTTCGGTCACTGTTGGGTCAGCGTCGCTGGCGCGGGCCAGGGGCGAGACTTCAACGGGGTAGTCGATGATGAAAGTGGGCGCCCAGAGCTGGTGTTCCACCACGGCTTCGAACAGGCCGAACTGCAGCTCGGCCAGCGTCCAGTGTGCGGGTGCCTCTTCGCCGGCGGCCACGATGCGCTCGCGCAGCAGGGCCGCGTTGCAAGTTTCCTCAAGCGTTAACCCGGCGTGCGCCACCAGGGCCTGGCAGGTGGTCATGCGTGCAAAGGGTTGGGCCAAGTCCACCGGCTTGCCGGCGTAAGTGAGGGTGGCCGAGCCGGTGGCGGCGCGGGCGGCGTGGCGCAGCAACTGTTCGGTGTAGTCCATCAGGTCGTGGTAGTTCCAGTACGCGGCGTAGAACTCCATCATGGTGAATTCGGGGTTGTGCCGCACTGAAATGCCTTCATTGCGAAAGCTGCGGTTGATCTCGAACACGCGCTCGAAGCCGCCCACCACCAGGCGCTTCAGATACAACTCGGGCGCGATGCGCAGGAACATTTCCTGGTCGAGCGCGTTGTGGTGGGTCTTGAACGGCTTGGCGTTGGCGCCGCCCGGAATGGGGTGAAGCATGGGCGTTTCCACTTCCAGAAAACCATGTTCCACCATGAAGCCGCGAATCGAACTCACCGTCTTGCTGCGTGCCACGAAGCGCGCGCGGGTGGCTTCGTCGGCAATCAAATCCACGTAGCGCTGGCGGTACTTCTGCTCCTGATCTTGCATGCCATGAAACTTGTCGGGCAGCGGGCGCAGGCTCTTGGTCAGCAGCCGCACGCTGGCGGCCTTCACGCTCAACTCGCCCGTCTTGGTGCGAAACAAGGTACCCGTGCAGGCCACGATGTCGCCCAGATCCCAATGTTTGAAATCAGCCAGCGCTTCAGGCCCCACGGCGTCTTGCGTCACATAGAGCTGGATGCGCCCGCTGCCGTCTTGCAGCGTGGCAAAGCAGGCCTTGCCCATCACGCGCTTGAGCATCATGCGCCCGGCCACGGCCACCTTGATGGCTTGCGGCTCAAGCTCGTCGTTAGGCACCTGGCCATGGCGGTGGTGCAGGTCGGCGGCGTGGGCGTCGGGCTTGAAGTCGTTGGGGAACGCCACGCCCTTGGCGCGCAGCGCGGCGAGTTTTTCGCGGCGCTCCTGGATCAGCTGGTTGTCGTCGGGCGGCGCGCTCTGGGCTGGGGTGGGGGCTGGGGTGGTCATCGGCAACTCGTTGAATTTGCTGGGATTTTAGGGGTGGGCTCCACGTAGAATTTGGCCCCGCTGACAGCCCCAATTGACGATGCCCGAAACCCACACTCCCGGCCCACGCAAACTGCGGTTTGCGCTGGTGGGCTGCGGGCGCATTTCGGCCAACCACTTCGACGCCCTGGCCCAGCATTCGGCGCGTGCCGAGCTGGTGGCGGTGTGCGACAAGCACCCAGACGCTTTGGCCAAAGCCGTGGCGCGTACCGGTGCTGCCGGGTTCAACTCGCTCGACGAGCTGCTGGCCGGCAGTGATGCCAGCGTGGTGGTGCTGGCCACGCCCAGCGGCCTGCACCCGCAGCAGGCCATTCGCGTGGCGCAGGCCGGCCGGCACGTGGTGAGCGAAAAGCCCATGGCCACCAAGTGGAACGAAGGCCAGGCCATGGTGCGCGCCTGCCGCGACGCCGGGGTGAAGCTCTTTGTCGTGAAGCAAAACCGGCTGAACACCACGCTGCAACGTTTGAAACAAGCCATTGACGGCAAGCGCTTCGGCCGCATCCACATGGTCAACGTGAATGTCTTCTGGACACGCCCGCAGAGCTACTACGACGAAGCCCCCTGGCGTGGGCGGTGGGATCTGGACGGCGGCGCGTTCATGAACCAGGCCAGCCATTACGTGGACATGGTCGATTGGTTGCTCGGCCCGGTGGACAGCGTGCACGCCTACACCGCCACCCAGGCGCGCGACATCGAGGCCGAAGACTCCGGTGTGATGAGCCTGCGCCTGCGCTCGGGCGCATTGGCCTCGATCAACGTGACCATGCTCACCTACGGCAAGAACTTCGAAGGCAGCCTCACCGTGCTGGGCGAGCGCGGCACGGTGCGCATCGGCGGCGTGGCGGTGAACCGCATCGAGCACTGGGAATTCGACCAGACCCTGCCCGAAGATGCCACGGTGCACGACGCCAGCTACGTGCCCGCTTCAGTCTATGGTCATGGCCACCCCCTGTATTACGCCAACGTGATCGACAGCCTGCTCGGCCAGGCCAAGGCCGAGGTTGATGGCTACGAGGGCCTGCGATCGCTGGAAGTCATCATCGCCGGCTACCGCAGCGCGCGCGATGGTGTCCGCGTCGGCTTGCCGCTGGTGTTCTGATGGCGGCGACGATCCATCCTTCTGCCATCGTCGATGCAGGCGCGCAGCTCGGTGACGGCACGTTCGTGTGGCACTTCGTGCACGTCTGCGCGGGCGCGCGCATTGGTGCTGGTTGCTCCTTGGGCCAGGGCGTCTTCGTGGGCAACGATGTGCGCATCGGCAACAACGTGAAGATCCAGAACAACGTGTCGGTGTACGACGCGGTCACGCTCGAAGACGATGTCTTCTGCGGCCCCAGCGCGGTGTTCACCAACGTCAACAACCCGCGCGCCGCGGTGCCGCGCAAGCATGAGTACCGGCCCACGCTGGTCAAACGCGGTGCGTCGCTGGGCGCCAATTGCACGGTGGTATGCGGCGCCACCATCGGCGAGTACGCCTTCGTCGGCGCCGGCGCGGTGGTGGTGGCCGACGTGCCAGCCTTCGCGCTGGTGGTGGGCGTGCCGGCGCGGCGCATCGGCTGGATGAGTGCACATGGCGAACGGCTGGCCTTGCCAGTGCGCGGCGATGGTGAAGCGATCTGCCCGGCCACTGGCGAGCGCTACATCTTGAACGGCGAACGACTCAAGCAATGCAGTTCACCGACCTGAAGGCCCAGTACGCGGCGCTCAAGCCGCAAATTGATGCGCGCATCCAGCGTGTGCTCGACCACGGCCAATACATCATGGGCCCGGAGGTGGCCGAGCTTGAAGCTGCGCTGGTGCGGTTCACGGGCGCCAAGCACTGCATCACCGTGGCCAGCGGCACCGAGGCGCTGCTGATCGCGTTGATGGCACTGGGCATCAAGGCCGGCGACGAAGTCATCACCACGCCGTTCAGCTTCGCGGCCACGGCTGAAATGATCGTGCTGCTCGGTGCCGTGCCGGTGTTCGTGGACATCGAGCCCGACACCTGCAACATCGACGCCAGTTTGATCGAGGCACGGGTCACGCCGCGCACAAAAGCCATCATGCCGGTCAGCCTGTATGGCCAATGTGCCGACATGGACGAGATCAACGCCATCGCCGCGCGCCACGGTCTGGCGGTGATTGAAGACGGCGCGCAGAGCTTTGGTGCGGTCTACAAGGGCCGGCGCTCATGCGCGCTGTCCACCTTTGGCGCCACCAGTTTCTTCCCGAGCAAGCCGCTGGGCTGCTATGGCGACGGCGGTGCGCTGTTCACCGACGATGCTGCGCTGGCGCAGGCCGCGCGCGAGATTCGCGTGCATGGGCAAAGTGCGCGCTACACGCACACGCGGGTGGGCGTGGGCGGGCGCATGGACACGATTCAATGTGCGGTGGTGTTGGCGAAGTTGGAGCGCTTTAACTGGGAGTTGAAGCGGCGTGCAGAGCTGGGCGCACGCTATGGGCGGCTGCTGGCTGAAGTGCCGGGTGTGTGGCCGCTGGCGGTGCGGCCGGACCGCGATTGTGTTTGGGGCCAGTACACCGTGTTCACCGAACACCGTGCCCAGGTGCAGGCGGGGTTGCAGGCGGCCGGCATCCCCAGTGCCGTGCACTATCCGCAGGCGCTGCATCGCCAGCCTGCGTATGCGATGCACGCCGCTGCGCAGTCGTGCCCCGCCAGCGTGGCCACTTCGGCGCGGGTGCTGAGTCTGCCGATGAGCGCAGATCTGGGTGACGGGGAACAGGATCGCGTGGTCGCGGCGCTGCGTTTGCCGGCCTGAACTGTGACAGGCGCCTCTGCAAGGACGCTGCTGCGTGCCAGCTTGACGCTGCTGGCCGGTGGCGTTGTCGCGCAGGCGCTGCCGCTGTTGCTGGGGCCGCTACTGACCCGTCTGTACACGCCCGCCGAATTCGGCCTCTATCACTTGCTTGCTGCCGTGGCGGCAAATCTCGCGGTGGTGGGTTGCCTGCGCTATGAATTCGCCCTGCCGCTGGTGCGCGACGAGGCCGAGGCAAACGCCTTGGATGCGCTGTGCCGCTGGATCTTGCTTGCTGTCTCGATGCTGGCCACGTTGGCTGGCGCAATTTGGTCCTGGGTGCTGGGCGCCCTGTGGCCGCTATGGTTGCCGGTGACGGTCGCATCACTCGGCTACGTGTCTCTGGTCACGCTTTGGGCCACCCGCGCCGGGCGCTTCGCGCCGCTGGCCGCCAGTCGCGTCGTGCAGCACGGCGGCAGCGCCGCTTTGCAGGCCGCGGCAGGCGGCGCCGGCGCCGGTTTGAGTGGGCTGTTGGGGCCACCGGTGGTCGCTGCCCTGGCCGCCGTGCTGCTGTTGCGAGCGCGCGCGCCGCGCTGGTGGAGCGTCCCGCGAGAGGCGCTGTTCACGATGGCCAGGCGCCATCGTGACTTCCCCTTGCTCAACACGCCCCATGCCTTTGCCGGTGCTTTGCAAGACACGTTGGCGGTGGCCCTCATTGCCGCTTGGCAGGGGCCGGCTGCCGCAGGCTTATGGGGCGTGGCGTTGCGCTACTTGAAGGCGCCTGCCGGTCTGGTTGGTGGCGCGGTTTCACAAGCGTTGTATCCGGCCTTGGCCGCTGCCGCAGGGGCCACACAAGAAGGGCGCACAGCGGTGCGCCAGACCATGCTCGTCCTGACGTTGCTGGCGCTGCCGCTGGTTCTGTTGCTGTGGGTGTTTGGCCCCTGGGCTTTCGAAGCCGCGTTCGGTTCGCCCTGGCGTGGTGCAGGGGAATTGGCGCGTGCCCTTTCCTTGTACATCGGCATGCACTTCATCGCCTCGCCGTTGTCGGTGGCGAGCATGGCGTGGGGCATCCAGGCGTGGGCGCTCAAGCTGGCGTTGGTCGGGCAAGCGCTGTTCCTCATCGCGTTGGTTGCCGGGTTGGCCGCCGGTGGACTGATTGGAGCCGGTTGGGCCGTCTCAGCGGCCATGGTGTTCTACTTCGGTTGGTTTTTCTTCAAGCTGGCCAACTGGCCGATTGCACCGGAGCTGGCGCAATGAGTTGGAGATCGGCGTGAAAGCAAGTTTGTGGCGACGTTGGCTCGTGCGCGGCAAGCGTTTCATATCGTTGGCCTGGGGGCCTCGCATGGTGGGCGGCTGGGTGCGCGGCGATGGCGAATACCTGCCGCATACACGGGTCAGCAACATGAGTTCGTGCTTCGCCAGCGAACGGCTGCATGTCGAAGACCATGTCTTCATTGGCCACTTCAGCGTGCTCGATGCCACCTATGGCTTGCGCATTGGTGAAGGCTCGCAAATCGGTTTTTTCACCGGCATATTCACGCATTCCAGCCATGTGGCGATTCGCCTGTACGGGCGGGCATACGTCGAGACGGCGCACAAGAGTTCTTACTTCACCGCGCCGGTGTCCATCGGCTCGTATTGCTTTGTCGGCGCCCACGCTACCTTGCTGCCTGGCACGCGTTTGGGGCGTGGCTGCCTGGTGTCGGCCTACAGCATGGTCAGCGGCGAGTTTGAAGACTTTTCTATCATCACCGGCAACCCGGCCAAACGCGTCGGCGACACGCGGCGAATGGATGCACCCCATCTGAAGCGTCATCCCGAACTGCGCGCCCACTACGACGCGTGGGCGCGCGATGCGCAAGATGTGCAGCATTCGGGCGACCAACCAAGCTAGCCATGCGCGTCGTATTGATCGGCGACGCCGAGAGCCCGCACCTGCTGAAATGGGCGCGCGCACTGGCGCCGCAAGTGGAGCTGTGGGTGGTGTCGAGCAGAGGGTTCCTGCCCGGGTTTGACGACTTTGTGTCGTCGCAGCGCCGGCTTGCACTGGGTACGAATCCGAACTTCGCCGGTGGCAATGTCGCGTTGCTCGCCAGCTTGCCGCGGCTCGTGAAGTGGCTCAAACCCATTCGGGCCGACTGGCTCCACGCGCACTACCTCACGTCGCACGGCACGCTGGCCTGGCTGGCGCAGTGCCTGGGCGTGCCAGGGCGGATTGCCGGCTCGGCCTGGGGCTCGGACATCCTGGTCACGCCGGTCGCCAGCGCACCGCTGCGCTGGCTCACGCGCCGCGTGCTGCGTGCCTGCACCCTGTGCACCAGTGACTCCGCGCACATGGCCGAGCGCATGCACGCCCTGGGCGCGGGCGAGGTGATGGTGTTCCCGTTCGGGCTCGAGGCGCTGCCGCCTGAACCCGAAGGCAAGGACGACACGCTGTTCTTCGCGAACCGGGGCCTGGAGCCGATCTATGCGCCGCAACGTGTGCTCGAAGTCTTCACCACCGTCGCGGCCACCTGGCCGGCGGCGCGCCTGGTCGTCGCCAACGACGGCTCGCTGGCCGGCACCTTGCAGGCCCAGGTGCAAGCGGCGGGCCTCGCCGAGCGGGTGCAGTTCGTCGGCCGGCTCGATGCGGCGACGCAAGCACAGTGGTATGCCCGCGCGCGCTGGTACCTGAGCCTGCCGCGCAGTGACTCGGTTTCGGTGTCGGTGCTGGAAGCGATGGCCCACGGCTGCGTGCCCATCCTGTCTGACCTGCCGGCCAACCGCGAGCTGGTTGATTCCGGCCGCAACGGCCTGATCTTGCACGACGCGCAGGCATTGGGTGCGGCGCCCTTGCAGGCCCTGTTGCCCCAGGCGACGCGCATCCTGGCCGACAACCGCCGCTGGATTTCCGCGAACGCGCTGTTTGCCCCTGCCGTGCAGCGCTTCATGCAGCGGCTTGAGCAGTTGACATGAACATCCTGCTGCTCAACCACTATGCAGGCAGCCCGGCGCTGGGCATGGAGTACCGCTCGTACTACCTGGCGCGGGAATGGGTTCGCGCCGGCCACCAGGTGCACATCATGGCGGCGAACTTTTCGCATGTGCGCACGCACCAGCCCGCAGCGGGTAATGAGCGGGTCGACGGCATCGCGTATCGCTGGTTCGCCACGCCGGCCTACCAGGGCAATGGCCTTGGGCGCATGCGCAACATCGTGTCGTTCATGAGCCAGGTCTGGCGGGCCGCGCCAGAGATCGCGGCAGCGTTGCGGCCCGGCGTGGTCATCGCGTCGAGCACCTACCCGCTGGACAACTGGGTCGCCCGCCGCATCGCACAGCTTGCCCAGACCAAACTGGTGTACGAAGTGCACGACCTGTGGCCGCTGTCGCTGATCGAGCTTTCAGGCATGTCGCCCTGGCACCCATTCGCCTTGCTCTGCCAGGCCGCGGAAGACGCGGCGTATCGGCACAGCAACGCCGTGGTGTCGATGCTGCCCAAGGTGCAGGACCACATGGCTTCGCGCGGCCTGGACTTGCGCAAGCTGACCATCGTGCCCAACGGCATCAGCCCCGACGATTGGGCCGGGCCGGCCGAGCCGCTGCGCAGCGATGTGGCGCAGACGATCAGCGCAGCGCGTGCCGCGGGCCAGGTGGTGGTGGGCTATGCCGGCTCGATGGGCTTGCCGAATGCCTTGGGCCACCTGCTCGATGCCGCCAAGCTGCTGGCCGGTGCGGCCTTGCACATCGTGCTGGTGGGCGATGGCCACGAGCGCGGCGCGCTCGCGCAGCGTGTGAACGCTGAAGGCCTGCGCAACGTGACGCTGCACGCCCCCATCCCCAAAGCTCAGGTGCGCAGCTTCCTGGGGGCCATCGACATCGCCTACATCGGCTGGCAGCGTGTGCCGCTGTACCGCTTCGGCATCGCACCGAACAAGTTGATGGACTACATGATGGCCGGCTGCGCCGTGCTGCATTCGGTGCAGGCCGGCAACGACCCCGTGGCCGAGAGCGGCTGCGGCGTGACCGTGGCACCCGAGGATGCGCCGGCCATCGCCGCCGGCCTGCGCTCGCTTGCCGCCTTGCCGGCCGGCGAACGCGCGGCCATGGGTTTGCGCGGGCGCGAGTTTGTGTTGCGCCACCACAGCTACCCGGTGCTGGCCGCGCGCTTCATGGCGGCCGTGGCGGCGGCGCAATGAGCGAACACCCCGAACCCGATGCCGTGGCCGCGCGCTACGCCCGCCGCGCGGGCTTGAGCGGCCGCTACAGCCTGCTGCGCCCCGATGTCTGGCAAACCGTGCAGGAACGCCAGCGCGCCCTGCTGCGCCTGTTCGTGGCGCAAGGCCTGCACGACCTGGCCGCGCTGAAGGTGGTCGAAGTGGGCTGTGGCGGCGGTGGCAACCTGCTTGAACTCTTGCGCATGGGCTTCGTGCCGGAACACCTCATTGGCATCGAGCTGTTGCCCGAACGCCTGGCCGCGGCGCGCCATGTGCTGCCGCCCGCCGTGGTGCTGCGCCAGGGTGATGCAGCGCAGGCGCGTGTCGAGGCCGGCTCGGTGGACATCGTCTTGCAATCCACCGTCTTCACCTCGCTGCTCGATGTGGCGTTTCAGCAGCAACTGGCCACCGCCATGTGGCGTTGGGTGCGCCCGGGCGGCGCCGTGCTGTGGTACGACTTCACCGTCAACAACCCGCATAACCCCGATGTGCGGGGTGTGCCGCTGGTGCGGGTGCGCGAGCTGTTCCCGCAAGGGACAATCACCTCGCAGCGCCTGACCTTGGCGCCGCCCATCGCGCGCCGGGTTTGCGCGCTGCATCCGGGGCTGTACACCTTGTTCAACGCGGTGCCGCTGTTGCGTACCCACCTGCTGGCCTGGATTGCCAAACCATCGTCCGAGGGCATGTGATGGCTAGACTTTTCTTGATCGCGCTTTGGTTGGCCGCGCTGCCGGCCGCTGCGCAGGGCCGCCTGGGCCCGCCGGTGATTGAAGTCTGCGATGAAGCGCTGCATTGTTCGGTGCAGGCCCGCTCTTCGCTGGCGGCTGCCGAAGCGGGGTACGTGGACCACATCGTTCAATCGCTGCGCGCGGGTGCGTCACAAAGGCAGGTCGAAAAACTGTTCGAACTGCTGCCCAGTTCAGCGTCGCCCACCACGCAGTTTTCCAACCCTACCCGCAGTGGTTCAGCCTATCGCGCAAGCTGGGAAATTGTGGGCCAGCGCGGGCCATACCTGGCTTCGCGGGTTGATGTGTACTTTCTCCAAGACCAGGCAGCCATGGTGAGGGTTTGGCTTGACGGCCAGCGCAAGATGGTTCGCATTCGGCTCGCTGAGTGATGAGCGCGACGGCCGTGTTCAACCGGCCTGGCCGAGGCGATGCCTCATGAACCCACCAGGTTTGCCCTTCCTGCCCTTCGCCTTGCCCGACATCGGCGAAGAAGACATTGCCGAAGTGGTGGACACCTTGCGTTCGGGCTGGGTCACCACCGGCCCCAAGGCGCGGCGCTTTGAAGACGACTTCCGCAGCTTTCTGGGTGACCCGAGCCTGCACTGCCTGGCCGTGAACTCGGCCACCGCCGGCCTGCACCTGGCGCTCGAAGCCATGGGCATCGCAGCGGGCGATGAAGTCATCACCACCACCCACACCTTCACGGCCACGGCTGAAGTCATTCGTTATCTTGGCGCCGACGCGAAGCTGGTTGATATCGACCCGGCCACCTTGAACATCGATGCCGGGTTGATCGAAGCCGCCATCACCCCGCGCACAAAAGCCATCATCCCCGTTCACTATGCTGGCCTGGCGGCAGACATGCCGGCGATCCTGGCCATTGCAAAAAGACACGGCCTGAAAGTGCTGGAAGACGCCGCGCATGCCTTGCCTGCCACCAGCGGCGGCGCGCTCATCGGCACGCTGGGCAGCGACGCCACGGTGTTCAGCTTCTACGCCAACAAGACCATCACCACGGGCGAAGGCGGCATGCTGGTCACGCGTGACGCCGCTCTGGCCAAGCGCGCCGGGGTGATGCGCCTGCACGGCATGAGCCGAGATGCATTCGACCGTTTCACCGCCAAGGTGCCGAGCTGGTATTACGAAATCGTGGCGCCGGGTTTCAAATACAACCTCACCGACATTGCCGCCGCGCTGGGCTTACATCAATTGAAGAAGGCGCAGGCGTTTGCCATGCGGCGCGAAGCGATCGCGGCGCAATACACGGCCGGCCTGGCCGGGCTGCCGCTGCTGTGCCCGCCGCAGCCCGCGCCGGGTGAACAGCATGCCTGGCACTTGTATGCCATTCGTCTGAACAGCAATGCAGCGCTGGCACGCGACGCTTTCATCGAACACCTGTATGCACAGGGCATTGGGTGCAGCGTGCATTACATCCCGCTGCATGCGCAGCCTTATTGGCGCGAGCGTTATGCCCTGCGCGCGCAAGACTTTCCGCACAGCCAGGCGGCCTATGAACGCATCATCAGCCTGCCCATCTACACACGCATGACTGATGCCGATGTGGCGCGCGTGGTGGCCGCGGTGCGTGCGGCCTTGCGGGTAGGATGAAGGCGCCAACCGGGGAGCCGCGATGAATGCCTTGACGCAACTCAAGATGAGGCTGGATGAGTTTCTGGCCTGGGAAAACGAGCAGCCCGACAAGCATGAGTTTTATCGGGGCGAAGTGTTTGCGATGGTGGGTGCGCGGCGCATCCATGGCTGCGTGGTCGGCAACCTGATGCGGCTGATTGGAAACGAGCTGGCGGGCTCGCCCTGCCGCGCTTTCAGCGAAGCCATGAAAGTCGAGATCGCCGAAGACACCCTTTTCTACCCCGACGTTTTCGTCACCTGCGACAAGGCCGACCTGGCCACTGACCTCTTGTTCCATGCGCCCAAGCTGGTGGTTGAAGTGCTGTCGCCCAGCACGCAGGGCTATGACCGCGGGCTGAAGTTCGCCTTGTACCGCCGCCTGGCGTCGCTGCAGGAATACGTGCTGATCGACCCGGATTCGCGCCGCGTGGAAGGCTTTCGCCGCGGCACCGATGGCCTGTGGGTGCTGCATGACATGAGCGATGGTGATGTTCTGGAAGTGGCCTGCCTGGGCGCGACGCTGAAGCTGGCAGACGTGTTCGACGGCGTCGACCCCGCGCCCTGACGCTGGCCGCGAAGTCACCCCCGGCGCATGCCCAAGCGGCTGTTCGACCTGCTGCTGGCCACCGCCGGCCTGCTGCTGCTGGCCCCGCTGTTGGCCGCGTTGGCCCTGTGGGTCAAGCTCGATTCACCGGGCCCCGCGCTCTACCGGCAAGAGCGTGTCGGCCGCCACGGCGTGCCGTTTCATATCCACAAACTGCGCACCATGTTCACCGGTGCGCAAGGCCTGCCGCTCACGGTGGGGGCTGATGCGCGCATCACCCGCGCCGGGCGTGTGCTGCGCCGCACGCGGCTGGATGAATTGCCGCAGTTGTGGGATGTGTTGCGCGGCCAGATGAGCCTGGTGGGGCCACGCCCCGAGGTGCCGCGCTACGTGGCGCATTACCCTGAACCGCTGCGCGCCCAGGTGCTGGCCGTGCGCCCCGGCATCACCGACCCGGCCGCGCTGGCCTTCATCGACGAGGCGGCGTTGCTGGCCGGTGCGGCTGACGCCGAGGCTGAATACGTCCGCAGCGTGCTGCCGCGCAAGCTGGCGGCGCAGGCGGCCTACGCCAGGCACGCCACGCTGGCATCAGACCTGGGCATCCTGGCGCGCACGCTGTGGGTGCTGGTCTCGCGTTGAAGGTGGCGAGCGGGCCCGCCACGCCGCAAGGCAGGCCTGAAGACGGGTCTGAATCATTGCAATTTCGCCACGCCATGGCGAAAATGCAGCCATGAAGCAGCGAAATTTAATGATCCGGCTGAACGCCGCGCTGGCCGACACCCGGGTGGTGCTGATCAACGGCGCGCGCCAGGTCGGCAAGAGCACGCTGGCCCAGCAGGTGGCGCAGGCCCGTGGCGGCCAGTACCTCACGCTCGACGACCCGGTGGTGGCCGAACTGGCCCGCACCGACCCGGCGGCCCTGGTGCGCGGCACCCGGGGGTTGACGGTGATCGACGAAGCGCAGGCCGCCCCCGGCCTGTTCCCGGTGATCAAGCGCGAGGTCGACCTGCACCCCGCGCCCGGCCGCTTCCTGCTCACCGGCTCGGCCAATGTCTTCATGCTGCCCAAGGTGGCCGAATCCCTGGCCGGCCGCATGGAAGTGCTGACGCTGGAGCCCCTGGCGCAGGCCGAACTGGCGGGCTCCACCCATAACCTTGTTGATGCCCTGTTCGACGCCCGGCCCTGGGCCCGGCGCAGCGTGCGCACCGAGCGTGCCGACGTGGTGCACAGGTTGCTGGCCAGTGGCTTTCCTGAAGCGTTAGGGCGCACCGAGCCGCAGCGCCGCAGCGCCTGGTTCAGCGCCTACCTGGCCAGCCTGCTGCAGCGTGACGTGCGTGACATCACCCACATTGAAGGTCTGCACGACCTGCCGCGCCTGCTGGCGCTGCTGGGTGCGCGCAGCGCCACGCTGCTCAACATGTCTGAAATCTCACGCGCCACGGGCATTGCGCACTCCACGCTGCGCCGCTACCTCACGCTGCTCGAAGCCTTGTTCATCGTGCAGCCCTTGCCGGCCTGGTCAGCCAACCTGGGCAAGCGCCTGGTCAAGGCGCCCAAGTTGCATTTGGTGGATGCGGGTTTGGCTGCGCACCTGCAAGGCCAGGCGGATGCCGCGGCGCTGAGCTTGTCGCCCCAATTGGGGCCGTTGCTCGAAAGCTTTGCCGTGCAAGAAATTCGCCGCCACCTGGCCTGGGCCCAAACGCCGGCGACGGCCTGGCACTTTCGCACCGGCGCCGGGCAAGAGGTTGACATGCTGCTTGAAGCGCCCGACCACCGCCTGGTTGGCATTGAGGTGAAGGCCAGCGCCAGCATCAGCCAGAGTGATTTCAACGGTTTGCGCGAGCTGGCCGCAGCCACCGGCCCGCGCTTCATCAGGGGCGTGGTGCTGTACACCGGCGAGCAATTGCTGCCTTTCGGCGATCAGTTGTGGGCCGTGCCCCTGGGCGTGTTGTGGGCGGTGTGAGTACACCTGTGAGCACACCCGCGCGTGCCGCTGCGCCAGGCGCCCGGTTCGTACAATTTCACCGCCTGGCCAAGGCCCTGAGCCAGCCGGCCTTCAAGCCCATTCGATGACTGTTACCCCCATGACCCTCTGGCATCGGCTGGATCGCTTCCTGGCACGGTTGCGCCCACACCGCGAGCCGCTGTCGCTGCTGATCGACGGCCTGGTCATCGCCCTGGCCTGGAACGTGACCTACCTGTTCCGCCTGGGCTTCGAGCGCTGGCTGAAAGACCGGCCCGCCTACGACCACTGGGTGCTGCTGGGCATCGTGGTGGCCTACCTGCTGGTGTTCATGTTGATGCATGTGCCGCGCGCCATGTGGCGTTTCTCTGGCTTTGGCGAGGTGCAGCGCATTGCCGTGGCCTGTGCCCTGGCCGGCGTGGCCAGCGCCGCGGTGGTGATGGGCTTGCAATTGACCAAGGTGCCGCGTGCCGTGCTCGCCTTGCACCCGCTGGTGGTGTTGATGCTGGTCGCCCTGGTGCGCATGGGCTACCGCATGTTGTACGAACATGCGCGCGCCCGCATCACGGGCAGCGATGCCGAAGTGCGCCGCGTGCTGGTGCTCGGCGCCGGCGCGGCCGCGCGGCTGCTGCTGGCCGGCATTCACCAACAGGGCTGGATCGTGCTCGGCCTGCTCGACGACGACCCGGCCAAGCAGCGCGCCAGCATCGGCGGTGTACGCGTGCTCGGGCCTTTGGCTGCGGTGCAAGACACGGCCGTGCGCGGCGCGGCCACCCACATCATCGTCGCACTGCCGTCGGTGAAGGGCGTGCGGCGCAAGCAGGTGCTGGAGATGACCGCGGCCACCGGGCTGCCGGTGCTCACCGTGCCCGATGCCGAGGAAATTGCCGATGGCTCAAGAGGCGTTGACCGCGTGCGCGGCATCGAGCCGACCGACCTGCTCGGCCGCGAGAGCGTGGTGCTTGACGAAGCCGGCATCAGCGCCACGCTGCACGGCAAGACCGTGCTCATCACCGGCGCCGGCGGCAGCATCGGCAGCGAACTGTGCCGCCAGGTGGCGCGCTTCCAGCCGGCGCGGCTGGTGTTGTATGAGCTCAGTGAATTCAATCTGTACACGGTGGAGCAAGACCTGGGTGAACGCTTCCCCGCGCTGCCGTTGGTGAAGTTGATGGGCGACGTGAAAGACCTGGAACACCTGCGCGCCACCTGCGCGCGCTTCCAGCCTCAGGTGGTGTTCCATGCCGCCGCGTTCAAGCATGTGCCGCTGATGGAAAGCGACAACGCCTGGGCCGCACTGCGCAACAACACCCTGGGCACCTACCACGCCGCACTGGCCGCGGCCGAAGTGCACAGCGAGCGTTTCGTGCTCATCAGCACCGACAAAGCCGTGAACCCCACCAACGTGATGGGGGCCACCAAGCGCGCGGCGGAAATGGTGCTCAGCGCGATGGCAGCCGAGCATGCCGGCACCAAGTTCATGGCCGTGCGTTTCGGCAACGTGCTGGGTTCCAGCGGCAGCGTGATCCCAAAGTTCAAGGAGCAGATCGCCCAGGGCGGCCCGGTCACCGTGACCCACCCCGACATCATTCGCTACTTCATGACCATTCCAGAAGCCGCGCGCCTGGTGCTGCAAGCAGCGGCCATTGGCGAGAGTGGGCAGGTGCTGGTGCTGGACATGGGCGAG
>JANOXU010000202.1:0-10806 GCA_031418595.1 Burkholderiales bacterium
TGACCGCAAGGCGCTGCTCAAAGCGCTGAAGGCCAAGCACGCCGAGCAGCCTTGAGAGCACCCACGCGGGCGCGCCAGATTCATTTACAGGCTTCTGAGCCTGCACCGCGCAGCCGGGCTTGGCGATGAGCGCTGACGGCATCTTCATCAGTTACCGGCGCAGCGACGCGCAGTTCGCGGCCGGGCGCCTGGCCGACGCGCTGGTGCGCGAATTCGGCGACGAGCGCATTTTTCGTGACATCGAAGACATCGAGGCCGGCGCCGACTTCATCGACACGCTCGACAAGGCGCTGGCCGAATGCAAGGTGATGCTGGTCATCATCGGCAGCCAATGGCTCGACATGCGCGACGCCCAGGGCCAGCGGCGCATTCACAACCAAGGTGACTGGGTGCGGCAGGAGATTGCGCGCGCCCTGGCCCGTGGCATTCGCGTGGTGCCGGTGCTGCTTGAACGCACCGAGATCCCGCCCGACGCGGCCTTGCCCGATGACCTGAAAGCCCTGACCCGCCGCCAGGCGCTGCGCTTGGCCGACGAGCAATGGGCGCGTGACGTGGCCGCGCTGGTGGTCGCATTGCGCCGGCATGTCGGCGTTGTTGCCAGCCCGGCGCCCACACCTGCCACGGCCTCGCCCACGCCACATGCGGCAGCGCTTGAAACCATGGCCACCCGCGTGGGTTCGGGCGTGCGCACCGGGCTGACCTGGGTGGTGCGCGTGGCGCTGGGCCTGCTCGCCTTGCTGTTGTTCTTTATTTTCCTGTTGGTGCGCGCCTGCAATGACGAAACGCCGGACATGGCGGGGCGCTGGGCTTCGGCCGAAGGCTGGGCGTTGGAGTTTGAGCCGCAACAGCACGAAGGCGCGAAGCGCTACCAGGTGCGCGGCAATGCGGCCAGCGCCGGCCGGCTGGAATGCCTGGGCACGCCCAGCATGTTCGGCGCGCTCGATCTGCAATGCAAACTGTTGCCCGGCACTGGCCCGGCCGACACCTTCACTTGCGAAAACATGTACATCAGCGGCACGCCTTTGACGGCCACCGGCGAATGCAAATGGCCGCGCGACGGCAGCACACGCAAGCTGTCGCTCAAGCGCTGAACGCGCCGCTGCGCGCGACACGCTTGCCCCTTCACACCAGCAGGCCACACCATGAACATCCTTCGTTTCACCGACCTGTGCCACAGCGGCCGCGCCACGGGCCAACGTGTCTTCATCCGCGCTGACCTGAACGTGCCGCTCGACGACGCCGGCCGCATCACCGAAGACACGCGCATCCGCGCCTCCATGCCGTGCATTGAATTGGCGCTGAAATGCGGCGCCGCGGTGATGGTCACCTCGCACCTGGGCCGCCCCACCGAGGGCGAATTCAAACCCGAGGACTCCTTGGCGCCGGTGGCCGCGCGCATGAGCGAACTGCTGGGCCGGCCGGTGCCGCTGGTGAGCAATTGGGTCGATGGCGTGAGTGTGGCGCCGGGTCAGGTGGTGCTGCTGGAAAACTGCCGCCTGAACAAGGGCGAGAAGAAGAACGACGCGGCCTTGGCGCGCAAGCTGGCCGCGCTGTGCGACATCTTCGTGCACGACGCTTTCGGCACCGCCCACCGCGCCGAGGCCACCACCTACGGCATCGCGCAGTACGCGCCCATCGCCTGCGCCGGCCCGCTGCTGGCCGCCGAGATCGACGCCATCTTGAAGGCCTTGGCCAACCCGAAGCGCCCGCTCATCGCCATCGTGGCGGGCAGCAAGGTCTCCACCAAGTTAACGATTCTGCAGAGCCTGGCCAGCAAGGTCGATGGCTTGATCGTCGGCGGCGGCATTGCCAACACCTTCATGCTGGCCGCGGGCTTGCCCATCGGCAAAAGCCTGGCCGAGGCCGACTTGCTGGATCAAGCGCGCAGCGTGATGGCGGCCATGAAAGCGCGCGGCGCCGAGGTGCCGATTCCGCTGGACGTGGTGGTTAGCAAGACCTTCGCCGCTGATGCGCCGGCCACGGTGAAGCCGGCCGACCAGGTGGCGGCTGACGATTTGATTCTGGACATCGGCCCGCAGACATCCGCCTTGCTGGCCGAAAAACTCAAGGCCGCCGGCACCATCGTCTGGAACGGGCCGGTGGGCGTGTTCGAGTTCCCGGCCTTCGCTCACGGCACCGAAGCCATCGCGCGCGCGATTGCCGCCAGCCCGGCGTTCAGCATCGCCGGCGGTGGCGACACGCTGGCGGCCATCGCCCAGTACGGCATTGAAAGCGACGTGGACTACATCTCCACCGGCGGCGGCGCGTTTCTTGAAGTGCTGGAAGGCAAGCAATTGCCGGCGTTCGAGATTCTCGAGCGCCGCGCGGCCCAGGCGTGACGCGCGTACCCGGTTGGTAACTCTCCGGCACAGCGGGCACTGATAATCCCGCGCCCCCTGATTCCCCTTTGAACGCCTGCCTGCTGGAGTTGTCATGTCTCGTGCCACCAAGATCGTCGCCACCCTCGGCCCCGCCTCCAGCTCGGCCGACGTGCTGGAGCGGCTGCTGCGCGCGGGGGTGGATGTGGTGCGGCTGAACTTCAGCCACGGCACGGCGCAAGACCACATTGCGCGTGCCACGCTGGTGCGCGAGCTGGCGCAAAAAGTGGGCAAGCCGGTGGCCCTGATGGCTGACCTGCAGGGGCCAAAGATCCGCGTGGGCAAGTTCTTGAACGGCAAGGTCGAACTCATCAACGGTGCCGATTTCGTGCTCGACGCCGCGCGCGCCGAGCCGGGCGACGAGCACGGCGTGGGGCTCGATTACAAAGAGCTGCCGCGCGATGTGAAGCCGGGCGACTGCCTGCTGCTGAACGACGGCATGATCGTGCTGACAGTGAAAGACGTTCGCGGCGAGCGCGTCGTCACCACCGTGAAGGTGGGCGGCGAGCTGAGCAATAACAAGGGCATCAACAAGCAAGGCGGCGGCCTCACGGCGCCGGCACTCACCGCCAAGGACATGGACGACATCAAAACCGCCATGGCATGCAAGTGCGACTACGTGGCGGTGAGCTTTCCGAAGAGTGCCACCGACATGGAAATGGCGCGCCAGCTCTGCAACGTGGCCGGCGAGCCGTTCAGGCACAAGCCGGCGCTCATCGCCAAGATCGAACGCAGCGAGGCAATACCGCAACTCGAAGCCATCCTCAGGGCCAGCGACGGCATCATGGTGGCGCGTGGCGACCTGGCGGTTGAAGTGGGCGCAGCCACCGTGCCGGCGCTGCAAAAACGCATGATCAAGATGGCGCGTGAAATGGACAAGCTGACCATCACCGCCACGCAGATGATGGAAAGCATGATCAACGCGCCGGTGCCCACGCGGGCCGAAGTGAGCGATGTGGCCAACGCCGTGCTCGACGGCACCGACGCCGTGATGCTCAGCGCCGAAACGGCCTCGGGCAAGTTCCCCGTGGAAACGGTGGAACACATGGCCATGATCGCGCTGGCCGCCGAACGCGCCGAAACCATCGAGCTTGATGGCGATTTCACCAACAAGCGCTTCGGCCGCATCGACCAGAGCATTGCCATGGGTGCGCTGTTCACCGCCTACCACCTGGGCTGCAAGGCCATCATCGCGCTCACCGAAAGCGGCAGCACCGCGCTGTGGATGAGCCGGCACAACATCCATGTGCCGATCTTCGGCCTGACCACCAAGCCGGGCTCGGAAAGCCGCATGGCGCTGTACCGCAACGTGCGGCCCTTGCTGATGAAAGCCTTTGAAGACCGCGACACGGCGCTGGCAGAAGCCGAGCGCCTGCTCAAGGAACGCGGCGTGCTGATGCCCGGCGACACCTACGCCATCACTTGCGGCGAGCCCATGGGCTACCCGGGCGGCACCAACATGCTCAAGGTCTGCCGGGTGGCGTGATTTCGACCCGCGCCGCGGATGATGCGGCTCCTTAGAATTCGGCCCTTCGCCGCGGCACGCGGCGCAGCCCGTTTTCAAACCCTGCGGAGCCCAACATGCCCTTAGTTTCCATGCGCCAGTTGCTCGACCATGCCGCCGAAAACGGCTATGGCATCCCGGCCTTCAACGTCAACAACCTGGAGCAGGTGCAGGCGGTGATGACCGCTGCGGCCGAAGTCGGCGCCCCGGTCATCCTGCAAGCCAGCGCCGGCGCGCGCAAGTACGCGGGCGAGGCGTTCATCAAACATCTGATTCAAGCGGCGGTGGAGGCCTATCCGCACATTCCGCTGGTGATGCACCAGGACCATGGCCAGACGCCCGCCATCTGCCAAGGCGCCATCGACCTGGGCTTCGGCTCGGTGATGATGGACGGCAGCCTGCGTGAAGACGGCAAGACCCCGGCCGACTTTGCCTACAACTGTGAAGTGACGCGCAAGGTAGTGAACATGGCGCACAAGGTGGGCGTCACCGTGGAAGGCGAACTGGGCTGCCTGGGCAACCTGGAAACCGGCGCTGCCGGCGAGGAAGACGGCCATGGCGCCGAAGGCAAGCTGGATCACAGCCAGATGCTGACCGACCCGGAAGAAGCCGCCGTGTTTGTGAAGGCCACGCAACTCGACGCCCTGGCCATCGCCATCGGCACCAGTCACGGTGCCTACAAGTTCAGCCGCAAGCCCACCGGCGACATCCTGGCCATCGGCCGGGTGAAAGACATCCACAAGCGCATTCCGAACACGCACCTGGTGATGCACGGCAGCTCCAGCGTGCCGCCCGAACTGCTGGCTGTGATCAACCAGTACGGCGGCAAGATGAAGGAAACCTACGGCGTGCCGGTGGAAGAGATTCAAGAGGCCATCAAGCACGGCGTGCGCAAGATCAACATCGACACCGACATTCGCCTGGCCATGACCGGCGCGGTGCGCAAGTTCCTGGCCGAAAACCCCGACAAGTTCGACGCTCGCGAATGGCTCAAGCCGGCGCGCGAAGCGGCCTACAAGATCTGCAAGCAGCGCTATCAGGAATTCGGCTGCACCGGCCAGGCAGCCAAGATCAAGCCGCGCACGCTGGTGCAGGTGGCGCAGTCGTATGCCCGCGGAGAGCTGGCGCAGATGGTGGTGTGAGCTGGCTGTCAATTCAGCGAAGTGACGAACGGGCAGCATGGGCTGCCCGTTTTTGCTCGCGCCCAACTACGCTGCCCATTTGCGCCCCCGGCTCGCGTAATCCACCACCAGATCAAACACGTTGTCGCACTTCTGCTTGAACAGCGTGCGCTCGTAGGTTTCGGGCAAGCCTTCATCCAGCACGCGTTCAATTTCTGAACGCACCTGCCGCTGGGTCTGGTTGTCCTTGAACCAGTCTTGCACCAGCACCTTGGGGTGTTCTTCCACCAGCCGTTTCAGCAGGCGCTTGGCCGCCAGCTTGGCGCGCTGGGTTTCGTCCTGCGTCATCGCGTCTTTCTTCAGCAGATCGAACAATTCAAGTTCGTCTTCGGTCAGGCCTTCGCGAATATGGCGCTCGGATTCGGTCTTCAGCGCGCCAGTAAAGGCGGTGAGCTGGTCGTAGTAGTCCTCTGTGGCCGTGGCGCCGGAGTTGTAGGCATCAATCACCGCTTGCAGGCGGAGCGCAAAGTCTGATCGCGTCGCGTTCTGCGCCAGCATCTCGTCCAGCTTGTGCTGCAAGAAGGCGCGCAAATCGGCGATCTCAATGTTCTTGAACGGCGCCTTCTTGAATTCCTCACGCAGCTTGTCCACGTTCACCTGGCTCAAATCCCAGGCCTTGCCGCGCTGCACGATCTTGTATTCCGCATCGAACTGCTTGGCTTTGAAGGCCTCCGCGTTGTCCACCACCACGCTCTCGTCCAGCAACTCGCCCAAGCGCCGCACAGCGCTCTCCACATCGGCCTGCTCAACGATGGTATCCATCACACCACGCAGGTACTGGAATGCCGAGACAACGCGGCCCTTGCCGCGGGAAAGCACCTCAGGCTTGCAGGCTTCGTACAGTGCCGTGACAGTGTTCTCGTAGACGTTGAACGACTTGCGCAACTCTTCCCGCGCCAGCAAGGTGTCAGCGTAGTTGTTGAATTGGCCCAGCTTGGTGAAGACATCGTCGCGGCCCAGGGCCTCGCGCAACGGCACCGCATTGCTGGTGCAGAAAGCAAGGCCCTGCTCGATGGCGTCGTCCAGCAGCACAAACAACTCGGCCTGGTCGTGCACCGGCATTTCTTCGTCGTCTGCCGGGCCAGCCGCGTAGTCGCGCAGCGCCTTCTTCATGCGGCGGAAGACGTTGTAATAGTCCACGATCTCGCCATGCCGCTTGGCCACGCCGTTGATCTGGTGCGAGGTGACGCGGTTGGCCCGCGCAATCGTCTGCATCAGGGTGTGGCCTTGCATGGGTTTATCAAGGTACAGCGTGCTCACCGTGGGCGCGTCGAAGCCTGTGAGCCACATGGCACATACGAACACCAGTTGCAGCGGGTGCTCGGGGTCTTTGAAGTTGTGTTCGATGTCGTGGCTGTGCCTATCCAGCTTTTCCATGCGCGTGCGGTGCGGCGTGATGCTCAGCCCTCGCGCCGCGAACTTCTCTTCCTCGCCGTTTTCGGCGCTCAACACCACGGCCATCTCCACCTTGCGCATCCATTCGAGGATGCGTTTCAGCCGCACGCGTTCAATGTCGTTCGGCGTGGCTGCAACACGCCCCACCAGGGCCTTGATCTCCTGCTTCCACAGCGTCTGCACCTTGTCGAACATCGTCACCGCAGTGAACTTGTCGACCGAGATCACGATGCCCTTGCCCAGGTAGCCGCGGCGTGGGAAGTGATAAACGATGTCGCGCGCAATCGTCTCCAGCCGGTCGTCCGTCTTGATGACCGCGATCTCCTGCCCGAATCGCTTTTCCAGCTTCTGCTGTGCCGCGTCGTCCAGGTTTTCGTCTTCCAGGATGGCGGCAAACTCGTCGTTCAAGGCGTCGTTCTGAATCAACACCTCGGGCACGCGCTTCTCGTAGAACAGGCGCACGGTGGCTTCGTCTTCCACGCTTTGCTTGAAGTTGTATTCCGACACGTAGTCGCCAAACCAGGCGTTCGTCTTTCGTTCACCGCCCAGCAGCGGCGTGCCGGTGAAGGCCAGGTAGTTGGCCTTGGGCAGGCCAGCGCGCATGTTCTCGGCCAGGCCGGCGTATTGCGTGCGGTGCGCTTCATCGACGATGACCACGATGTCATCGCGCGCTGAAAGCAGCGGGTAGGCCAGGCCCTTGTCGTAGCGAAACTTCTGGATCAAGGTGAACACCACGCGTTTGTTCGTGCCCAGCATTTCGCGCAGTTGGGCGCTGTCACGCGGGCGCACGTCGTCCTTCGGTGCCACCGTGCCGGTGTGCAGAAAGTTGCGGTAGATCTGGCCGTCCAGGTCGTCGCGGTCTGTCACCACCACGAAAGTGAAGTTGCCCGTGAGCTTGCGGAACACCTTGCGGGTGTAGAAGATCATTGAGAAGCTTTTGCCCGAGCCCTGCGTGTGCCAGAACACGCCCAGCCGGCCGGCCAACTCATCGCGCCGCAAGAAGGCCCTGAACGCGTTGTTCACGCCGATGAACTGGTGGTTCTGCGCAATGATCTTCTGCGTCTCGCGGTAGAAGACGATGAAGTTCTCTACGTAGTCCAAAAGTCGGGCCGGCGCCAGCAGGCCCAGCACGGCGCGTTCCACGCTCAAGGCGCTGTGGGCCAGTTCGGCACGGTCCAGCGTTTCCTTCTCATCCGCCACTCGCAGCCAGGCGAAGAAGTGTTCCCACTGCGCGGTCAGGCTGCCCACTTTGGTTTCGATGCCGTTGGACACCAGGCACAGCGCGTTGGCCACGAACAGTTGCGGTATCTCGGCCTTGTAGTTCGTCAGGTTGTCGTCATAGGCGGCCTTGAGCTTGACGGTGCTGTTCTTCAGCTCGATAAAGACCAACGGCAAGCCGTTCACATACAAAAGTACGTCAGGTCGGCGGTAGCCCTTTTCACCACGCACCCACAGCTGGGTGACGGCCAGGTATTCGTTACCCCCCGCCTGTGGCTCGGGCGAATCGAAATCGATCACGCGCAGGCGCTCGGTCACACGCTTGCCGGCTTGTGCGCCCGTGGCGGCTTCGTATTCCACCGGCACGCCGCCACGAATCAAGGCATCCACTTCGCGGTTGGCGGCCACCAGGCTCATGGCCGTGCGTGGCTGCAGCAGCGCGGCTACGGCCTGCTCATGCGCGGCGGCTGGCGCCTGTGGGTTCAGGCGCTGCACGGCGGCGCGCAAGCGGTCGGCCAGCATCACCTCGCGTTTGTCTTTGCGGCCCGAGCCGTCGTTCAAATCATCCGGCGTGGCCGTGAAGCAATTCAGCGCGTCGTAACCGCACAGGTGTTGCAGGCGCTGCACCAGCGCTTGCTCGATGTCGTCTTCAGAGATGAAGTTGGCCATCAGATCAACTCGGCCACTTCGCGCAAACGCGCCGCTACCAAAGGCATTTCCAGCTTCTCAATGGCCGCCGCCAATTCAAGCGCACCGAGTTGCGGCTGGCGCCAGCGTGCACGCATGGCCTTGATGGCCTTGAGCGCGGCGATCGGGTTCAAGTCCAACTGGTTCAGGAGGAAGTCATCCGGGTGCAGCGCCTCCACGCCGAACGGCACCAGGGCCTCGACTGGAAAGTCATCGAGATTGAAGGTGACGATGGCGTCGGCATGGCCGCAAATGGCCGCCGCCAGCACATGCCGGTCATCGGCATCGGGCAGCCCCGTGATGCTGGGCTCGATGCGCTGCCAGCCCTGCACCAGGCTGTCGGGCACGGCCTGCGCCATCAGCGTGCAGGTGCGGCGCAGGGCGGCCTCTTCCAAATCGGGCCGGCGCTTGAGCAGGCTGCGCACCCACTCGTCTTGAATGCGCTCGCTCCAGCGCGCGTGGTACAGGCCATCGCGGGCCAGGCTCAACAGCACATCGCGCAGAGTGGCGGGGTAGAGCACGCAGGCATCGAGGATGGCCGTGTAGCGGGCCGAACCGGCCATGTCAGTGGTTCAGGCCCAGGCTTTGCGCTTGATCGGCCAGGGCCTGCAAGGCGGCTTCAGTTTCTTCGTGCAAGGCCTGCTGGTATGCCATCAAATCATCGAACAAGATGCGCCGGTGGCGGCCCACCTTGCGGCAGGGCAAACGGCCTTCTTCGATCTGCTTCACCACGAAGGGGCGCGAAACATTCAAGAACCCGGCCGCGTCTTGGGTGGAAAGCTCCATCTTCTGCGGCAGCAGCACCACCGGCTGGCGCTGCGCCATCAGGCCCAACATGTCGGCCACCATGCGCAGCGCCTTGGGCGGCAGTTCCACCGAGGGCATGTTCTTGCCATCCGACACCAGCCGAATCTTGGCCGCGCGGGAATGATCCAGCGCCGTCATCAAGCAGCGCTGCGCGGCTTGCGCCAGCGCGGCGTCGTGTTCGTCGAGCACGTTGTCGGGGCTGTCAGTGGGGCGGGGCATGGAGGGTCTCCTGGCTGGGCCGACTTCGGAGCTTTCGCACTATACGCAACAATCGAAATGAACGAAACGATGCAGGCGGCAGCCGTTCTTCAGGCGGTGACTTTGTTCTGCATCGAAGGGGGGAACTGGATGTCGAGGTGATCGACTTTGAGTTTGCCGGATATGAGGCGGGGGAGGAGGGCGTCGCGTGTTTCGATCAATCGACGATTGATTCTCTTCAGTTGAAGACTCGCCGCCAGCATGGACTCCACCTGCTCAGTGAAGGCTTGAAGCGTTCGCTCTGGTGGCATGCGCACCTTGACGAACTTCAGCTCCTTGCGCTTGATGTGCTGCATCGTGGCACCAGTCGTCAGCGTTTCGAAAACGGGAATTGCAAACTTAATCGAGAGGTACAGAAACGCACGCGATATACCCGGCGCTGGGGTCACCTTGAACAGGTGCTGATTCACCCAAGCGTCGCCCTGATCCCAGATGCGCACGACGAGCGATCCAGACCACGAAAAGATGATGTCGCCGTCGCTGAATCTGTACTTCTCCGGGAGCTTCCCGCCGGGGTTTCGCGGGGTATCAAGGCTGACCCCAGAGTTCAGCTCTCTGATCTTGACAATGGGCAGCCCTTCGGTGAACCACTCCGTCGGGTCAAAGGCGTATCCGTTCATGAAGACGCCAAGGTCATCCAAGCTTCTGAGGTCCCATGTCGCCGAGTGACTGGCGTGAGCCAGCGCGGCGTCGTAGCCAGGAAACCGCATCCGCACAAACCACTCGCGGTAGATCTCCTGGGCCATGGTCTCCAATAGAGCGATGCGCCGCTGGTTGTTGGCAATCAGGTCGTTGTAGGCGGAGAGGATGGCTGCAACCCGTATTTGCTCGCTCGGCGTGTGCAGGTGCAACGCTGTCTTGGTCTTGAACGAGGTGAACTGAAACCTCGCTACGCCCGTGTGTTGCAGATTGAAAACAGCCATGTAGCCGGCGCGATACAGCGCCTGCAGCACGTAATACAAATACTCCGGACAGACCTTGTCGCGATTGACACGGAGGTGCCTGGCAAAGCTAGAGCAAAGAACTGGAGTGCCTTCTCGCCGCAACAAGAGGGCACTCGTAATCTGTGCAGTGCGGCCGGTTGACTGCGTGGCTGTGCCACCTGCCGTCTCCAGAAGAATGTCGCCCGCCTGGAGCGCCTTTCTCGCAACAAGATGCTCTGGAACCCAACGGCGAGGAAGCTCGATTCCGGGCGTGTGCAAGTTAGCAAAGTCGGTGCCGCGGACAATCTCGCAAAGCATGTGCCCCGGTTTTTCCTGGCCTTCGCCCCATTCACCGTCTCGCGTTTCGGCAATGAGGTCCGCGAAGGGAGTGAGCCGTTCGATCACTTTGCAACCGCCTCACCGAGCAGTCGCGCTACGTGCTCGCCGATCAGTGA
>JANOXU010000203.1:0-6844 GCA_031418595.1 Burkholderiales bacterium
CGCGTGGCGCAAGGCGCCGGCGTGCCGAGCAACACGGTGAAACTGTCGCCGCGCGTGCGCCACGAAACGCTGAACAACGGTGCCATCGCCTCCATTCCGCTGCACTTGATCGGCCCGTTCCTGAACGAGGCCGTGGTCTTCAACGCCAACGAACTTGACCTGGCGCCGCGCATCGTGGCCTCGCAAGAAGGCCGGGTGATCATGTCCAAAGGTGACACCGCCTATGTGCGCGGCGACCTGGCCGGTGCGCGCCACTTCAGCGTCTTCCGCTCGCCCAAGCCGCTGATCGACACCGAAACGCGCGAGGTGCTGGGCTTCGAGGCGCAGTACGTGGGCACGGCTGAATTCATCGAGGCGGGCCACACCAGCACCGGTGCCGATGGCAAGCCGCTGGTGGTGCCTGACACCTTCAACATCCGCAGCGTGCGCCAGGAAGCCGCCGTGGGCGACCGGCTGGCCCCGCTGCCCAGCGGCGACCTGAGCGCCTACCAGCCGCACGCCCCCAGCGCGGCCGTGAATGGGCGCGTGGTGTCGGTGTATGGCGAAGCGTTGAGTGCCGGCCAGAACCAGATCGTGGCCATCAACCGCGGCACACGCGACGGCATGGAACGCGGCCATGTGCTGGCGGTGTGGCGCGCCGGCGAGCCGCGCGTTGACCCGACTGATGTCAAGCGCACCGCCATGCGGCTGCCCGATGAACGCCACGGCCTGATGTTCGTGTTCCGCGTCTTCGAGCGCGTGTCGTATGCGCTGATCCTGAGTGCGCAGGAGCCGGTGCGCGCGGGCGATCGCTTCACTCAACCGTGATCACGGATCGCTGATCACCGAACCCTGATCTGCGCACCCTGGTTTGCTCGACGCCGAAGAATTCAACGCGTGGTTCAGGCTGCTCGAAACACCGGGCCTGGGGCGCGAGAGCATCCGCCGCCTGCTGGCCGCTTTCGGTTCGCCCCAGGGCGTGCTGGCAGCGCTGCCGTCGTCGCGGCGCGATGTGGCCGGCACCGCGGCGGTACAAGCCCTGCTGGTCGAGCCGCCCGAATACCGCAAGCGGCTCGATGCAGCCTGGGGCTGGCGCCAGGGCGGCGCTGCACGGCGCGTGCTCACGCTGGGTGACCCGGCCTACCCGGCCAACTTGCTGCAAACGGCCGACCCGCCGCTGTTGCTATACGCCCAAGGGCGGCTCGAACTGCTTCAGGCGCCGGCCATGGCCGTGGTGGGCAGCCGCAACCCAAGCGCGCAGGGGCGCGACAACGCGAGGGCCTTCGCGGCCTTCCTGAGCGAACACGGCTACTGCGTCGTGTCTGGCCTGGCGCTGGGCATCGACGGTGCGGCGCACGAGGGTGCACTCAGCGGCCCGGGCAGCAGCATCGCCGTGGTGGGAAACGGGCTGGATCAGACCTACCCGCGCCGCCACCAGGGCCTAACGGAACGCCTGGCCACGCAAGGCCTGCTGTTGAGCGAATACGCGCCCGGCGTGCCGCCGCTGCCGCCGCACTTCCCTGCGCGCAACCGCATCATTGCCGGGCTGGCGCAAGGCACACTGGTGGTGGAAGCCGCGCTGCAATCGGGCTCGCTGATCACAGCGCGCTTGGCCGCTGAATGCGGGCGCGAAGTCTTCGCCGTGCCGGGCTCGATCCACTCTCCGCACGCGCGCGGCTGCCATGCACTCATCAAGCAAGGCGCCAAGCTGGTGGAGAGCGGGCAAGACATCCTCGAAGAGCTGCAAGGGCTTCGTGCCCCCTCGCCGGAGCAGCCAGCGCCGAGCGCCGACCCGCTGCTGCGCGACATGGGTTTTGACCCGTTGAGCCTGGACGAGCTGGCTGCGCGCACCGGCCTGGCCGTGCAAGACCTGGGTGCACGGCTGCTGGAGTTGGAGCTGCATGGCGCCGTGGCGCGCCTGCCCGGCGGCCTCTTTCAACGCCGGCACCAGGCTTGAAAGCCTCGCGCCGCGGTGTGCACTGCGCACTGCGAAATGACCCCATGAACGCCGCGTTACACCGCCTCGCGGTATGCGCCGCGGGCCCTGCGCTATAGTGCCCAGACCATGTTCGATGTGCTCGTTTACCTCTACGAAAACTACTGGCGCCCGGACGCCTGCCCCGAGGCCAATCAGCTGTCGCGCAAGCTCAGCGCGGTGGGCTTCGAGGCCGATGAGATCCAGGAGGCCCTGTCCTGGCTGAATGGCCTGGCGGCGGGCGCCGATGAAGGCACCACGCTGGCCGGCGCCAACAGCCTGCGCGTGTGGACCGACAGCGAGCGCGAGTGCCTGGGCGAAGAAGGCATCGGCTTCCTGAGCTTCCTGGCCTCGGCCGGAGTGCTGCCGGCGCCGCTGCGCGAAATGGTGGTCGACCGGGCCATGGCCGCCGGCAGCCAGAACATGGATCTCGAAGACCTGAAGATCGTGGTGCTGATGGTCTTTTGGAGCCTGGGCGAAGAGCCCGATGCGCTGATCCTCGACGAGCTCTTCGTCGCGCCGCACGAGCGGCTGATTCACTGACGGCTGCAGCGCCGGGCCGCCCCAAGCAAAGGCCGCGCCCTCTCGGAGGGCCGCTCGTCGTATTCGGCGAGCGGGGAACACCATCTACTGCAAAAGGCGAGCCGGGTCCACATCCAGCTTGGCCAGCGCATTGCGCGTGGCACGCACCGTGAGCGCTTCGTCTTGCGCCGGCAGCAGCAGGCCGGCTTGCAGGTATGACGCCAGGCGCTGCTGCTGGAACAGGATGCAGCGCCCGCTGGTGGTGACGAACATTGACAAGTGCCGGCGCATGCCCTGCCAGGCCAGTTGCACGGCTTCGTTCTTGCCGGCGTGTTCGAGCATGTACCAACTGCCCACTTGCAGCTCGCGCGCCCAGGCCAGCATGGCCGGCGTGGGCAGCGAGCCGCCTTCACTCACCACTTCCAACTCGCTGCTCTCGTGGCCGGACAGGTCGAACACCATGGAGTCATCAATGGCGTCGGCCACGTCGGGCAGCATCTCTTCGAGCGACTCCAGCCGTTCAGCCAGTTCCTGCAAACGTTCTTGCGGAATCACCGCGGCCTTGGCCGTGAAGGCGGCAGCCAGCGAGTTGTTCAGTTGCTGCAGCTCTCTTTCCTGCCGCGCAGAGTCATGGCCCGACGCGGCCATGCCTTCGCGCAAGGTCTTGAGCAGCGGCGTGAGGCGGCGGATGACCTCGGCCCGCTCATCGCGCGTGACCTTGGCACTGGCCGACCAGATCAGGTCGCCCGCGGCCTTTTTCATGGCCCGGGTCTGGTCGCCCTGGGCGCCATAGCGCACGGCGGTGGTGGCCAGCACATCGGCCCAGATCTGGAACAGGAACTGGCGCACCCCTTCTTGCACCGGCATCTCGTTGAGCATGCGGCGCAACTCGATGGTGTACTGGATGGCCAGGGTCTCGCGCTGCTCGACCTGCTGCGACAACGACACGCCCTTGCGCGTGGCCTCGTTGTCTTTGGTGAAGAAGTTTTCGAGCCACTTCTCGAACTCGGTGAGCACGGTCTGGAACACGCGCCGGCCGGTGTCGGGGTAGGCTTCAACGACCTGCACGATGCGCTTGATTTCTCTTTCCAGCGCATCGTCAACGCCACGGGTGGCGCTGTCAAAACCCATCACGCAGGCCCCCATGCGGTCGATCAGGCGGCGCGCCGGGTGCTCCACCGTGGCAAAGAAATCAGGCTCGCCCACGGCCACGCGCAGCACCGGCATTTGCAGCCGCGCGAACCACACGCGCAAGGCGGCGGGAATGCGGTCTTCGGTGAGGATGCTCTGGAACAACAGCGCGCAAATTTCGATGATGGCGCGCTCGTCTTGCGTGGTGGCGGCTTGCTTGAGCAACTGCTTGCGCTGGTGCAGGTCTTCCAGCAGCGCAGCAGAGGTGACGACCACATCGCGCTGCGTGCTGGCCATGGCGCGCTGGCGCAGACCGCTTTGCGCCTGGTCAATGGCCTTTGACAGATTGGGTGACACGGGCTGCTGCGGCGTGGGCGCGCCAAAGTGCGGCAGGTGGCGCGCCACCAACCGGTTCAGCCGGCCCAGCACCGCCTCGGCGTGTTCACCGCTGCGCGCCAGCGGCGCGACACGGGTCATTAGGCGGGTTTCGTCACCGACTGACGGGCGCATGCCCGAAGCGCTGGTCGGCCCGGCACGGCCACCCGGGCCCGCTGCCCCTGAGCCCCCCGCGCCGCCGCCGCCGTAGCCGGTGTGCACACTGCCCTCACCGCCGTGCGCGCCGGTGCGGCCGGAGTCGACCGTGCGCTTGATGAACGGGCGCAAATCAACATCAGCCAGCACGCCTTGTTCGAGCAGCCAGCGGTTGGTTTCGTGATAGGCCTCTTCGACCAGGTGCGCAAACTCGTTGTGCAGTTGCGGCTGAACCTCGCGCCAGCCGGCCAGGCCGCAGCCGGCCGCACGCCAGCTTTGCACCACGACGCGGGCCAGCACATGGGCGCGCAGCAGGTCCTGCGCGTCAAGTTCTTCGCGCCGCTCGAGCGTGGCGATGCGGGTGCGCAGATCGGCGAACTCCCACGACGCCCGGTCCATCATCGCCAGCGCCAGGCGCGAGGTGATGATTTCGCGGTCGATGGTTTCATCGTCCACCAGTGAAAGCCCGGCCGCGCCGGTGGGCGGCAGGTCGCCCATGCGCGAGGCCGAGGCGCCGTACAGCAAGCCCTGGCGCACGCCGGTGACGATGCTTTTTTGCCAGGTGGCCGCGCCTTTTTGCAGCTCGTCACACAAGTCGCGCCGGCGCTGTGCGGTGTTGTGTTCGGCGGGCTTGTCGCGCAGCACGCGCGCGGCTTCATGCACCGCCGCCACCGCTTGCGCCAGGCCCTTGGCCAACTGCTCTGTGTACAGGCGCCGCGCCCGACCGGCGAGGTCTGGTGAAGCAGCGTGGGTGGCCATGTGCGCGTCGTTGACGAACTTCGTTTTTTTGACTCTACACCACGGCCCCGGCGTTCGGGTCGTTGGGGTCGCCCTCGCGCCCGCTGGTCTTGATCAGGTCTTCGCGCTTCACACCCAGCCACATCGCGATGGCCGCGGCCACGAAGACCGACGAGTAAATGCCGAACAGGATGCCGATGGTCAGTGCCAACGCGAAGTTGTGCAGCGTCTCGCCGCCGAACATGAGCATCGACAGCACCATCATCTGCGTTGAGCCGTGGGTGATGATGGTGCGGCTGATGGTGCTGGTGATGGCATGGTCGATCACCTGCTCGGTGGTGAGCTTGCGGTACTTGCGAAAGGCCTCGCGGATTCGGTCGAAGATGACCACCGATTCGTTGACTGAGTAACCCAGCACGGCCAGCACCGCGGCCAGCACGGCCAGGGAGAACTCCCATTGGAAGTAGGCGAAGAAGCCCAGGATGATGATCACGTCGTGCAGGTTGGCCACGATGGCGGCCACCGAGAACTTCCATTCGAAGCGAAACGCCAGGTAGGCCATGATGCCGATGACCACGAAGGCCAGCGCCTTCAGGCCATCCACCGCCAGCTCCTTGCCCACTTGCGGGCCCACCACTTCACTGCGGCGCAGGGCCAACGGTTCGGCATCACCCTTGGTACACGCTTGCTTGGTGCTGGCCTCACCTTGTGCGGTGGTGATCTGTTTGCTGCCCGCCGTGCCGCCTTCGGCCTGGCACAGCGCGGCGAACACCTGGCCCACCATCTGGCCCTGGTTGGCGCCCTCGCGCAGCGGCAGGCGGATCAACACATCGCGCGAGCTGCCGAAGTTCTGCACCTGCGTTTCGCCCAACTTCAAGCTGTCCACCGCCGTGCGCACCTTGCCCAAGTCAGCGGCCTGCGTGTAGGCCACCTCGACCACGCTGCCGCCGGTGAATTCGATCGACAGGTGCAGCCCGCGCGTGAGCAAGAAGAACACGGCGGCCAGAAAGGTGAGCAACGAGACGATGTTGAACACCAGCGCATGCCGCATGAACGGGATGTCGCGGCGAATCCTGAAGAATTCCATTTGGCTTGTTCCCTTTAGACCTTGCCCGGCACTTCGGCCTCGGGCTTCCAGACCTGCCCGATCAGCACCGACTTCAGCCGCTTTTGCCGCCCATACCAAAGGTTAACCAGGCCGCGCGAGAACATCACGGCCGAAAACATCGAGGTCAGGATGCCCAGGCAATGCACCACCGCGAAACCGCGCACCGGCCCGGAGCCGAAGGCCAGCAGCGCCACGCCAGCAATGAGCGTGGTGATGTTGGAATCGAGAATCGTGGCAAACGCGCGTTCATAGCCGGTGTGGATGGCCATCTGCGGCGCCGCCCCGGCGCGCAGCTCTTCGCGCACGCGCTCGTTGATCAGCACGTTGGCGTCGATCGCCATGCCCAGCGTGAGCGCAATGGCGGCAATGCCCGGCAGGCTCAGCGTGGCCTGCAACATCGACAGCATGGCCACCAGCAGCAGCAAGTTGAAACCCAAGGCTAACGTTGAGATCAAGCCGAACAGCATGTAGTACAGGCACATGAACGTGGCAATGGCGGCAAAGCCCCACATCACGCTGTTGAAACCCTTGTCGATGTTGTCGCGCCCCAGGCTGGGGCCGATGGTGCGGCTTTCAATGATCTCCATCGGCGCGGCCAACGAACCCGCGCGCAGCAGCAAGGCCTGGTCGCTGGCCTCTTGCGTGGTCATGCGGCCCGAGATTTGCACCCGCCCGCCGCCGATTTCGCTGCGAATGACGGGCGCGGTGACCACTTCGCCCTTGCCCTTTTCAAACAGGATGATGGCCATGCGCTTGCCGATGTTTTCGCGCGTCACGTCCCTGAAGATGCGCGAGCCTTTGGCGTCGAGCGTGAGGTTGACCACCGGCTCCTGGCTCTGGCCGTCGAAGCCCGGCTGCGC
>JANOXU010000204.1:0-23133 GCA_031418595.1 Burkholderiales bacterium
GAAGGCGCGCTGTACCTCGACGCCAAAGTGTTGGGCTACATCGATGGCTTAAACCGTTTGTGAGCCTGGGGGGTCGCGGCTGGGGTGTAAAAAACCCACCGCAGCGGCGTGCCGATAAGACCCATGAGCGATCGCCCCTGATCGCCCCGCTGAGCGCCCGCACCCGACCCAACACGCCACCATGCTTGCCTCCCCCGCCGCAACCCTGGAGCGCCCGCTGCGCGACATGGCGGCCTGGACGGCGTACTTTCGCGCCGCCGAGATTCCGGTGCTGCCCAACACCGCCGAGATGATCGAAGCCTGGCGTGCGAATGAAGATGCGTGCGACGCCCACTTGCTGGCGCAGACACTGTCCAAAGACCCGCTGATGACGCTCAAGCTCATGGCCAAGGTTAGCGAACTGCGCGCACGGCGCGGCGGCACCGACATCGAGACCGTGACCGCGGCGTTGGTGATGCTGGGCATGGGCCCGTTCTTTCACCACTTCGGCCCGCAGCCCACTGTGGACGAACACCTGCGCGAGCACCCGGCTGCGCAACAAGGCCTGCGCCGCGTGCTGCGCCGCTCGCACCGCGCCGCGGCTTTTGCGCTGGGCTTTGCGGTGCACCGCATGGACCACGATGCCAGCGTGATTCACGAAGCCGCCTTGCTGCACGACTTTGCCGAAATGCTGCTGTGGGTGCATGCGCCCGCCCTGGCGCTGGACATCGCGGCGCGCCAGCGTGCGCAGCCCACGCTGCGCTCGGCCAGCGTGCAGCAAGAGGTGCTGAACACTGAGCTGGCGCCGCTGCAACAAGCGCTGATGCGCACCTGGGGCCTGAGCGAACTGCTGGTGCGCATCACCGACGACAGCAATGCCGAACAAGCGCAGGTGCGCAACGTGACGCTGGCCGTGCGCCTGGCGCGCCACACCGCGCGCGGCTGGGACGACCCGGCCCTGGCCGACGACGTGACCGACATTGCCGCGCTGCTGAACATGGGCAACTTGCCCACGTTGAACTTGCTGCACGAAATCGACGAGAGCTGAACCGGCGTCAACACGCGGTCAACCGCGTTCAACCTAGATTCCGCAGTTGAACGCGCCCGAGTGGGCTGCGATGCGGTGCGCTGGCAAGGCGCGACGACGCTGCGGGCTCATGCCCGCGAGACTGAGCCCGGACACAAACAGTCCTGTGGACTGTTTGTGCCTGGCGAGGGCCAGGGCCTGCGCGCCCTGGCTGAGCAACGCCGCCAGCGTGCCGCAGCGCGGCTCAATCGGGTGCGTAGCGCTCTTACCCAACAGGTGAACGTTGTCGTGGGTACAAATGTCAATGTTCATGCGGTGTAGCCAGCGGCGGGAAGCGGTCAACTGCGGCATCTAGGTTCAACCACGCTTCAAGCTGAGCAGCACCTGCGCCATCACATCTGGATGGTTGATCATGTCCACGTGCGCCGTGGCGCGCAGGTGGCGGTTATCGGCATCGGCCAAGGTGGCGTTGCTGGCCGGGAAGACGATGTTGTCGCAGTGGCTGTAAAAGCAGATGAACGGCACGCCCCGGGGCGTGATCTCTGCCTGGCGCAAGGCGCTTAACCACGGGCTGGTCTGGCGCATTTGGCGCGCGATGGGCGCCAGCGCAAAGCGCGCCAGCCAGGTGCCATGATGCGGTGTGCCCAGCGTGATGACGGCGTGCACCCGCGTCGCTGGCCCGCGCTGGCGCAGCCAGGCACGTATCGCCAGCCCGCCCATGCTGTGGCCCACCAGCAAGGGCGCCTGGCCGGTGGCGGCTTGCACCCGCTGCACCGCGGCGTCAATGTGCGCCGGGTAGTCGTCGATGCCGCCAAAGGCCGGCTCCAGCGTCACCGCCACAAAAGGCACACCGCGTTCGCGCAACTGCTGCATCCAGGGGTTCCAGATCGCACGGTTGCAAAAAAAGCCGTGCACCAGCACCACGCCACGCCGGCCCGCTGCCGCGCTGGCCTGCGGCAGGTGGTCGGCCTGCGCCGCCACGCGCCAGGCTTGGCGCCAGGTGAAGACCTGCCAGTTCACCAGGCACTCCCGCGCCCATGCGCGCAGCAGCTCACCGGCCCGAGCCGGCGGCGCGGCATCAGCCTGGTTGACCCGGCGCAAGAGCAGGAACTCCAAGGCCAACACGAGCGGCTGAAACAGCGCCACGATCAACACACCGGCCACCGCCAGCACGGGCCGCCCGGCCCACCACCAGCCCACACCCCAGGCACACATCAGACACACCTGCACCAAACCCGCGCTGCGTAAACGCCTTGCCACCATGCCCAGAACCCCCGTTTGCGTACAGTGTGGCATTGGTGCCAAGGGCTCATTGGAGTTGCCGCCATGAATGTTGTGGAAAGCATGCTTGCCCAACGCCTGAACAACCTGCCGGTGGCCACGGCCCTGGTGTTGCGTGGTGCACGCCGGCTGGGTGCCGCCGATGCCCGGGTGGTGATTCACCCGCGCGGCCTGGCCTCGCTGGTGCACCTGGCCGCCGGGCAGATCGGCCGCGTCGCCGCCGACCACGTGGAAGGGCGGCTCGACCTGCAAGGCAATGCGCGCGACCTGATGGCCGTGGCCGCCGGGCTGCTCGATGGCGACCCACGCAAACAAGGCGATGCCCAGGCCACGTTTTGGTGGCGCGCCTTGTTGCAACACAGCCGCTCCAGCGCGCGCCACACCGTGCGCAGCGATGCGCGCGCGGTGCGCCAGCACTACGACGTGTCAGACGATTTCTATGCCCTGTGGCTGGATCCGCAACGCGTCTATTCCTGTGCCTACTTCCGCGAGCCCACGATGGATCTGGCCGCAGCGCAGCAGGCCAAGCTCGACCACATTTGCCGCAAGCTCATGCTGCGCCAGGGCGAACGTTTTCTGGACATCGGTTGCGGCTGGGGCGCGTTGCTGTTGTGGGCGGCGCAGCACTACGGCGTGCGCGCCACCGGCATCACCTTGTCCCGCAACCAGCATGCACATGTGATGAAGTTGATCGAACAACACGGCCTGAGCGGCCGGGTCGATGTGCAGTTGCTCGACTACCGCGAACTGCAGACCAGCGAGCCCTTCGACAAGATCGCTTCTGTGGGCATGGTTGAACATGTCGGCCAGCGCCGCTTGCCGCAATACTTTGCCAAGCTGTACGGCCTGCTGCGCCCGGGCGGGCTGCTGCTTAACCATGGCATCACGGCCAACAACACGCAAAACGCTGAACTCGGCGCCGGCATGGGGGAGTTCATCGAGCGCTACATCTTCCCCGGCGGCGAGTTGCTGCACCTGTCGCACGTGCTGCGCGTGGCCGCACAGGCCCAACTCGAAACGCTCGATGTTGAAAACCTGCGCCCGCATTACGCCCGCACGCTGTGGGCTTGGTCTGATGCTCTTGAAGCGCACCTGCCGCAGGCCACGGCCTTGTCTGACGAGCGCGTGGTGCGCGCCTGGCGGCTGTACCTGGCCGGCAGCGCCATGAGCTTCGAGCGCGGCTGGATTTCGATTCACCAGGTGTTGGCCGCACGGCCCAGCGGCCAGCTCGGCGGCACCGCGTTGCCCGGCGCGCAGTGCGACTACCCGTTCCAGCGCGACTACATGGCCGCTGGCGCGCTCACCCAGCCGTGACGGCTTGACTCCCTGCTAGCCTCGCCGGCATGAACCCGGTCGGCGCGCAAATTCTTGATGCCTTGCAGGCCGTGCAAGCCGAGCGCGCCGTGCGCCTGGTCGACCCGGCGCTAGGCCTGCGGGTGACGGCGGTCAAAGCCTGGCAGCACCAGCGGTTTGCACACAGCCACGCTGACTTGCTGCCCCACCCGCGCTATGGCGCAGCAGCCCGCTTCTTTCTCGACGACCTGTACGGCCCGCGCGACTTCAGTGAACGCGACGCCCAATTCCAGCGCGTGGTGCCGGCTTTGGTGCGGCTGTTCCCGCCTGAGCTGGTGGACACGGTGCGCGCACTGGCCGAGCTGCATGCGCTGTCTGAGCAACTCGACTCGGGCCTGGCCCGGCACATCGCCCACTTGCCGCTTGACGCTGCCAGCTATGGCCGGGCCTGGCGCGCGTTCGGCCACGCGCCGCAGCGCGCGCTGCAAATCGAGCTGGTGCTGCAAGTGGGCCATGCGCTGGATGTCTACACGCGCAACCCGTTGTTGCGCCAAAGCCTGCGCCTGATGCGCGTGCCCGCTCGCGTGGCCGGCCTGGCGGACTTGCAGCGCTTCTTGGAAACCGGTTTCGACACCTTCGCCGCGATGCATGGCGCGCAAGACTTCATGGCCAGCATCGCAGCGCGCGAACGCGCCGAGGTGCAGCGCCTGTTCAACCAGCCACCACCCCATGACGAACAGTGAACCGCACCTGGCGCGCAGCTTCGAGGCCCTGGCCATGAATGTGCTGCAGCGCGATTGGCTGTCGTCCAACCACATCGTCTTTCGCGCCAGCGGCGGCCACGGCGCGGCCGTGGTCGATACCGGCTATGACAGCCACAGCGCGTTGAGCTGCGCGCTCATCGAGCATGCCCTGCGCGGCGAACCGCTGGCGCGCATCGTCAACACGCATTTGCACTCAGACCATTGCGGTGGCAACGCGGCGCTGCAAGCGCGCCACGCTTGCGAAACCTGGGTGCCGCAGCCCAGCTTCGAGGCCGTGCGCGCCTGGGACATGCAGGCCCTGAGCTTCGACCAGCTCGACCAGGTGTGCCGCCGCTTCAGCGTCAGCCACGCCCTGGCCGCGGGCAGCTGCATCGAGCTGGGCGGCCACCTGTGGCAGGCCCACTCTGCGCCCGGCCACGACCATGATGCGCTGATGTTCTTTCAGCCCGAGGCGCGGGTGTTGATCACGGGCGATGCGCTGTGGGAAGACCGCGTGGCCATCATCTTTCCCGAGCTCGAAGGCGGCAGCGGCTTCGCGCAAGCCAACGCCGCGCTCGATGTCATCGAAGCGCTGAACCCGGCCATCGTCATCCCCGGCCACGGCCGGGCGTTCAGCGGCGTGGCCGGCGCGCTGGCGCAAAGCCGCGCGCGCCTGGCGCGTTTCGCTGCCGACCCGGCCAGCCATGTGCGCTATGCATTCCGTGCGCTGGTGATGTTTCACCTTTTGGCGCAGCAGCGCGTGGCGCGCAGCGAACTCATCGCGTGGATGTGCTCGGCGCCGCTGTTTGCGCGCCTGGGCGGTGGCGCCGCGCATGCACAAACGGTGCTCGAAGGCCTGCTGCGAGATGGCGTGCTGGCGCAAGACGCACAACAACAAATCAGCGTGAAGTGAACGATGAAAGGCCGGTCATGAAACCCTTGCTCGATGGCTTGCGCGTGGTTGAGTTTTCGGCCTTCGTGGCCGCGCCGCTGGCCGGCCTGACGCTGGCGCAGCTTGGCGCGCAGGTGCTGCGGGTGGACCCGATCGGTGGCAACATCGACCGCCGCCGCCACCCGCTGAATGCTGAAGGCGTGAGCCTGTACTGGGCCAGCCTGAACCGTGGCAAACAGTCGGTCGAATTGAACCTGCGCTCAGCCCCCGGCCGCGCGCTGATGCAGCGGCTGATTTGCGCCGCGCCGCCCGATGCGCCGCCGGTGTTCATCACCAACCTGGGCGTCGATGGTGAACTGGCGTACGAGGCGCTGCAAGGGCTGCGAGCCGATCTGATCATGATCCAGCTCAGCGGCTCGCCCGACGGCAGCAACGCGGTGGACTACACGGTCAACAGCGCCGCGGGGTTCCCCTTGCTCACCGGCAGCGGGCCGCAGCCGGTGAACCATGTGTTGCCGGCTTGGGACGTGGCGGCCGGGCTGCACATCGCGCTGGCCGTGGTGGCCGCCGAGCGGCACTGGCAGCGCACCGGCCAGGGCCAGCACATTCAACTCAGCTTGAGCGACGTGGCCATGGCCACGGCGTCGAACCTGGCCTACCTGGCCGACGTGCAGGTGAATGGCACACAAAGGCAGGCTGACGGCAACCAGCTCTACGGCGCCTATGGCGACAGCTTCGCCACGGCCGACGCGCGCCATGTGATGGTGGTGGCACTCACCGAAAGGCAGTGGCAAGCCCTGCTCAAAGCCACCGGCAGCGCCGCCAAGCTCACAAGTGCGGCGGCCGCGCTGGGCTTCAGCCTCGAAGGTGACGCCGCGCGCTACCAGGCGCGTGGCCTGATCAGCGCCGCCCTCGGGCCTTGGTTTGCGGCGCACAGCCAGGCCGAAGCGGGCGCCGCGCTCAGTGCTGCCGGCGCGCTGTGGGGCCCTTACCGCAGCTTTGCGCAGATGTTGGCCGAAGACCCACGGTGTAGCGAAGCCAACCCGATGTTCAAGCAGGTGCACCACCCCGATGCAGGTGAATGGTTGACCTCGGCCACGCCCTTGTCGTCTAACACCTGCCTGCGTGTGCCGGCGGCCGCCGGGCCGCGCGGGGGCGAACACACGCTGGCGGTGCTGGGGCAGGCGCTGGGGCTGGACGACGCGGCGCTACAGAGCCTGAAGCGCGATGGCGTGATTGCCTGATGCGGCACTTGATCAGGCCGCCAACTGCGCGCGCATGGCGCTGATCGCCGCGGCATAGTCGGCCGCACCGAAGATCGCGCTGCCGGCCACGAAAGTGTCCGCTCCGGCATCGGCGGCGCGGCGGATGTTGTCGGCCTTGATGCCGCCATCCACCTCCAGCCGAATGTCGCGGCCACTGGCATCAATGCGCCGGCGCGCGGCCTCGATCTTGCGCAGCGCGCTGTCGATGAAGGTCTGGCCGCCGAAGCCGGGGTTCACGCTCATCACCAGAATCAGGTCGACCTTGTCGATCACCCAATCCAGCACATCCAACGGCTGCGCCGGGTTGAACACCAGCCCAGTCTGGCAGCCTTCAGCGCGAATGAGTTGCAGCGTGCGGTCGACATGCGTGCTGGCGTCGGGGTGGAAGCTGACGACGTTGGCGCCGGCCTGGGCAAAGGCCACGGCCAGCGTATCAACCGGCTGCACCATCAGGTGCACGTCAATCGGCACGGGCGTGCCGTCCGCTTGAACCGCATGTTTGCGCAACGCGGCGCAGACCATGGGGCCAAAAGTGAGGTTGGGCACGTAGTGGTTGTCCATCACGTCGAAGTGGATCCAGTCGGCGCCAGCCTTGATCACATCGTGCACCTCCTCGCCCAGGCGGGCGAAGTCGGCTGAGAGCAGGCTCGGGGCGATGCGGTGGCTGGCCATGGGGGTACCGGGGTGGATGGGGTTCAAATTTTAGGGCGCTGCCTACAATCAGCCCCGATGAGTCAAGCCCAGTTCACCTGCACCGTCAAGCCCGAGTACCTGCCCGAGCAGAGCAAGCTGCCTGAAGGGCCGTTCGCTTTTTCGTACACGGTGAGCATCCGCAACACCGGCAGCGTCACCGCGCAGTTGGTGGCGCGGCACTGGAAGGTGACCGATGCCACCGGCCATGTCGAAGAAGTGCGCGGCCTGGCCGTCGTGGGACACCAGCCGCTGCTGCGCCCGGGCGAGCAGTTCGAATACACCAGTTGGACGCGCCTGGCCACGCCGCACGGCAGCATGGAAGGCACGTTCTTCTGCATGACCGAAGACGCGCAACCCTTCAGCGCGCCGGTGCCCAGCTTCCGCCTCGCCCGCGATTCGGTCTTGCACTGAAGCGCGTGGCGCAGGCCGGCGTCAGTGGCGAGAGTCGTCTTGGCGTTCGCCGCGCTTGCGCCCGGCGAACATCACCCACCAGACGATGAACACCAAGATCAGCCCTGCGGCCAGGGCCTCCAAGAAAATCAGCCACATGCTTGGTCTTTGGTTGGGTCTGGGGGCGCTGGCCATTATCGGCACGCTGTGGGGCTGCGCCGCAGACGCCCCGGTGCGGCCGCCATCACCCCCACCAACAGTGCCCACGGCACAGCCCAGCCCGGCCGCCGCGGCAGCGCAGTGGCGGCGCGAAAAAAGCCTGTGGACGCGCAGCAGCTTTGCCGAACTGCCCGGCTGGGGCGCCGAGCGCGCCAGTGAAATCTGGCCCGCTCTGCAGCGCAGTTGCCTGCGGCCCACGGCGGGCTGGGAACGGTTGTGTGCCCAGGTGACATTGGCCCCGGCCATGAGCGATGCAGCCACCCGCGAATGGCTGATGGCGCGCTTGCAGCCCTACCGCATCAGCGGCCATGACGGCCAGGATCAGGGCTTGCTCACCGGCTACTTTGAGCCACTGCTCGAAGCCAGCCGCGGCGCGCAGGGGCGCTTTCGCCACCCCTTGTACCGCCCACCGGCCGACCTTGCGACGCGGCGGCCGTATTGGAGCCGCCAGCAACTCGACACCCTGCCCGAAGCACAGCAAGCCGTGCGCGGGCGCGAGATTGCCTATGTGGCCGACCCGCTAGATGCCTTGGTGCTGCAAGTGCAGGGCAGTGGCCGGCTGCGTTTGGACAACGGCCAAACCGTGCGCCTGGCCTTTGCCGGCCACAACGATTTGCCCTATCGCTCGGTGGGGCGCTGGCTGGTGGACCAAGGCGAGATGACCGCGGCGGCCGCGTCCTGGCCGGCCATCAAGGAATGGGCGCGGCTGAACCCGCAGCGCGTGCAGGAAATGCTCTGGGCCAACCCGCGCATGGTCTTCTTCCGCGAAGAACCCTTGCCCGACCCGCAACTTGGCCCGCGCGGCGCGCAGGGCATCGCACTGACGCCGGGGCGTTCGATCGCGGTAGACCCCGCCAGCCTGCCCTATGGCAGCCTGGTCTGGCTCGACAGCACCGAGCCGCTGACGCAAACCCCGCTGCAGCGCCTGGTGCTGGCGCAAGACACGGGCGGGGCGATTCAAGGCGCGGTGCGCGCCGACTATTTCTGGGGCTGGGAAGGCAACGCCGAAGCCCAGGCCGGGCGCATGCGCCAGGCCTTGCGGCTGTGGGTGCTTTGGCCGTTGGGCGCGGCACCATAGAACTGCGCGAACCCGCGCGGCGGGCGAAAACCTACACTGTGCCCACGCGCGAACAGCGCGCACCTGCACAGGAGCCCACCTCGTATGAACGCCCCCCTGCCCGACGCTGTGCGCAAGGCGCTGGAAAGCGTCACCCTCGACGACAAGTACAGCCTGGCCGCCGGCCGCGCCTTCATGAGCGGCGTGCAGGCCTTGGTGCGCCTGCCCATGCTGCAGCGCGTGCGCGACGCCGCCGCGGGGCTGAACACGGCGGGTTTCATCAGCGGCTACCGCGGCTCACCGCTGGGCGGATATGACCAGGCCTTGTGGGCCGCCAAGAAGCACCTGGCCGAGCACCATGTGGTGTTCCAGCCCGGCGTGAATGAAGAACTGGCCGCCACCGCGTTGTGGGGCACGCAGCAGATCGAGTTCGACCCGGCAAGCAAGAAGTACGACGGCGTGTTCGGCATCTGGTACGGCAAGGGCCCGGGGGTGGACCGTTGCAGCGATGTCTTCAAACACGCCAACATGGCCGGCACCGCGCCGCACGGCGGCGTCATCGCCATTGCCGGCGACGACCATGTGGCCAAGAGCAGCACCGCCGCGCACCAGAGCGACCACATCTTCAAGGCCTGCGGGCTGCCGCTGTTCTTTCCCAGCAGCGTGCAAGACATTCTCGACATGGGCATTCACGCCTTTGCCATGAGCCGCTTCGCCGGCGTGTGGACGTCGATGAAGACGATTCAGGAGGTGGTGGAGTCGGCGGCGAGCATCGATGTCTCGCCCGACCGCGTCAAGATCATCCTGCCCGAAGACTTTGCCATGCCGCCAGGCGGCCTGCACATCCGCTGGCCCGACGCCGCGCTGGTGCAGGAAGCCCGCCTGTTCGACCACAAGTGGTACGCGGCGTTGGCGTACGTGCGCGCCAACCGGCTTAACCATAACGTTATAGAAGGGCCGGCTGATCGCTTCGGCATCATCGCCAGCGGCAAGGCGTACAACGACACGCGCCAGGCGCTGGCCGATCTGGGGCTGGATGACGACACCTGCCGCCGCCTGGGCATCCGGCTGCACAAGGTGAACGTGGTGTGGCCACTCGAAGCCACCATCACGCGCGAGTTTGCGCAGGGCTTGAGCGAGATCCTGGTGGTGGAAGAAAAGCGCCAGGTCATCGAATACCAGCTCAAGGAAGAGCTGTACAACTGGCGCGCCGATGTGCGGCCCAACGTGCTGGGCAAGTTCGATGAAGCCGAAGGCGACGCCAGCGGCGGCGAATGGAGCCAGCCCAACCCCAGCAACAACTGGCTGCTGCGGGCGAATGCGGATCTGAGCCCGGCCATCGTGGCCAGGGCGCTGGCCAAACGTTTGAAGAAACTGGGTGTGCCGCCAGATGTGGCCGCGCGCATGGATCAGCACCTGAACCTCATCGCCGCCGCCGAGCGCGCGCTGGCCACGGGTGCCACCGGCGGGGCCGATCGTGCACCGTGGTTCTGCTCGGGCTGCCCGCACAACACCAGCACCAGGGTGCCCGAAGGCTCGCGCGCCATGGCCGGTATCGGCTGCCACTTCATGGCCACCTGGATGGACCGCAGCACGATCGGCTTCACGCAAATGGGCGGCGAAGGCGTGCCCTGGGTCGGGCAGGCGCCGTTCTCGAAACGGGCGCACATGTTCGCCAATCTGGGCGACGGCACCTACTACCACTCGGGCGCGTTGGCCATCCGGCAAAGCATCGCCGCGGGTGTCAACGTCACCTACAAGATTTTGTACAACGACGCCGTGGCCATGACCGGCGGGCAGCCGATCGACGGCGTGCTCACCGTGCCGCAACTCAGCCGCGCGGTGGAGGCCGAAGGCGCCAAACAAGTGGTGGTGGTGACCGACGAGCCCGAGAAGTACAGCGCCGCTGTCGGCCTGGCCCCGGGCGTGACCGTGCGCCACCGTGATGAACTCGACGCCGTGCAGCGCGAATTGCGCGAGGTGCCCGGCTGCACCGTGCTGATCTACGACCAGACCTGCGCCACCGAAAAACGCCGCCGGCGCAAGCGCGGCAAGATGCTCGACCCAGCCAAACGCACCATCATCAATGAAGCGGTGTGCGAAGGCTGTGGCGACTGTTCAGTGCAGAGCAACTGCTTGAGCGTGGAGCCGGTGGAAACCGAATTCGGGCGCAAGCGGCGCATCAACCAAAGCAGTTGCAACAAGGACTTTTCCTGCTTGAAGGGCTTTTGCCCCAGCTTCGTCACCATCGAAGGCGGCGAGCTGAAAAAACCCAAAAAAGAGGCCAAGACCCAGGCCGACCCGTTCGCCCTGGGCCCGCTGCCCGAGCCCACGTTGCCGCTGGCTGAAACCGCATGGGGCGTGGTGGTGGCCGGCGTGGGCGGCACCGGCGTCATTACCGTTGGCCAGTTGCTGGGCATGGCCGCGCACCTGGAGGGCAAGGCCGTGGTCACGCAAGACTCGGCCGGCCTGGCGCAAAAAGGCGGCGCCACCTGGAGCCACATTCAAATCGCCAACCGGCCCGAAGCCATCTACACCACCAAGGTAGACACCGCCAAGGCTGACCTGGTGATTGCCTGCGACGGCATCGTTGCTTCTGGCAGGGCCACGCTGTCGATGATGCAACCGGGCCGCACCTTCGTGGCCTTGAACTCGCACGCCACGCCCACCGCAGCGTTCGTGGGCGACCCGAACTGGCAGCACCCCGAAAGCGGTTGCGAAGCCGCACTGACGCAAGCCGTGGGCCGCGACAAGCTCGGGCTGTTTGATGCCGACCAGGTGGCCGTGCAATTGCTGGGCGACTCGATCTACGCCAACCCGGTCCTGCTGGGCTATGCCTGGCAGCGCGGTCAGTTGCCTTTGTCGCACGCGGCGTTGAAGCGCGCGATGGAATTGAACGCGGTGCAGGTGCCCAACAACCTGGCCGCGTTCGAATGGGGCCGGCGCTGCGCGCACGACCTGGCCCAGGTGCGCTCGCTGTTCAAGGCGCAGCAAGTGATTCAATTCGTTAAGAAGCCGGGGTTGGATGAAATAGTCAAGACGCGCGAACAGTTCCTGGTGAGCTATCAAGACAGCGCCTATGCCGCCCGTTATCGCGCCATCGTCGAGCGCGTGCGCGCGGCCGAGGCGCCGCTGAACAGCACGCGGCTGAGTGAAGCCGTGGCGCGCTACCTGTTCAAACTGATGGCCTACAAAGACGAATACGAAGTCGCCCGCTTGCACAACGACCCGGCGTTCCTGGAGCGCATTGCCGGCATGTTCGAGGGCGACTACAAAATCGTGCACCACCTGGCGCCCCCCGGCATCGCCAAACGCAATGCGAAGGGCGAACTCGTCAAGCAGGCTTTCGGCCCCTGGGTGCGCAGCGCGTTCAAGCTGCTGGCCGGGTTGAAGGGCCTGCGCGGCGGCGCGTTGGATCTGTTCGGCCGCAGTGAAGAGCGGCGCGGCGAGCGGGCGTTGATCGTCCAATATCAAGCCAGCATCGAAGAACTGCTGCAAGGGCTGAGCGCCGACAAGCTGGCCCTGGCCTGCGAGATCGCACACATTCCCGAAGACATTCGCGGCTATGGCCATGTCAAGGCCCGCCACTTGGTGGCGGCGCAGGCGAAGTGGGCCGAGTTGATGCAGCGCTGGCGCGCCGGCGCGCAGGCCCTGGCCGCCTGACGCACCGCGATGCCGCTTTGGCCCTGCGTGGCGCAAGCGCGCAGCGCCGCCGGGCAGGCGCGCGTGCCGCTTTGGCTGCACCGCGGCCAGGCGGCCTGGCAGGTAGGCTCGCTATCGAGCGCGCAAATGGCGGCCGTGGCCGGCCTGGATCAACTGGTTCGGCATGGCGACACGGGCGTGCACTGGCTGCCTCAAGCCGAAGCCGAACTCTGCGCCGCGCTGACCGACGCTAACCAGGCCTTGCGTGTGCAGGGCTGGATCAAGGCCTGGCGCGGCGAGGCGTTCTCGATCTACGAGCCGCGCCGCCTGCGCCGCCTGGGCCGCATGGAACGCGCCGCAGCGCGCTTCTGGGGCACGCTGACGCTGGGCGCGCACTGCACCGGCTACGTGGCCGATGCGCAGGGCCGGCCCAGCCACATCTGGGTGGCGCAACGCGCGGCGAACAAGGTGGTGGATCCGAATGCGTTCGACAACCTGATCGGCGCCGGTGTGGGCGACGGGCAAACCCCGGCGCAGGCGCTGCTGCGCGAAGCCTGGGAAGAAGCCGGCTTGCGCCCGCCTGCGCTGATTGGCGTGCAGCCCGGCCGGCGCATCCAGATGTTTCGTGAGGTGCCCGAAGGCTTGCAGTTCGAGCAACTGTTCAGCTTCGACCTGGCCTTGCCTGCGGGCACCACGCCGATCAACCAAGACGGCGAAGTGCAGCGCTTCGAATGCTTGCCGGTGGCGCAGGCGTTGGAGCTGGCAGCCAGCGGCGCCATGACGGTGGACGCCGCGTTGGTGATGCTGGACTTTGCGCTGCGCCACGGCCTGCTGCCCGCGGCCAATGACCCGGCGTTGCGCGCAGCCAGCGCCGCGCTGTGGCTGCCACTCGCGGCCAGGTCGTAGCGGCCCTGCACCGCATCGGCCGTGCGAATTTGTCTGAGGACTTCAACCCTGGATGCCGGGAATCCCTTGATTGCCAGGCCAGCACAATCACCGGATAGTCCCGGGCCTGCCGCGGCGTGTGTCCGCGCTGCACTCTCGCTCTACTTCTTCAACCACCTGACGGAGCCGTCATGACCAAACCCAAAACTGCCCCGGTACGCCGCCGGTTCCTGAAGACCGCAGCCGCCGGCACGCTGGCCGCGCCGATGATCGTCAAAGCGCAAGCCGTCACCAGCCTGCGCTTCCAGAGCACCTGGCCTTCGAAAGACATCTTCCACGAGTACGCGCTCGACTTCGCCAAGAAGGTCAATGACATGACCGGCGGCGAACTGAAGATTGAAGTGCTGCCCGCGGGTTCGGTGGTGCCGGCCTTCGGCCTGCTCGACGCGGTGTCCAAGGGCACGCTCGACGGCGGCCACGGCGTGCTGGGCTACAACTACGGCAAGCAAAACGCTCTGGCGCTGTGGAATTCGGGCCCGGCGTTTGGCATGGACGCCAACATGCTGTTGGCCTGGCACAAGTACGGCGGCGGTCAAGAATTGTTGACCAAGCTGTACGCCTCCATTGGCGGCAACGTGGTGTCGTTCCTGTACGGCCCGATGGCCACCCAGCCGCTGGGCTGGTTCAAGAAGCCCATCACCAAGTCGGCTGATTTCAAGGGCCTGAAGTTCCGCACCAACGGCCTGGCCATCGACCTGTTCACCGCCATGGGCGCGGCCGTGAACGCCCTGCCCGGCGGTGAAATCGTGCCGGCCATGGACCGTGGCCTGCTTGACGGCGCCGAGTTCAACAACGCCTCGTCTGACCGCTTGCTGGGCTTCCCCGATGTGTCGAAGGTGTGCATGCTGCAAAGCTATCACCAGAGCGCTGAAACGTTCGAGATCACCTTCAACAAGCCCAAGTTCGAGGCCCTGCCCACGAAGATGAAGGCGATCATCACCAACGCCGCGGAAGCAGCGTCGGCTGACATGTCGTGGAAGGCGATCGACCGCTACTCGAAGGATTACATCGAGCTGCAAACCAAAGACAACGTCAAGTTCTACAAGACGCCCGACGCGGTGCTGCAAGACCAGCTCGTGCTGTGGACCAAGATCGTCGAGACGAAGTCGGCCGAGAACCCCTTGTTCAAGGAAATCGTCGAGTCGCAGAAGTTGTTCGCCGCGCGTGCCGTGAAGTGGGATCAAGACACCTACGTCAGCCGGCGCATGGCCGTGAACCACTTCTTCGGCGCCAAGAAGACCTGAGCGTCTTTCACGCCGTCTTTCACGCCGTCTTTCACGCACTACCCATCGGCCACTTGGGCACCCCCCGAGTGGCCGGTTTTTTTTGCCGGGCCCCGTCATGCAGCAATTGCTTCTCACCGTCGACAAACTGAGTACGTTTGTCGGCCAAGCCTTTTCATGGTTGATCGTCGTGCTCACGTTGATGATCAGCTGGGAAGTGTTCTCGCGCTACGCGCTGGACCACCCGCATGCCTGGGCCTTCGACGTGATGATCATTCTGTACGGCACGCTGTTCATGATGGCCGGCGCCTACACGCTGGCCAAGGCCGGCCATGTGCGCGGTGACGTGCTCTATGGCTTCTTCGAGCCGCGCACGCAAGCCACGATTGACTTGATTCTGTACATCGTCTTCTTCATCCCCGGCGTGTTCGCGCTCACCTATGCCGGCTACTACTTCGCTGCCGAGTCCTGGGCCGTCAACGAGCACTCGAACATCACCGCCGACGGCCCGCCTATCTACCCCTTCAAGACGATCTTGCCGCTGGCCGGCGCCGTGCTGCTGCTGCAAGGCATCGTCGAGATCATTCGCTGCGTGATCTGCATCCGCCAAGGCGTTTGGCCGTCGCGCGAGCACGACGTGGAAGAAGTCGACGTCGATAAGTTGAAAGAAATGGTGCACGTGAAAGACGACGATATCGCCAAGCTCGACGAGTACGTCGTGCGCCAAGGGAGCACGAAATGAAAATTCGCAAAGAGCTTTGGTTTGGTTTTTCGCTGATGGCGATCATCCTCGCCGCAGTCATCATCTTCACACCCTGGGCCGGCTTCTTCGACGGCCAGTTGAACCGCGACGACCTCGGCGCCCTGGGCCTGTTGATGCTGGGCCTGATCGTCGTGGCCATCATGCTGGGCTTCCCGACCGCGTTCACGCTGATGGGCATGGGCGTTTTCTTCGGTTGGATCGCCTACCGTGCCGTCAACCCTGAACTGGCGGTGCAGCAGATTCTCGACTTGATGGTGCAGCGCGCGTACTCGGTGATGTCCAACGACGTGCTGATCGCCATTCCGCTGTTCGTGTTCATGGGCTACCTGGTCGAGCGCGCCAACCTGATCGAAAAGCTCTTCAAGAGCCTGCACCTGTCGCTGGCGCGCGTGCCGGGCGCCCTGGCGGTGGCCACCATCGTCACCTGCGCCATCTTCGCCACCGCCACCGGCATCGTCGGCGCGGTGGTCACGCTGATGGGCTTGCTGGCGCTGCCGGCCATGCTGCGCGCGGGCTATGACATCAAACTCGCGGCCGGCGCCATCACCGCCGGTGGCTGCCTGGGCATCTTGATTCCGCCTTCGGTGCTGTTGATCGTCTATGGCGCCACGGCAGGTGTCTCGGTCGTCAAGCTCTACGCTGGCGCGTTCTTCCCCGGCATCATGCTGGCCGGCTTGTATGTGGGCTACGTCATCATCGTGGCCAAACTCAAGCCGCACCTGGCGCCACCGCTGGCCCCAAGCGAGCGCATGGTGCCGCTGCCGCCGCTGTCACAAACCTTGAGCGCACGCAGCGGCAACGCGCTGAAGGGCTTGTTCAGTGGCTTGTCGATGGCCGCGCTGCCCAAGCGGCAGGTGGTTTCGCAGTTGTTCGTTTCCTTGCTGCCGGCCATCGCCATCGTCGCCCTGTTGGCCATGATGTACGCCTCCTCCACGGCGCCTGCGGTGGTGGTGGACACCACAGGCCTGGTGCAAGCCGGCGGCGCGCTGGATGCCGTGGATGAGAAAACCACCGAGCCCTCGGGCCTGAGCGAACCGCCCAAGGAGCAAGGCGGCTTGCAAGACCCGCCCAAGGAAGCCGGTGGCGCCAACGAGCCGCCGGCCGCGCTGGGTCAAGCCGCCACGCCCAGCGCCGGCGCCAGCGCGCAGCCCACTCCCAGCGCAGCGCAAGCACCTGCCGCCCCGCAAGCTGTGGCAGCGGCTGCACGTGTGCCGGCCCCCACTTGGTATTGGGTGGTGTTTGGCTTGGGCATGGCCGGCCTGGCACTGGTTAACTGGTTGATGAGCTGGCAGCGGCTTGAAATCTTCAAGATGCTGCTGGCATCGTTCTTCCCGCTGGCCGTGATGATCATTGCCGTGCTCGGCTCCATCGTCTTCGGCCTGGCCACGCCAACTGAAGCCGCAGCCGTGGGTGCGTTTGGTGGCTTGTTGCTGGCCGGCGCCTACCGCTACATCGCGGCCAGGCAGGCCAAGAGCGGCAGCCCCGTGGTGCGCACCTTGGTCGACCTGGGCGGCATCGTCAAAGAGTCTTCGTTCCTGACGGCCAAGACCAGCGCCATGGTGTGCTGGCTGTTCGTGGGCTCGTCGATTTTCTCGGCAGCGTTCGCGCTGCTCGGTGGCCAGGATCTGATCGAACGCTGGGTGCTGTCGCTGGGCCTGTCCACCTTGCAGTTCATGCTGCTCAGCCAGTTCATCATCTTCATCCTGGGCTGGCCGCTGGAGTGGACCGAGATCATCGTCATCTTCATGCCGATCTTCATTCCGCTGTTGCCCAAGTTCGGCGTTGACCCGCTGTTCTTCGGCCTGCTGGTGGCGCTGAACCTGCAAACGGCGTTCTTGTCGCCACCGGTGGCAATGGCGGCGTTTTATTTGAAGGGCGTGTCACCGAAGCATGTGACGCTGAACCAGATCTTCGCCGGCATGATGCCGTTCATGGGCATCCAGGTGCTGGCGCTGGCGCTGCTGTACACCTGGCCGCAAATCGGCCTGTGGTTGCCGCAAACGCTCTACAAGTAGATGCCGGGCGCATGACGCCCGCGCGAGCAGGGGTCATGGCACGCAGCGGTGTCGCGTGACAATGCCCTGATGCACCCCGCCCTGCCCGAAGCTGGCCCCGGCCGCGACCAGTTGCGCGGCTGGATCGCGGCCATGGAAGCCGGCCTGCTTGAGCGCGGCGCGGCCGTGCGCCTGGCGCTGCTGGCCGCGCTGGCGGCCGAGCATGTGCTGCTGATCGGCCCACCGGGCAGTGCCAAGAGCGAACTGGCGCGCCGCTTGCACGGTGCCTTTGCCCAGGCGCCTTACTTCGAACGTTTGCTGACGCGCTTTTCGACACCCGAGGAGTTGTTTGGCCCGCTGTCGCTGAAGGCGCTGGAAGAAGACCGTTACGAGCGCCTGATCGAAGGCTACTTGCCGTGCGCCGGCATGGCCTTTCTGGATGAGGTGTTCAAGGCCAACTCGGCCATTTTGAACAGCCTGCTCACGCTGCTCAACGAGCGCGAGTACGACCACGGCAGCGGGCGCATTCACACGCCTTTGATCAGCGTGGTGGGCGCCACCAACGAGGTGCCGGCCGACGAGGCACTGCGCGCGTTTTTTGATCGTTTCTTGTTGCGCGTTCAGGTGCTGCCAGTGAGCGATGCCGCGTTCTGCGAACTGCTGACGCTGCAAGCGCCGTGCGCACCCGCGCCGGCAGCCCTCACCAGCGCGCAGCGCGCAGCCGTGTTGCGCGCGCGCAGGGGCATCGTGCTGCCGGAATCAGTGCTGCAAGTGCTGGGGCAACTGCGGCGCTGGTTGGCTGAACGCAGCATGCCGGTTTCAGACCGCCGCTGGCGCCAACTGGCCGGCCTGCTGCAAACGCAAGCGCTGACCGATGGCCGCGCCAGCGTTGACACGGTTGACCTGTGGCTGGCGCCGCATGTGGTGTGCGAAGACCCGGCCAAGGCCGACGCCGTGGCGCAGTGGTTTGCGCACGACGTGCTGGGCGCGGTGGCGCAAGAAGCGCCCTGGTTGACCCGCGCGGTGCAGGCCTTCGAGCAGCAGCTGTTGCAAGAACAGCAGGCCGACGCCACCGAAGGTGATGACCTGGCCGGCAAGCTGGCGCTGGCGCGCGTGGTGGGTGGCGCCGACACGCGCACCGACATGCCACGCCTGCGCTCAAGCCGCCTTGAAGCTCAGTTGCGCAAGCACTTCAGCCTGGTGCATGTGGCCGCGCGCGTGGCGCAAGTGGACGAGTTGGCTGCGCAGGTGGCCGCCGGCCAAGCGCAGGCGCAGGCACAGTTGACAGCGCTGCAAAGCCTGTTGAACGACCGGTTATGGCTGCCACCGGCACTGGCTCAGACCTGGTTGCAGGCGCATGAAAGCACGCTGGCTGTGCTGGCCGGTTTGCACCAGCGCACGGCGGCGTTGCGCGCTGGCTTTGCTGCATTGCCGCAGCAAGACGACGACGACCAAGTGTCACCCGCCCCAGTGCGTTGGAGCGAAAGCGCCTGACGTGGCGGCGCTGGACGCTCCCTACGACCGCGCCGAAGCTTTGGCGCGTGAGTTGTGGGGCCCGGCCTGGGTGTCTGGGTGTGGTGATGGCGCGCAGCGTCTGGCTGACCTGAACGTGTGGGCCCAGGCGCTGACGCGCGGCGAGCTGCCAGACGACCGGGCTGACTTTGGTGACCGTGCAGCGCTGAGCGCCATGCGCGCCGCCGTGGCCAGTTTGCGGCTCGAACACCTGTGCCAGGGCAGCCCGGGCCTGAGCACCCAATTGCTGCGCACGCTGCTGTGGCATCTGGACCGCATCAACGACCTCCAACCCAGGTTGGCGCGTGAGCGCGCCGTCGCCACCCAGGTAGCCGCCTTCAAGCAGGCCTGGCAGATTGAGCGCGCAGATTGGGAGCAGGTGCTGGCCTTGCTGCAAGGGCTGGGCGACCTGGCGAACCTGTCTTGGGACGCCTTGCGCGGCCGCCTGAACAGCCGCGACTGGCGCGAGGCACAACGCATCAGCGGCGTGTTGGCTGGGCTACCGGCGCTGCGCGAGCTGATGCGCCAGCTCGGCCGCAGCGAGCGCGGCGCGGCACCGAAGTCGCCCTCGGTGGCAACGCTGCAGCACAGTGGCCCCAGGCCCATGAGTTGGCGCACCGCCACCTTGCCCAACGCGCCGGGCGAAGTGCTGGGCATTCGGCACTCGAGCCAAATCGAACACATGCTGGGCAGTGAAGCCGCACTGATCCGCCACCCCGTGTTGCGCAAGCTCTGGCGCGCCCGGCATGCCGAGGCAAGGTTGCTCATCTACGACAGCCAGGCGGTGCTGACGGACCTGCGCCCGGAGCCGCAGCCCAGGCAGCGCGCCGCAGCGCAAACGCAGGCGCCGCAGGCCCGGCAGCGCGGGCCGTTCATCGTGTGCTTGGACACATCGGGCTCGATGCGCGGCGCGCCCGAGAACATCGCCAAGGCCGTGGCACTGCAGGCGTTTCGCACCGCGCACCAAGAGCAGCGTGGCTGCCTGCTGGTGGCTTTTGGTGGGCCCGGCGAAATTGTCGAATGCGAGTTGGGGCTCGGCGCGGGCGGTCTGGATCACCTGTTGCACTTGATGGGCCAGTCCTTCGATGGCGGCACCGATGTGCAAGGCCCGTTAGAACGGGCGATTGAGCGTGTGCACCAGCGGCGCTGGGCGGATGCCGACTTGTTGGTGGTGAGTGACGGTGAATTCGGTTGCACGCCGCAGACGTTGGCGGCGCTTGACCAGGCACGCGCCGAGCTGGGCCTGCGCGTGCAGGGCATCTTGGTTGGCGACCGCGAGACCATGGGGCTGATGGAGGTTTGCGACCACATTCACTGGGTGCGCGATTGGCGCGACCATGGCCGAGCCTCGCCAGGGCGCGGCTTTTCGCCGGTGCACAGCAAGAGCCTGACAGCGCTGTACTTTCCGAACGCGCTCAGCCCAAGAGCGGCGCGGCACAAGCCAACATCGGGTTGATGCTGAAAGGTGTTGTCAGCGGTCGGCAAGGGCTGTCGCGTGAGCATGCAGCCTGTGCGGGTGGCGCGGCATGTCGTCGCAAAGGGCTGGTCTGCAACGTCGAGCAGTCACTACAGTGCGGCCAAGTTTTGATCTGGCCGCAACAGCGGTGTCACCATGGACGCTCCCTCTCCGATCGCGAACACTTCGACGCAACGCTGGCTGCGTGTGAAGGCGGCCTGTGCGCGCGGTTTCCACGCCTATGCGAGCTGGCTGGTCAGCATCAGTTGGAAGCGCTTCTTTGTGCTCGCCGTGTTGTTGATTGTGGCCATGTCGATCCTGCAATCGCTGCCGCCCTTCAGCTTACGAATCACAGAGACGATTGTTGATCGCCCGCAAGACCGCGACGGCGCGAAGCCGACATCTTCAAGCAAGGCGCCCACCAAGGGCAAGCGCGTCGAGCCCGACGACGACAAGAAGCGTGGATGGGATATTTCGGTAGACGAGCGCGGGGTTCGCGTCACGCGCAAGGCAAACATCCCGCCTGGAGCTGCATCAGCGGCATCGGCGGCAAACCCGATTGGTGCAGCATCCGCTGCCGAACAAGCAGGAGCGGCGTCGGCTGCGAGGGCGTCCACACCCATCTTTGAAGTGAGGGTTCCGGAGAACCTGCCACCGGAAGTGCACCAAGCCATTGACGAGGCGATCGCCGAGGCCAAGGAAGTTATTGAAGAGGCGGTGCAGGTGAGTGAGCCGGGGGTCGCCGGCAGCTCATCTGGCAAGCGCGAAGGCGCGCAAGCCGATCAAGAGGGCGTGTCGATTTCGTTGCCGGGTGGTCGAGTGCACCGCACACGCATGGTTCGTTGGGGGGACTTTTTAGGAGACATGGCACTGTTGTGGGTGGTGGCCTCAATCATCATCAAGGCCACCTACAAGGGCCGAATTCAGGCTGAGGCAAAGGCAGTGCAAGCGAGTGAGGCGGCTGGGGCCGAGGCGCTGAAGCGGCAGGTGGTTGAGGCCCGCATGGCAGCGATGCAGGCACAGGTGGAGCCGCACTTTCTATTCAACACCCTGGCATCGATCGACCACCTGATCGAAACAGACCCGGCACGTGCAAGCGTGATGCAGAAGAACCTGATTTCACTCTTGCGTGCGAGCATGCCCACCATGCGTGAAGCCAACGCCGCAACGCCACGTGAACTGGGGCGCGAGTTGGCGGTTATCCGACCTTATCTTGAGATACTGAAGGTGCGCATGGAAGAGCGGTTGAGCACGCAGATCGACGTTGCAGATGGACTGCGGTCCGCAGAGTTCCCAAGCATGGTGATTCAGAGCTTGGTCGAGAACGCCATCAAGCACGGCCTGGAACCGAAGCCTGAGGGAGGCTCACTTTTGGTGAAGGCAGAGGTGCTACACGGCGAGCTGGCCGTGACGGTCGCAGACACTGGAATGGGTTTCGGTGTCTCGGCTACATCCGGCACCGGCGTCGGCCTGGCCAACATCCGTGAGCGTCTGGCGCTGATTTATGGCGACAGAGCGTCGCTGACGATTGCCCCCAACACTCCTAGCGGGACGGTGGTAACCGTGACCGTGCCGTACCGTGCTCTCACACAGGTGACCTGAGGTGTTGATGTGCCTGTGGGCTTACGTGTTGAAGGCGGTCAAAGTCCAGCGAATTCCACAGCTCAGTCAATGCACAGACATCACCGAAGTCGCGTGCTGAATCAAAGCTCAGGTGGGTGCAACTACAGGCCGCCGCAAGAGGTGACTTGGGCGTCACGCGAACCAGCCACGAGATCACTGATTCCAACTCGGAATTGAATCCATCCAAGCAACCCAAGGTCGCCACACCACGTTGCTTGGGTCGACCGGCATCGTCGCGATAGGCCTCTACCCTGGTGGCCACTCAAACTCCCCCACCCATGGCCACCTCAAATGCCCCCACCCTGACCGTACTTCGATGAAGTGCTGACCGGCCGGCGAGGCCGGCCGGTCAGGGCTGAGCTTGACGTTACTTTCCGCCCCCTCAACGTCGAGGGTGCGTGCTTTTGATCGATCATGCTGTCCAAGCGGGCGCGGAAAAAGTCGGCAGTGTCGGACATCAGAATCCCCCAGAAACGACGCCCTCAGATAACGATTCTTCGCAGATTCTGTGGACCGCGTTTACCCCTGATCGCTAGCATTCATGCGGGTTGCAGGGGTTTTGCAGGCCCGACACTGTAGACTTGAGTCGACAAGTGAAAAAACCCCGAATCATCGCTGAATCGGGGTTTCCATTTATTAGCCTGACAATGTCCTACTTTCACACGGGAACCCGCACTATCATCGGCGCTAAGGCGTTTCACTGTCCTGTTCGGGATGGGAAGGAGTGGGACCACCTTGCTATGGTCATCAGGCTTAACTTTTTGTCGCACAGCCTGTAGGGCTATGCAACCAATTCATTGAGTCGCTCTAGCGAAATGTTTCGACTTGGCGTAACAGTAAAACCATACTTATCAAAGTTATAGGGTCAAGCCTCACGAGCAATTAGTACTGGTTAGCTCAACTGGTTACCCAGCTTCCACACCCAGCCTATCAACGTCCTGGTCTCGGACGACTCTTCAGGGGGCTCAAGGCCCCGGCAAGACTTATCTTGAGACGAGTTTCCCGCTTAGATGCTTTCAGCGGTTATCTCTTCCGCACATAGCTACTCGGCAATGCCACTGGCGTGACAACCGATACACCAGAGGTGCGTCCACTCCGGTCCTCTCGTACTAGGAGCAGGCTCTCTCAATCTTGCA
>JANOXU010000205.1:0-15110 GCA_031418595.1 Burkholderiales bacterium
ATCTAGGTAGATGGCCTCACGCCTGTCGCCACGCGAGGTGACGTGATAAGTCGCGCCAGGAAACTCGATGCGAAGGGGGCGGGCCATGCGGGCATGGTTAGCAAATGCGGAGGAGAAATACAAGACCTGACCCCATCTCTGGGACCCCATCTCTGCCGTGCCATGATCGAGGATTAAAACTAAAGACCTGACCCCCGAGACGTGTGCTGACTTGACCCCGAGGCCCTGACCCCGTCGCCGCTCGGAATTTAAGAGGGCCACTATTTTGACAATGCTCATACGAGGTACATCTCTACTGGGTCGGCGCTTCGAAACCCAATATCAATGTAGCAGCCAGTGGCACTATCAGGTCCCCAGCAGGCTCCGAATTGACCGCTGCCTTCGTCGAGGAACACTGCTTGTGGGCCTTCGACACTTGTGATGAACCAAACGTGGTGATTCCCATGGGTCGTGCCAAGATTTCGTGCGTTGAACTCGTCTACGTGAACCGAGCCTGGCAATGGATCAAGCAGGCACGCTGCCTTAAATCTCTCGACGTCACCGCGCGCGCAGGATGAAGCCGCTATGGCATTCGAAACGGCCCGACGGGCGTCATCTTCAGACATGGAGCTTGAATTGAGTAAGGTGATCAAGGTTTTAAACAGCTTCCGTGCATGGTTTCCGGGGTCCCGCCCGGCGGAATGATGTCAACCCTCGGCCCGTCCGGTCCCTGGCGATACTGAATCCGAGTACCGTTTGGCAACGTGTTTTGAAACATGATCGAACCATCTCTGGTTGTTGTCATCGTAATTGTTCCTTCAGCACTTCTACCAAAGAAGCTCAGAAGCGACTCGGAGTAGTAGCCCAATCGGCCTCGACTATTGCTGATCTCATTGATCGTCGTGGATTGGGAGGTCGTTGAGTACGGGCCAGCGACTTCCGAAAGCGACGGTCCGATTCGAGGGAACAAGGGTTGAGTTCCTCCACTCCTTGGAGGTCTCGCTTGCATGCCGTCTTGATCGACCCAAGATGACGGGTTGCTAAGGGCATACGCATACCGACTCATTCCCCCCGCCAGCCCGATGGGATCCGCCTGCACATACCTTCCCGTCCAAGGGTTGTAATCCCGCATCACGTTGTAGTAATACCCCGTCATGCTGTCGTACTGTTGCCCCGGAAAACGCAGATTGAACTCAACACCACCAAGTGACCCGGTGGGGTAGTTGGCGCCGAAGGGTTCGCTTTCCCAGCGCCAGACCATGGTGTTGTCGCTGGCGCGAACGATGACGCGCGGGGTGCCCAGGTGGTCGGCGTGGATGTAGTGCAACACGCCGTTGGCCATTACCGCCACGGGCTGGCCGTTGAACCAGATGACTTCGTATGAACGGGCGGCGTACAGCATGTCGTACTCGCCGAGCAGCCGCCCTTCATCGTCGTGGAAAAAATGGCGTGAGTCGGTGGTAACCCAGGTGCCGGTAACCGCCGCGGCGCCCGCCTTTGTGGCGCTGCTGCTTGTTGCACTGGTTCCCGCTGCACCGGCTCCTGCTTTGGCCGTTGTGTCACTGGCAGCTTGATCAGTGGCCAGTGCCTGACTCAACTTACTGGTTAACGGTGCGGCCATGCCCGCTGCGCTGGGCCGCACCTTCTGCAAAATGCCCCCGCTGACATATTCCTTGGCCACGGCTGCCACGCGCAAGCCCTGGCCGTTGTGGCGCCGCTCAGCGCGATAGTCGGCACTGCGCATCAAGTTCCAGCGGCCGTAGGAGTCATACGTGAAGCTGTAGTAGCCGTCGCCGCTGGGGTTGCCGTCGATGTTGTAGCTGTAGGTGCCGTTGGGGCTGGTGAGGATGCGGTTGGTTCCGGCGGCATACGTGTTGGCGCTGGTGCTGCCGTTGCGCGTCACGGTGCGCCGGTTGCCGTTGGTGTCGTAGCCGTAGGTGTAGTTGTCGCTTCCACCCGCAAAGCTGGTGATCTGCCCGGCCTCGTCGTAGGCAATGCTGCGGATTTCATTGCCCACCGGATACCCAATATCCGCTTGCGTGGTGATGCGACCTACGGCGTCGTAGACATAGCTGCGTTGGGTCTGACCCAGGCTCACTTGCGTGACGCGGCCATTGGCGTCGATGTTGCGCGAGTACGTGCTGCCGTTGCCCCAGGTCCAACTCGTGGCCACCGGGCTGAAAGCGCGGTAGCTCACGTTGTTCAACAAGGGCAGGCCATTCACGCCCAAGGCAGAAACGCCATCGGCGCCATAGCTGGCATCCACCCGCATGCCTGAAGGGTAGGTCATGCTGCTGATGCGGCCCAGGCTGTCACGGGTCAGGCTGAGGGTGCGTGCGCTCGTGCCTGAAACGGTTTGTGTCTTGCTCAGCATGCGGCCTGCCGAGTCATACGTCCAACTGGTGCTGCCGCTGGGGTCAGTCATGCTGGCGGGCAAGGCGTCGCTGCGGCCGGGCACGTAGCTCACCGTCGTGGCTGCGCCGCCCGCGGGCGCCACACCGTTGATGCGCCCCAGGCTGTCCAGCCCAATGGTGTAGACCACGCCGCGCGCATCGGTGAGCGAGACCACATCGCCTGCGGCATTGCGTGTAGCCACCTTGTTGCCCGCATCCGCACCGGCTTCGCTGACGGGCTGGTTGTAGCGGTCGGGCCCGAAACTCGTGGTCACGGCCACCGTGTCGGTGGTGCTCATTTTGTGGGCACGGGTGGGGTGGTAGGCGTGGCTGGTGCTCACCGTGGCCGGGCCGCCTTGCTGGCGCATGGCGGTCGTGTTGGGTTGCGTGGTGCTGGTTGCCCTGTTAAGCAAGTCGAGCTGAACAGTTCGGGTCTGGTTCAGCGCATTGGTCACGCCGCGCGGCCGGCCATCCGGGTGATACAGCCAATGCGTGGGGTTGTTGCTGGCGTCGAACGATGTCTTCAAGCGGCCATGGCCGGTGTACTGCTGGCTGCTGGCCGCGGCAAGACCACCCGCTGCGTTGTAGGTGGCGCGAGCACTTTCCTTGCCATCCACATCGCGTGCCACATAGTGCACCTCGCCACGGTGGTTGTTCAAACTGGTCAGATAGCCGGCGTTGTCGTAGGTGCGTTGTACCCAGCGGCCATCACCGAAGGCCGTGTGCCACACGCGGCCGGCGCCGTCGTAAGCATGCGTTGTGGTGCGCCCTGCATCTGTGCGGGTGAGCATTCGCCCGCGCACGTCGAAAGTACGGGTGATGGTGCTGCCGGTTGGCCGGGTGATGGTGCCGGCCTGCCCATGGGCGTTGAAGTTGCTGAACGTGGTGGTTTGGCCCAGCGCGTTGGTGCGGCTGGTGCGGTTGCCCAATGCGTCGTAGGTGAACGTGGTGCTGGCGCCGCGTGCGTCGGTTTGGGATATCAGCAGGTGCTGGGCGTTGTACGTGCGGGTCATCACCGTGCTGGTCCACACCATCCACGCCGGTCATGGTGAGAGCCGTGACGCGGCCATAGGCGTCAATGGAGGCGTTGCGCGTGATGCCTAGCGCCACGCTCTGGGTGCGTTTGCGATAGGTGGGGTGCCAGGTGGCGGTGGCAGCCAGGGCCGTAGACGTGCCAGCGGCGCGGGTCACGCTCAATGCGCGCGCTTTGCCATCGTGGGCAAGTTGCCGCACTTCGCCGGTGCGGCTGATCACTTGCAAGGGGTTGCCGTTGCCGTCGTAGCTGAAGCTCCAGCCGGTGGCAGGGCTGTCTGCCGTGGCCGCGGTTTGAATGCCGGTGATGACGCGGCGCCCGCCCACATAGCCAAAGGTGCGGGTGCGCTGCGTGCCGCGAGCGTCGGTGGTGACCACGGTGTCGCCGTAGTAGGCCACATCCACCCGGTTGCTGCCGGTACCGTAGTAACCCATGTTGGGCCGGCCCAGGCTGTCGTAGCCCCAGGTCAGGCGGCGCCTGCCGCTTTCATCCACCACGCCGGTTAACGCATTGGGGAAGCTGGCATTCTCGTATTTGTATTCGCGAGTCGTGCCGTCTGTAAACACGGTGCTGAACAGATTCCCCCTGCTGTCGTACCTGTAATTCAGCCTGTTGCCATCCGGCAGAACCACCTGCGCCACGCGCCCGGCGCTGTCATAGCCAAAGAACAGCGCGCGCGAAAATGGGTTCATCACCCGCCACAACTGGCCGCCGCTGCATTCCAGTGTGGTGATCCTGCCGCCCGAGCCCAGGCTTTGCAGCTTGCCGTTGCTGGCGTACAGCTCGATCTGATCGCGGTGGTTCACGTATTGCCAGCCGCCGCCGGCCACCGGGTTGAGCGCGCCACCAGGCATGGCCGAAACCCAGGTGCTGCCGTTGAAGGTGTAGTCGAGCACGCGGCCGTTGGCGCGGTGCAGGCGCACTTGCGTACCCGATATGACTTGCACTGTGCGGTCGTAGTAGCTGCGCCAGCCGGTGCCCATGGGCAGCGTTACCTGTGCGGGGTGTGTGGCGAGGTTGCTGTGGTAGACCCGTGCCACGCGCAGGGGTGAGGCGCCCGTGGCGAGGTAGTCCACTTGAACGTGGCGTTTGGAGGCCAGGCGAAGGTCGATGGGGTCGGCGGCGGTGTCGTAAATGTGCCCACCGCCTCCGCCTGTTGAGCCACCTCCAAATTCCGCTCCGCCGAACGCATCAAAGGCGCCATCCGCCGCGTCCGCGAAGCTGCCGCTTATGCCAAACGGTACTTCGCCGTCATCACCACTGCCATCGCTACCGCCCGGGTTACCGCTGGCGCCTCCACCGTCGCCATGGTCGCCGCCGTCAGGGCCGATCGCGTCGTTCGGTGTCGACTCGTCCGGTGAAATGGTGTCTTCGTCGTCTGCGTCGTCTGCCTCGGTTTTTCCGTCACTGACTTTCTCTTCAATCTTTGGCTGTTGCTTGATGGGCAAGTCACATGCACTCGGGCTGCCTTCGCGCGCATCTTGGGCTGCCGCAGGCAAATGCCACACCGTGGCCGTGGGCGCAATCAGCGATTGAATGACCAGTGCGGTGATCGCGCGCTGCGCAAACTGGCGCCTCGGCTTACCGAGGGGTAGTGCGGGGGGGGAGGCGACTTGACCGCAGACTTCAGCGGCGCACGCAGGCAATGGCTTCATGACACTCCCCCTTTAGCATTGATGATGCTTGTTGGGTAGAAATGTCGGTCAAGCCCTCTGCCCCTTGCCATTGGGTCAAACCCTAGACCGAAGCGTTAGACAATGATGTCAACGTTTGATTTCACTCAGCAGTCAATGTTGAGCACGGGCTTATTGCAAACGTTAATTCCTTGCACTGCATCCGTCGAAACCATCAGTGTGCCAGCCAGGTCAAGGCTTGCATCTTCCTCACCACTCATTGGCGGCAATCAATCAGCCGGCAGGCGCACCACGCGAGGCGTCATTCGCAAAAAACGCATTCAACTCCTGCCCCGGCGTGCCCCCGGCCAGGCCCTCGAAGCTGCCCTGCTCGGCCAGCGCCTTGGCCGCGCGCATGAAGCCGCCCCAGGCGGCGCGCGCCAGGCTGCCGCCCAGGCTGATGCGGCGCACGCCCAATGCCGCGGCCTGTGCCACGTTCATGCCGCCGGGCCAGCCGATGATCAGGTTCACCGGCTTGGGCGCCACGGCGGCCACCACGGCGCTGATGTGCTCGGGCGTGCGGATGCCCGGTGCGTACAGGCAATCAGCCCCGGCGTTGGCATAGGCCTTCAGCCGCGCGATGGTTTCTTCGATGTCGGGCCGGCCCACCAAAAAGCATTCGGCCCGGCCGACCAACAGGGTGTCGCCAGCGTTGGCGTCGATGGCCCGGCGCGCGGCCCGCAGACGCTCGCAGGCTTCATCAATGCTGAACAGCGGCTGCGCGGCAACGCCGGTGGAGTCTTCGATCGACAAGCCCGCCACGCCGGCTTGCACCGCTAACGTCACACTGCGTGCCACACCCGCGGCGTCGGGCGCGAAGCCGTTCTCGAAGTCGGCGTTCACGGGCACGTCGGTGGCGGCCACCAGCTCGGCCAGGTGGGCCACGGCCATGCCAAGCGTGACGCCGTTGTCAGGCCGGCCCTGTGCCCAGGCAAAGCCGGCGCTGGTGCTGGCCAGGGCCTTGAAGCCCAGGCCTTGGAGCATGCGCGCGCTGCCCACGTCCCAGGGGTTGGGCAGGACGAAACATCCGGCTTGATGCAAGGCGTGAAAGGCACGGCGTTTGTCGGCAATGCTGGGTGGGGTCATGGCGTGATCTCCGTTGGGTTGGAAGGCTGGCGCGCCAACACCACAAGCGCCGGCCGCTCGCCCGTGGTCTTGGCCGTGATGGGCGGCGCGGGCAGGCTGGCCACGCCGGGTTCGATGACGAAATGATGCGCCAGCGAGTACCAGGGCCCGGCGACATCAGCCTGCGGCGCGGCGCCGTGGTGCAAGACGCATTGGCCGACGAGCGCGCGTGTGACGCCGAACTGCACGTCGCTGTCCAGGTTCGGGTCGTCGCTCGAATAGACCTGCGAAAACTGCGTCTTGAAGCCGGCTTTGTGGATCATGAAATGGATGTGCGCCGGGCGCAGGTTGTGCCGCCCTTGCGTGCGCAGCAAGGCGCCCACCGGGCCGTTCACCGGCACCGGGTAGCCCACCGGCTTGATGCTGCGAAAGGCGATGCCGCCGGCGGCGTCGGTGGTGAAGGTGCCACGCAGGTTCATGTCGGCCTGCGCCGGGTCCTGGTTTTCGTAGAAGCCTTCTGAGCTGCTGTGCCACACATCCACTTCGGCGCCGGCCACGGGTGCACCTTGCACATCGCGCACAAAGGCCTGCACGAACAGCGGCGCGCCCGGCGTGGGCGAACGCACGATGCTGCCGCCGTTGGGCGTGGCGGGCGAACCCTGGCGCCAGAACGGGCCCATCAGGTTGGCCGTGGTGGCGCCACCGCCGCCGTTGTTGATCAGGCACACCAGCGCCGACAAGCCCAGCGAGCCCGCGCCCAGCACCACTTCGTTGTGCGCCGGGTTGGTGGCCTGGCCGGCCTGCGCCACAAACATGCACATTGAGCGGAACTCGGCTTCTGTGAGCCGCACCTCGCGCGCGAAGGCATGCAGGTGGGTCACTGCGCTGCTGAGCACTTCGCGCAGCCGCGCATCTGGCGTGCGCGCCACTTCGGCCAGCACGGCAGCGGTGAGGTCTTGTTCGGTCTGGATGATCATTGCGCGCTTTCACCGCTGAGGCACCACGCCCCGGCCGCATCATCCGATACTCGCGCCAAACACCTCTGGGGCTGCTGCATGAATCTGAATCTTGAAGGCAAGGTCGTCCTCGTCACCGGCGGCAGCAAGGGCATCGGCCTGGCCTGCGCGCTGGCCTTTGCACGCGAGGGCGCGCGCGTGGCCATCGCCTCGCGTTCGGCAGAGCATCTGGCCAAAGGCGTGGCTGAATTGGCGGCGCAGGGTTTCAATGTCAAAACCGTGGCGGCCGATCTGCGCCAGGCGACCGATGCCCAGCGCATGGCCGCCGAGGTGAGCGCGGCGCTGGGCCACATCGACATCTTGGTCAACAGCGCCGGCGCCGCGCAGCGCACGCCGCCCGATGAACTGGCCGCTGAACATTGGCACGCCGCCATGGACGCCAAGTACTTCACCACCATCCACGCCATGCAGGCCGTGCTGCCGGCCATGGCCAAGCGTGGCAGCGGCGCGGTGGTGAACGTGGTGGGCCTGGGCGGCAAGCTGGCCACGCCCACGCACCTGCCGGGTGGCGCGGCCAACGCCGCCATCATGCTGGCCAGCGCCGGCCTGGCCCAGGCTTACGCACCGCGCGGCGTGCGCGTGAACGTGGTCAACCCCGGGCTGGTGGCCACCGAGCGCATGCTGGAAGGCTTTGCCGCGCAGGCGCGCATGAGCGGTGAGACGTTGCAAGACATTGAAGCGCGCAGCGTCAAGACCCTGCCGCAGGGCCGCTTGTGCCAGCCGCATGAAGTGGCCAACGTGGTGCTGTTTTTGGCCGCCGGGGTGGCCAGCTATGTGAGCGGCGCGGCGGTGAGCGTGGACGGCGCGGCCACGACCATGATCTTTTGAAAGTTAAACAATGACCGAACCTTTTGTCTTGATCGAACGCGAGGGCGCCGTGCTCACCGCGCGGCTGAACAACCCGGCCACGCGCAATGCGCTGAGCACGACAACACAGATGCAAGAAGTGGTGGCGCTGTGCCAGCAGGTGCGGGCGGATGCCTCCATCAAGGCCGTGGTGCTCACCGGCCAGGGCAGCGCCTTTTGCGCCGGCGGGAATGTCAAAGACATGCAGCAACGCGGCGGCATGTTTGCCGGCAGCGCGTACGAGATCCGCGAGGGCTATCGCGCCGGCATCCAGCGCATTCCGCTGGCCTTGTATGAGTTGGACGTGCCCGTCATCGCCGCGGTGAACGGCCCAGCCATCGGCGCCGGGCTCGATTTGGCCTGCATGTGCGATGTGCGCATCGCCTCAACTGACGCCAAGTTCGCCGAAAGCTTCGTCAAGCTGGGCATCATTCCTGGCGATGGCGGCGCCTGGCTGCTGCCGCGCGCCATCGGCATGCAGCGCGCCAGCCTGATGGCCTTCAGCGGCGACATGATCGACGCCGCCCAGGCGCTGGCCTGGGGCCTGGTGGCCGAGGTGGTGGCGCCCGATGTGCTGCTGGCCCATGCGCAAGCCCTGGCGCAGCGCATGGCCGCCAACCCCGGCCACGCCCTGCGCCTGACCAAGCGCTTGCTGCGCGAAGGCCAGCACCTGCGGCTGGATTCGCTGCTGGAGCTTTCCGCCGCTTACCAGGCGCTGGCGCACCACACCGCAGACCACGTTGAAGCCGTGGCCGCGTTCGTTGACAAGCGGCCCGCGGTCTTCACCGGCCGCTGAGCGCGCGGCGCCCTCCACCCTTAACTTCTGCCTCCATGTCACTGCACAACATCCTCATCATCGGCGCCGGCCAGGCCGGTTATCAATGTGCCGCCTCGCTGCGCCAGGAAGGCTTTGCCGGCGAGATCACCTTGGTGGGCGACGAGCCCGGCCTGCCTTACCAGCGCCCGCCCCTTTCCAAGGGCTACCTGCTGGGCACGGTGGCGCGCGACAGCCTGCGCTTTCGCGCTGCCGAGTTCTACGACACCCAGCGCATCAGCCGCGTGCACGCGCGGGCCACGGCCATCGACCGTGTCGCACGCAGTGTGCGGTTTGACGACGGCAGCCTGCGCGGCTATGACCACCTGGTGCTGGCGCTGGGTGCGCGCAACCGTGTGCCGGCGCTGCCCGGCATTGATCTGGCCGGCGTGTTCGGCATCCGCACCCTGGCTGACGCCGACGCGCTGGCGCCGCGCCTGGTGGCCGGCCAGCGCGCCGTGGTGGTGGGCGCCGGCTTCATCGGCCTGGAATTCGCCGCGGCGGCGGCGGCACGCGGCATGCAGGTGCAGGTGCTCGAACTGGCCTCGCGGCCGATGGCGCGGGCCTTGAGCGCCGACATGGCCGCGCTGTTCGATGCCGGCCACCGCGCCGCGGGCATTGCGCTGCACTATGGCAAGTCGCTGACGCGCATCACCGGCCACGACGGGCAAGTCAACGGTGTTGAAACTGATCAAGGGCTGCAAATCCATGCCGACCTGGTTGTGTATGGCGTGGGCGTGCTGCCCAACAGCGAACTGGCGCAGGCCGCGGGGCTGGCGGTGGCCAATGGAGTGACGGTGGACGCCAGCTTGCTCAGCAGTGACCCCGCCATCTCGGCGCTGGGCGACCTGGTGTCGTTCCCCTCGCCCTGGGCGCAGGCCGATGTGCGTTTGGAGTCGGTGCAAAACGCCATGGATCAGGCGCGCAGCGTGGCCGCCCGCCTGGCCGGCAAACCGGCGGCGCCGTATGCCGCGTTGCCCTGGTTCTGGAGCGACCAAGGCGACATGCGCTTGCAGATTGCCGGGCTGTCGCACGGCAGCGATCAAACCGTGAAGCTCGGTGCGGCTGAAGAGAAAAGTTTGAGCGTGCTGTGCTTTCGCGCCGGCCGCCTGGTGGCGGTGGAATCGTGCAACCGCAGCGCCGACCACATGGCCGCGCGCAAGGTGCTGGCCCGCGCGCCGGGGCTCACGGTTGAACAGGCGCGTGCGCCGGGGTTTGATTTGAAGGCGTTCGAGGCGGCGACGCGGCCTGCCGCTTGATGGGCTGACCCGACTGCGCCAATTGCGGCTGACGAAAGGACACCATGGACCAAGCCAAACTCGACCAACTGACCCGGGTTGCAGATGAGCTGTACGCCGAGGCCTGCTCGTTGAACGACGAGGCCAAGACGATCGTACCGGTGATGAAGAAATGCCAGGACGACCTGCGCACCATCCTGCGCCCGATTGCTGCGCGCGGCAGCGCTTCGACGATCGGCAAAACCGCGAGCCATGCGCTCGATATCGCCGCTGGCCTCGATGATCACTTCGAGCTGCTGACCAAGAAGTCAGCCGGTGTCGTCACGGTGCATGCGTCGGCGATGAACGAATTGAGCCACGTCGCCCATGAACTGGCGACGATTGAGCAGAGCGCGAGACCGATCACGGCCGACGAGGGCATGCAACTCGCAGCCTTTCGGCGCGTCAATCAGTCGACGCAGGCAGCGTGGAAGATCGCGTCCGCGACGTCGATCTTCCAGCTCATGGCAGCCCTGCGCGAGTACCACGAGGCGCTTGCCCCCTTCACCGGCAGCGGCACGCTGATCGACTGGGACGCGACGCTCAAGAAAATTCAAGTGAAGGGCAAGGAGGCGATGCAGGACTTCGTCACCTTTCCCGGCTTCAGCGGGCTGAAAAAAGCGATCGCCGATCTGCTCACGCCGAAAGCGAAGAAGAAGGCGGCAGCAAAGGAAGCCGCAGCGCAGGAAAGCGACGAGATCGACCGGTTGGTCGAAGCGCTCGCCATCGTGCAGCAGCAGTTCGCGCATGCCGATGCCGTCATCACCGCACAAGGCAAGTCACTGCTCAGCGCGAGCGACACGATGGACGCTGCGGCCACGGCGCTGCTCACCAAGCTGCGTGCCGCGCCGGGGAGTTAGCGTCGTTCGATGCGCACCTGTGCAGCGTCAAGATAGGTCTAGGCCGCCGTGGCCCAACCGCCTACAGTGCCACCGATGCCCGCCCAGGTCTTCATCAGCTACCGCAGCGCCGACGGCAAAGACAAGGCCACCGCGCTGGCGCGAGACCTGGGCGCGGTGTTCGGCCACGACACCATCTTTCTGGACAAGGACGATCTGTCCGGCGGCCGCAACTGGCGTGATGAAGTGGCCGGTGCGCTGGGCCAGCGGCCGGTGCTGCTGTTGCTGGTCACGCCGCAATTGGTCAACGCCACCGATGCGCAGGGCCGGCCGCGCCTGCTGGATGAAACCGACCCAGTCAAACGTGAGCTTGAACAGGCGCTGGCGGCCGGCGCGCGGGTGATCCCTTTGTTGGGCGACGGCCTGGGCGATGCGCCCGATGCCGCCGCCTGGCCGCCACCGCTGAACCAACTGGCTGACCTGACCTGGCGCCGCCTGCGCGCCTACGACTGGGCCGCCGACGTGCAGCGCCTGGCGAATGACCTGCGCGCGCATGGCGTGCCTGCGGCGCGCAACTTGCCGCGCTGGCGCCACCCGCTGCTGGCCGCTGGCGCCGTGATGCTGGTGGCCGCCCTCGGCCTGGGTGCCTGGCTGTCGCGGCCTGACCCAAACAGCCTGACCGGGCGCTGGCAGGTCACCTGGGTGCGCGGCGAGCAGGCCGTGCTGGCCTTCACGCAACAGGGCAACGGGGTCGCCTTCACCAGCGAGCCGGTGGACGTGAGCCAGCGCGCCGACTGGGCGGCTTACCGCACGTTCTGGCGCGAACGCGGCGGGGCGGAATTGCGCCAGGTGGTGTACCGCGGCGCGGGCACGCTGCGCCGCGACCCCGGCGTGCCGCCGCTGGCTGACATCGCCCTGAAGGTGGTAGCCGTGCCCGGCAATGAAGACATCGACAGCGGCAACTTAACGTTCAGCTTCAGCGGCGAACAGGGCCAGGGCAAGCAGTGGCTCAACGGTGAGCAGGCCGAACACCCGGCCACGCTAAAGCGTTTGCGCTGAAACCATCAAGAGGCAAGACATGGCCAACGAGATCCGCTTCACGCTGCAAGGCGAAGTCGAAGAACCCGCCGCCACCAGCCGCGGCGCCGGCAGCACACGCGTGGTCAAGCGCGTGCGTTTGGGTTCCACGCGCGGCCAGGCCAGTACGCAAAGCCTGGTGGCGCGCGTGGGGCAGGACGTGGTGGTGCTGCACATCAACGGCGGCCCCAGCCTGACGCTGCACCCCGAGAGCGCGGCGGCGCTGATGCGCGCGCAAACCGCGGGCTCCACAGGCCGCAGCGCGGTGTTGCCCGACGGCAGCGTTGAAGTGCCGATGCAACTCGGCTGGCCCGGCCTGGAGCAGGCCGCCGGCGCCACGGCCGCGGCACGCGGCGCCAGCCGCGGCTGGCTGGGGCAGGTGTTTGCCAGCGCGATGGAAATCGTCACCGGCCAGTCCGGGCAGCCCATGGCCAACCTGGCCGCGGCGGCCGTCACGCTCAAGCTCGATGGCCAGGTGGACCCCGGCGTTTACGCCCTGCAACCCGGCGCCTTGAACAAGCTCAAGGGCAGCGGCTACAAGCTCGACGCCGTGCCCGCCGCGCCCACCGGCCAGCCGCTGCTGGTGCTGATCCACGGCACCTTTGTTGACACCACCAGCACCTTCGGCAAGTTCTGGGCGCAGTACCCGCAGCGCGTGCGCGAGCTGTTCAACTTCTACGCCAACCGCGTTTATGCGCTGGACCACCGCACCATGGGCGACAGCCCCATCACCAACGCGCTGCAACTGGTGCGCGCCTTGCCGGCTGGCGCGGTGCTGCACCTGCTCACCCATTCACGCGGTGGCGTGGTGGCCGAGGTGCTGGCCCGCGCTTGCGCCCAGCAGGGGCTGGACGATGAGTCGCTGAGCGGCTTCACCGCCGCCTATGCCACCGAGCGCGCTGATCTGCTGGCGCTGGCTGAACTGTGCCGGCAGAAAAACATCTCGGTGCAGCGGATGCTGCGCGTGGCCTGCCCGGCGCGTGGCACGCTGCTGGCGTCGGGCCGGCTCGATGCCTACTTGTCGGTGCTGCAATGGCTGCTCAACGCCGCCGGCATTCCAGTGGCCGGCGCGCTGGTCGACTTTCTCGATGAAGTGGCGCGCGTGCGCGGCGACCCGGCGCAACTGCCCGGGCTGGAAGCGCTGATGCCCACGTCACCGCTGGTGCTGTGGCTCAACGGCGTGGCCGAGCGCGACGAACCCCTGGCCAGCGAGCTGCGCGTGGTGGCCGGCGACATGCAGGGCGACTCGATCGGCTCGTGGCTCAAGGTGTTGATGAGCGACGCCTTTTACTGGACCGACAACGACCTGGTGGTGCAGACGCGCTCGATGTACGGCGGCGCGCCGCGCGGTGCCACGGGCGGTGGGGGCGGTGGCGGCGCGGCGCAGTTCCTGCTCGACCGCGGCGCCGGTGTCAGCCATTTCAACTACTTCAGCAACGAGCGCACCGCCGCGGCCGTGGTGGCGGGCCTGACGCAAGCCCGGCCCGAGGGCTTTGCCGCCATCGGCCCGCTGTCGTGGCAGGGTGACGATGCTTCGGGCTCGCGCGCCGCGCGCACCGTGCCCAGCCCCGCGGCCGACGCCGCCCAGCGCCCGGCACTCATCTACCTGCCCGGCGTGCTGGGCTCGAACCTGAAGAGTGGCGACCGCCGCATCTGGTTGAGCCTGAACTTCTTCAACCGCCTGAGCCGCTTGCGCTGGGACCCGCTGGGCAACCCCGGCGTCACGCCCGACGGCGTGGTCGGCCGCGTCTATGGCGACCTGGCCGAATACCTGCGCGGCACGCATGAGGTGATCGTCTTCGACTACGACTGGCGCGCACCGATGGAGGCCGAGGCCCGCCGCCTGGGCGCGGTGCTCGAACGCGAGATGGCCTTGCGCCAACTCAGCCGCCAGCCGGTGCGCATGTTGGCCCACTCTATGGGCGGGCTGCTGGCGCGCACGGTGCAGCTCGAATGCCTTAACGTTTGGAACGACTGGATGGCGCAGCGCGACACGCGGCTGCTGCTGCTGGGCACGCCCAACGCCGGCGCCTGGACGCCGATGCAGGTGCTGTCGGGCGACGACACCTTCGGCAACACCCTGGTCGCGCTGGGTGGGCTGTTCGCCAACCATGCCACGCGCCAGTTGATCGCCGGCCTGCCCGGTTTCGTGCAGTTGCAGGCCGGCTTGTTCGACAACGACTCGGCGCTATCAAAGGAGGCCACCTGGGCCGAATTGAGCGAACGCGACCAGCGCCTGGCGCGCCAGTACAACGCCTGGCACAGCGGCGAGGCGCAGCTCGAAGCCTACCGCTGGGGCGTGCCGCCGCAGGCCGTGCTCGACCAGGCCGTGGCGCTGCGCCGCCGGCTCGACGGCCAAGGCGCCGCGCTGAAGGAATGCGCCGCCAAGCTGGTGATGGTGGTGGGCCAGGTGCGCTTCACCCCCACCGGCATGAACGTGGGCGCGGCCGGCGTGGAATACCTGGATGCGCCGGCGCGTGGCGACGGCCGCGTCACCTGGGACAGTGCCTTGCTGCCCGGCGTGGCCACCTGGCTGCTGCCGGTGGCGCATGACAAGCTGCCGGCCTGCGCCGAGGCGTTTGCCGACTATGAAGCGCTGTTGCTGGGCCAGGCGCCGAAACACCTGGCTGCATTGGACGTGGCCGCCACCCTGGCCAAGCCGCCCGCGCCCGAATCGCTGCGGCGCAGCCGCCCGGCGCGCGCCAGCCAGGCCGAGCCGCCACCCGCCACGCTGGAGCAAGCCTTTGCCGTGGCCGACGACGGTGCGGCGGCGGCCAATGGCACCGGCACCGGCACCGGCACCGGCACCAGCAGCCACCGCCCGGCGCTGCGCGTGCAGGTGGTCAACGGCGACTTGCGCTTCGTGCAGGGCGCGCTGCTGCTGGGCCACTACCGTGCGCTTGAACTCAGCGGCACCGAAGGCGTGGTCGACCATCTGCTGGGCCAGCGCATGAGCCAAGCCCTGGCCACCGGCCTGTACCCGGCTTCGCCGGGTTCACACCAGGTGTTTGTCAACCGTTCACGTAACTTGCGCAACCCGCTGCTGCCGCCGCAACCCGCGGCCGTGGTGGTGGCCGGCCTGGGCGATGAAGGCAAGC
>JANOXU010000206.1:0-9429 GCA_031418595.1 Burkholderiales bacterium
GGCCCGCGGCTCCAAGCCGACCTGCGTCGGCTTGGACGGGCCGAGGAATGGCCGCGTCTCGCGGCCATGCGGCCTGCAAGGCACGCCAGCGGCCCAGCAAAGCCGGTTCCGCGGCGTTCGCTTGGGCCCGCCTGTTTCAGGCTCGTGCGCTGCTGTTGATTGCCCTGGCTGCGGCTGTTCAGCTGGCCGGCGCGGCCGACGCCGTGCCCACGGCGGCCGACCCGGCGCTCGAAGCGCGGGTACACGCCATCGCCGTGGAACTGCGTTGCCTGGTGTGCCAGAACCAGACCGTGGCCGAGTCGACCGCGCCGCTGGCCGTAGACCTGAAAGACCAGGTGCGCCAGCAGTTGCGCGCTGGCAAGAGCGAAGCCGCGATCCTGCAATTCATGACCGAGCGCTATGGCGACTTCGTGCTCTACCGCCCGCCGCTGAAGGCCAGCACGCTGCTGTTGTGGGGCGGGCCGGCGCTGATTTTGCTGGGCGGGCTGGCACTGTTCTGGGCCACCTTGCGCCAGCGCGCGCGTGCCGCGCCGTTGGCCACGCCCACCGCCAAGGAACGTGACCGCGCTGCGGGCTTGTTGCAGGCCGACGACGCCGCCTGAAGGGGGTTCGGCCCGTCGTTGGCCGGTGCTCAGCGCGATGCGCGGGCGCGCCATGCGGCGGTGATCGCCAGCAGCGCGGCGGCGGGCAGCAGCAGGGCTTCAGCGGCGTGCAGCGTGGCCAGCGTCATGCCGCTGATGCCGCACCACAGCAGCGCGATCGGCCACAGCAGGCAGCGGCCCGGTTCGCTTCGGCGCCGGGCGTTGGCATGCAGCACCAAGAGCAGGCCCACGGTGGCCAGCACGGTGGGGTCGGGGGCGAAGCCGAAGGCCTGCGCTTGCGGCCACGGCCGGCCGAGCGCCAGGTCGAGCAGCGGGTACAGGGCAAGCCCGAACAACATCAAGCCAAGACCGAGCATGCGTGCGCCACCCGCTTGGCGCCGATCAACCACCCCGCTGCGCCCCAGTGCGGCCCAGCCCAGCAGCAGCACCGCCTGGCCCGCAAAGGCCGCACCGAACCAGCTTGCCGCCCAGTTGATGCCGGCAAAACGCTGCCAATGAAAGGCCCAGCCGATCCACAGCCAAGCCGCGGCGAACAAAACGCAGGCGGCGCGCGGCGCCCAGGCGCGGCGCTGCCACAGGGCCAGCCACAGCGCCAGGCCCAGGGCGATGGCCAGCACCTGCGCCGGCCACATGTCAGCGTTGTAGCGCTCGAACAGCCGGTAGTAGGTGCGCGCTGAAAAGAGCAGGAAGTCTGACGGCCGGTAGGTCCACCATTCGCTCATCGCTTCTCGCGTTCGCGCTACAGCGCCGCAATGTGCGCCGCCATGCGCTGGCGCAGTGCGGCATCGGGCATCGCGCCGCGCGCGGCGCCCAGGTTTTGCCGCACATGGGCCACGCTGCTGGTGGCGGGGATGGCGCAGGTGACGGCGGGGTGCGAGACGATGAACTTCAGGACGAACTGGGCCCAGCCGTCGCAGCCCAGCTCGCTCACGGCCCAGGCCGGCAGCGGCTTGCGTTGCAGCGCCTGGAGCAGCGCGCCTTCGCGGAACGGCCGGTTGGCAATGACGCCGATGCCGCGCTCGGCGGCCAGCGGCAGCAGGCGCTGCTCGGCCTCGCGGTCGAGCGGGTTGTAGGTGAGCTGCACGAAGTCCAGCGGCTGGCTGCGCAGCAGGGTTTCGATCTCGCGGTGGCGCCGCCCCTCCGAGGTGGTGATGCCCACATAGCGCAGGCCAGCGGCGGCCTTCAGCGCCAGCAGCGTGGGCAGGTGAGCCTCCCAGTCGAGCAGGTTGTGGACTTGCAGCAAATCGAACCGCGCCACACCCCACAGGCGGCGTGAACGTTCGATTTGTTCCGGCCCGCGCGTGTCGCCGCGACTCGATGAGACCCAAACCTTGTCGGCCGCGAACACCGATGCCCGGGCCGCCCCGAGGCGCGCCAGGCCGTGGCCGATGGTGGCTTGCGACGAGGCATACATGGGCGATGAATCGATCATCCGCCCACCCGCGGCAAAGAACGCCTGCATCACAGCGGCGCAGGCGTCTTGGGCCACCCGGTCAGCGCCGACATTGAAGGTGATCCAACTGCCCAGGCCCACGACGGGAATGCGCTCGCCACTGGACGGAATGGGTTTGGTGGCCAGGCCAGGGTCGGCTTGCGCGCTGCCTTCTGCGCTCCACCAAGCGGGCGTTGCTGCCGCGGCCAGGCGCAACAACAAGGTGCGTCGGGTGCTCATCGCTGGCGCGCCTGTCGCCGCCCTCGGGCCTACTTGCGCAGCGGGTTGAGCAGCCCGGCGCGCAAGGCATCGAGTTGCGCCGGGCTGGGCGCTTCGAACCCGGTGATGCCGGCCTTTTGCGGGCCTTCCCAGAGCTTGGGGTCGGCACTGGCGTTGCGCAAGACTTCGAGCACCGCCGCAGCGCGCGCCGGCTCGACCGACTTGCGCGCAATCAGCACATACACCGGCCGCACCGGGCCGGAATGGACGACCAGGTTGCCCTTGGCCTTCCAGTCGTTGGCTGCCTTGTCGCTGCGCAGCGTGGCCACGGCGGCGAACGTGTGTTCGAGCATGAAGAAGGCGGCGTCCTGGTAGTCGGTGTATTGCAGCTTCATGGTCGTGGGGTCGATGCCCTGGGCGCGCAACTCGGAACGCGCCATGGCCGAGGCAAACGAGTCGCGCCCGGTCAGACCCAAGGTGCGCCCACGCAGATCGGCCAGGGTCTTGACCGGGCTGCCCTTGGGTGCCAGAAAGTGGATGCGGTTGCCGCTGCTTTCAGTGGAAACCGCGATCACGCGGTAGTCATTCGGCTCGCCGGCTTCAAACGCATGGTGGGTGTGCACGATCATCAGTTCGGGCGCGGCGCGCGACTTGTCAGCCAGCGTGGCCCGCACCTCGCTACTGATGATGGACACCAGGTCCACCGGCTCACCCAACTGGCGCGACAGCCGTTCGGCCAGCGGCGCATAGCGCTTCTTCACTTCAAACGGCGATTCGCGGGTGGACACGCCCGCGTTCACCCCCAGTTGCAAGCCCTGCGCGCCCGCGGCGCCGGCGCACAAGGCGGCGCCGACGAGGAGCGAGTTCAAACACTTGAACATTTTCACGGCGTGGTGCCTGGCCTGTGCGTTCGTGAGGGGCGATCCAAAGGGTGCCTGGGTTTGCGTCAAGGGTGCCCAAGGGTTCGGGTTGGCCGAGGGCCAATCTTCCAGCTTAAGTGGACACCGATTGTTTCAGCTTGCAAACAGCTCGCGGTGCTGGTCGCGCAACAGGTTCTTCTGTACCTTGCCCATGGCGTTGCGCGGCAGCTCGGCCACCACGAACACCGCCTTGGGCACCTTGAAGTTGGCGATGCCTTGCTTCAGCCGGGCCACCACCTCGCCGGCCTGCACCGGGGCGCCGGGTTTGGCCACCACCACCGCCACCACCGCCTCGCCGAAGTCGGCATGCGGCACGCCGACCACGGCCGACTCGGCCACGCCGGGCAATTCATTGATCACGCCTTCGATCTCGGCCGGGTAGACGTTGTAGCCGCCGGTGATGATCAAGTCTTTGCTGCGCCCGACGATGCTGACATAGCCTTGTGCATCGACCTGGCCGACGTCGCCGGTCTTGAACCAGCCGTCGGCGCTGAATTCCTCGGCCGTCTTCTCGGGCATGCGCCAGTAGCCGGCAAACACGTTGGGGCCGCGCACTTGGATGTCGCCTACTTCACCGCTGGGCAGCACCGTGCCACCTGGTGCGCACACCCGCACCCCCACGCCGGGCAGCGCAAACCCCACGGTGCCACGGCGGCGTGCCGCCTCGGGCCGATAGGGGTTAGACGTGAGCATCACCGTTTCGCTCATGCCATAGCGTTCAAGCAGCGTGTGGCCGCTGCGGGCGCGAAAGTCGTCGAAGGTTTCCACCAGCAAGGGCGCCGAGCCGCTGATGAACAGCCGCATGCGGGCGCAGGCTTGCGGCGTGAGCGCAGGCTCGCCGAGCAGGCGCACATACAGCGTGGGCACGCCCATGAACACCGTGGCTTCATTGAAGCGTTCGATGGTGGCGCGGGCATCGAACTTGGCAAACCAAATCATCTTGCTGCCGTTCAACAGCGCGCCGTGCGAAGCCACGAACAGGCCGTGCACATGGAAGATGGGCAGGGCGTGGATCAGCACGTCGCCCTGTGCCCAGCCCCAATAGGTTTTCAGCGTGAGCGCATTGCTCGACAGGTTGCCATGACTGAGCATGGCGCCCTTGCTGCGCCCGGTGGTGCCGCTGGTGTAGAGGATCGCGGCCAGATCCGTGCTGCCGCGCTGGATCACTTCGTGGCGATCACTCATCAAGGCCGCGCGGTCGAGCAGCGTGCCCGTGCGGTCGTCATTCAGCGTGAAGACGTTGCGCGTACCGGCCTTGAAGGCCAGCTGCGACACCCAGCCGAAGTGCTTGCCCGCGCACACCACCACCGCGGGTTCGGCGTTGCCGATGAAGTATTCGACTTCGCCGGCCTGGTAGGCGGTGTTCAGCGGCAGGTAGACCAAGCCGGCGCGCAGCACGGCCAGGTAGAGCATCAGCGCTTCAACGCACTTCTCGGTTTGCACCGCCACGCGCGCGCCCGCGGGCAAGTCGAGCGTGGCCAGCAGGTTGGCCAGCATGGCGCTGCCGCGTTCCAGGTCGCCCCAGGTGTAGTGGCCACCGGCGCCGGGGCCATCGGCCACTGCCACGGCAATGGCGTTCAGGTCGGCCGGAAAACCGGCGCGCAGGTGGGCAAACAAGTTGCCATTGTTGATCGTCATGGCTTCACCAGACTTCAATCCAGCTTCGCGCCCGAGCTCTTCACCACCTCGGCCCAACGTTTGATTTCACTGGCCACGAACTTGCCATAGGCGTCGCCATAGAGGTTGGGCGTCTCCGCGCCCAGGCCGGTCCACATCGCCTTCAGCTCGTCGCCGTTCAGCGCCTTGCGCATTTCGGCTTCCATGCGATCGACGATCTCCTTCGGTGTGCCCTTGGGCGCCCACAGCCCGTACCAGGTGGCCACCTGGTAGCTGGGCAGGCCCGCCTCAGCGGTGGTGGGTGTGTCGGGGAAGCCCGGCGCACGCTTCGGCCCGGCCACGGCCAGGGCCTTGATGCGCCCGCCCTTGATGTGCGTGGCCGATGAGCCCAGGCCGTCGAACATCATGTCCACTTGCCCGGCGATCAGGTCTTGCAGCGCCGGGCCGGCGCCGCGGTAGGGAATGTGGGTGATGAAGGTCTTGGTTTGCAGCTTGAACAGCTCGCCGGCCAGGTGGTGCGAGGTGCCGTTGCCGGCCGAGCCGTAGTTGAGCTTGCCGGGGTTCTTGCGCACGAATTCGAGAAAACCTTTGAGATCAGTCACCGGCACGCGCTGCGGGTGCACGACGATGACCTGCGGCACGCTGGACACCAGCCCCACGGGGATGAAGTCTTTCTCGATGTCGTAGTCGAGCTTGGGGTACATGGCCGGCGCAATGGCATGGTGCACCGCGCCCATGAAGAAGGTGTAGCCGTCAGGTGCCGCGCGCGCCGCGATGCCGGCGCCCAAGGTGCCGCCGGCGCCGCCGCGGTTGTCGATGATGACCTGGCGGCCCAGGTTCTTGGTCAGGATGGTGGTCAGCGGCCGGGCAAAGGCATCGGTGCCGCCACCGGCCGGGAAGGGCACGACGATGGTCACCGGTTTGGTCGGCCAGGCGCCTTGCGCAACCGCCCATGGCGCAGCGCAGGCCAGCAGCAGGGCGGGCAGGGCGTGGATCAGCGTGCGGCGGGCGGCGGCGGTGAATTTGGGCATGGCGGGTGTCTCCGGTTTTCGGTTTACAGCAAAGCCTGCACCGCGCGTGAGCGCGCGACTTCGCCTTGCTTGAACTTTTCGTGGCTGGCTTCGATTTTTTCCAGGTCGTACAGGTAGTTCACCATCAACCCGAAACTCTGCTTCAGGCCGGCGGGCGCCAGGTTGGCGCCCAGGTTCAGCCGTTCCAGCCGGGCGCCATTGTCGAGGTGAAAACGCGCCACGGGGTCGCCCGCCGGGGTAGGGGAAAGTCGCAGCAAATAGGCCGACGCCAGGGCCAGCATGGCGCGTTGCGACTGGGCATCGAGTTTGTCCTGTGCACTCAGAAGTTTGAGTTCGCTCAGTTCGCCGTTGAACGCCTGGCCCAGGCGCAGCCGCGCGGCATGCAGCTCGATGACATCGTGCTTCTTCACCCCGGGCAAGGCCGCGAAATCGGGCTCGCTGAGCAGCCAGTTGGCAAAACCGGGCACGGGCGACAAGGTGCAAAACGTGCGCAAGCGCGGAATCTCACGCTGCAATTGCTCGGCCACGCTCTTGATCAGGAAGTTGCCCAGCGACACACCGCGCAAGCCAGGCTCGCAGTTGCTGATGCTGTAGAAACAGGCCACGCGGTACTTGTCGCCCAGCAGCGGTGTGCTGGCCTTGTCGATCAACGGGCCGATGGCAGCGGGCATGTCGGGCGCCAGCGCCACTTCAACAAAGATCAGTGGCTCGTCGGGCAACTGCGGGTGAAAGAAAGCGAAGCAGCGGCGGTCGGGTTGCAGACGGCGGCGCAGGTCGTCCCAGCCGTCGATGGCGTGCACGGCCTCGTGGTGGATGATGCGTTCCAGCAGCGCCGCCGGCGAGTTCCAGTCGACCCGCTGCATCTTCAGAAAGCCCGGGTTGAACCACGAGGTGAGCAGGTGCAGCAGGTCGGATTCCAGGGCGCGCAGCTCGGGGTGCTTGGGCAAACGCGCCAGCAGCGCGCGGCGCAAACGCAGGATGGTGGCGGTGCCGCCGGGCACGCGGTTCAGCCGGCGCAGCAGTTCCTGGCGCGCCGGCTCGGCGCTGCGCGTCAGGGCGATCAGGTTGGCCGCGTTGCGGTCCTCGTTGTAGGCCTGGGCGCAGTGCAGCACCGCCTTGGGGTCGGGGCTCAGGTCCTTGGCCAGGTAGTCGAAGAAGGCGTCGAGCTGCCAGCCGTCGAGTTCATCAATGCGCTCGATCAGGTCGCGCGCAATCACCACGCTGTTGCTGGCGCCACGCTCTGACAGCAGCCGCTTGCAGCCCAGCACCACCGAACGCAGCAGCTTTTCGCCGCGCTGGCGGGCGCTGGCCTTTCGCAGTTCATCGAGCATGGGGGGTTGGCGCGCCGCGGGCGGCACCGAAGTCTTGTTCTGCGATTGATTATGGGTGGCGCCAAGCCCGTAGCATTGCGGCTGAACTCCACCCTGCTCAACCATGAACAACCCCGCTGACACTGCCACCGATCTGTCGTTCGACGTCACCGAAGCCACGTTCCGCACGGAAGTGCTCGAGCGCTCGATGCAGGTGCCCGTGCTTCTGGACTGCTGGGCGCCCTGGTGCGGCCCCTGCAAGAGCCTCAAGCCGGTGCTGGAAAAGCTGGTGCAGGAATACGGCGGGCGTTTTGTGCTGGCCAAGATCAACACCGACGCGGCGCCGCAGGTGTCGGCCGCCTTGCAGATCCGCAGCATTCCGCTGGTGGTGTTGATTTCCGGCGGCCGGCCGGTGGATCAGTTCACCGGTGCCCTGCCCGAAGCGCAGGTGCGCGCTTTCCTCGACAAACACCTGGGTCCACAGGGCAACCCGGCCGACGAACTGCGTGCCCAGGCCGCACAGGCTGAACCCGCCCAAGCGGAAGCGCTGTTGCACGAAGCCTTGTCCATCGACCCCGGCCACACCGAAGCGGCGCTGGACCTGGCCACGCGGTGGATCGAGCAAGGTGCCTTGCCCGATGCCAAGGAACTGCTGCAAGGCATGACACCCGAACAGCGCAACGAGCGCCATGCCGCACTGAGCAAGCGCATCGCCCTGGCCGAGCACCGCCCGCCGGGCGACCCCAAGGCGCTGGATGCGCGCATCCAGGCCAACCCGAAGGACTTCGAGGCCCGTTTTGCGCGCGCCGCGCTGCACGCCAGCGACGCTGAATTCGACGCTGCGTTCGACCAACTGCTTGAAGTGGTGCTGCGCGACAAGGCCGAGTGGCGCGAAAAGGCGCGGCTGCAGTTGGTGGAGTGGTTTGCGCTGTGCACCAACGCCGAAGCCGTGGGCCGCGGCCGGCGCTTCCTGGGCATGTACCTGAACTGAATTCAGGTGTCGCGTCGGCGCATGCGGGCGCTGCCGTGACAATGCGCAACCGTGGCGCCTGTCAACGGCCCACACTGAATTGGTTTTCGCCAAATGGAGCTGTATTCATGATCCGAATCTCAAGACTGAAGATTGCCCGTCGCGCCGCACTGGCGCTGGCGGCCGGTGCCCTGCTGGTGGCGCCCGGCGCCGTCTTTGCGCAAGGCAAGGGCGACATCAAGATTGCCCACATCTACAGCAAGACCGGCCCACTGGAAGCCTACGGCAAGCAAACCGCGCTGGGCTTCACGATGGGCCTGGACTACGCCACCGGCGGCACCATGATGGTGGGCGGGCGCAAGATCACGGTGATTGAAAAAGACGACCAGGGCAAGCCCGACCTGGGCAAGAGCCTGCTGGCCGCGGCCTATGGCGACGACAAGGTCGACCTGGCCGTGGGCCCCACCAGCAGCGGCGTGGCCCTGGCCATGCTGCCGGTGGCCGAGGAATACAAAAAGATCCTGCTGGTCGAGCCCGCCGTGGCCGACAGCATCACCGGCGACAAGTGGAACAAGTACATCTTCCGCACCGGCCGCAACAGCAGCCAAGACGCCATCAGCAATGCCGTGGCGCTGGACAAGGCCGGCATCAGCATCGCCACCCTGGCGCAGGATTACGCCTTTGGCCGCGACGGCGTGAAGGCGTTCAAAGAGTCGGTCAAGACGGCCAAGATCGTGCATGAAGAGTTCTTGCCCACCACCACCACCGACTTCACCGCCGGCGCACAGCGCATCATCGACAAGCTGAAAGATCTGCCCGGGCGCAAGGTGATCTGGATCATCTGGGCCGGCGGCGGTGGCAACCCGTTCAAGATCGTCGATCTCGACTTGAAGCGCTACGGCATCGAGATCGCCACCGGCGGCAACATCCTGCCGGCGATGGCGGCGTACAAGCAGTTTCCCGGCATGGAAGGTGCCACCTACTACTACTTCGGCATTCCGAAGAATTCGGTCAACGAATGGTTGGTGGCCAACCACTACAAGCAGTTCAAGAACCCGCCCGACTTCTTCACCGCCGGCGGCATGAGCGCAGCCATCGCCGTGGTCGAGGCCCTGAAGAAGACCAAGGGTGACACTGCCACCGACAAGCTCATCAGCACCATGGAAGGCATGAGCTTCGCCACGCCCAAGGGCAAGATGACCTTCCGCAAGGAAGACCACCAGGCGATGCAGGACATGTACCACTTCAAGATCAAGGTCGACCCGGCGTTTGCCTGGGGCGTGCCCGAGCTGGTGCGCGAGATCAAGGCCGATGAGATGAACGTGCCC
>JANOXU010000207.1:0-7060 GCA_031418595.1 Burkholderiales bacterium
CTGAAAACCTCAGGCAAAACCCTGGCTTCAGGCGCCGCGCAGCAACGACTCTAGCGCCTGCTCGCGAACGCCATAGAAGCGTTTCACCTCATCAATCTGCTGCAGCACCTCATCGCGCGGCGGCACGCTGCCGCCCTTCACCGCCAGGATCATCTTGTTCTTGGCCGTGTGTTCCAGCGCCACGAACTCGAACACCTGCGTGGCGTAGCCCTGCGCTTGCAACAGCAGGGCGCGCAGCCCGTCAGTCAGCATCTCGGCTTCCTGGCCCAAGTGAATGCCGTGCTGCAAGATCGGTCGCAGCGGGTGCGGCGCCAGCAGTTGCGGGCGGATCTGTTTGTGGCAGCACGGTGAACACACGATCACCTGCGCGCCGGCCTGCAGGCCCAGGTGGATGGCTTGGTCGGTGGCGGTGTCGCAGGCATGCAGGGCGATCACCACGCTCAGCGGCTGGGGCTTGAAGGTGGCCAGGTCGCCTTGCTCGAAGTGCAGGCCTTGCGCGCCGAGTTGTTGAGCCGCCGCGTTGCAAAAGTCAACCAGGTCGGCACGCAGTTCAACGCCAGTGACTTGCAGCGGGCGCCGCAACGCGCGTTGCAAATGATCGTGCACGGCGAAGGTGAGGTAGCCCTTGCCGCAGCCGAAATCGGCCACCCGCACGGGCTCGCTGCCTTGACTGGGCAGGGTTTCCAACGCGGTGGTCAACACTTCCAGGAAGCGGTTGATCTGCTTGTACTTGCGCGCCATGGCGGGCACCAACGCGCCGCGGCTGTCTGTGACGCCAAGTGCGGCCAGGAAGGGGCGATCCAGCGGCACGAGCCTGTGCTTGTCGCGGTTATGGCCGGCCGCGGGCGCTGCATCGGCGGCAGGCACATCGCCCTTGCCCCGGCGCAGTGAAGCTTTGCCCTTGCGGTTGAAGGCAAGCTGCAACTCCTGGCCCGGCGTGAACAGGTGCAGGTTGCGAAACGCCGTGCCGGCCCACGCTGCAATTTCTTGCAGGCCGAGTTCGTGCGTGGTGTTGTGGGTGTGGTCGCCGGTCTCGTGGCGAAAGGCGAAGCTGAGCTGCGGCTCGCGCTTGATGTGCAAGGCGCGCACCATGATGCGCTGCACGCCGCTCAAGCTGCCACTCAAGCTGCCACTCAAGCTGCCGCTAGGGTTGGCCAGCAGCAGTTGCGTGAAGCTGGCATCCGCCAAGGCTTTGCGCAGAGCGGCCATGAACCGGGCCGTGGCGTCGCTGGCAGGGGCTTGCTCGGCAATTGGGGTGTCGGTCATCTGGCGCGCTGGCGTTGGGGCCGGTATTCTCCAGCGCTTCCCCCAAGACAGGAGCTATCAATCATGAATCGAAAGTTCAACGCCTTGCGCGCCGCCGCCCTCAGTTTGGCTCTGGTGGCCAGCGCGCACGCCGGTGCCCCGCAAGTCAAAGGCCAGGCGCCGGGCTGGTACCGCATGATGCTGGGCGACTTTGAAGTCACCGCGCTGAGCGACGGCACCGTGGCCTTGCCAGTGGACAAGTTGCTCACCAACACCACCGCGGCGCAAGTGATGGATGCGCTGTCGCGCGCCTACCTGGGCACGCCGCTGGAAACATCGGTTAATGGTTACCTGGTGAACACGGGCGAGAAGCTGGTGCTCATCGACGCCGGTGCGGCCACGCTGTTCGGCCCCACGCTGGGCCGGCTGCTCGGCCATCTCAAGGCCAGCGGCTACCAGCCGGAGCAGGTGGACGAGGTCTACATCACCCACATGCATGGCGACCATGTGGGCGGGCTGATGAACGGCGCCAACCGCGCCTTCCCCAACGCCACCGTGCGCGCCGACAAGAACGACGCCGACTTCTGGCTCAGCCAGGCCAACATGGACAAGGCTCCCGAAGCCGGCAAGGGTGCGTTCAAGGGTGCGATGGCGTCGATCAACCCCTACGCGGCTGCCGGCAAGTTCAGCCCCTTCGATGGCGACACGCAACTCGTCAACGGCGTTAAAGCGGTTGCCGCGCGCGGCCACACACCAGGCCACACGACGTACATGGTTGAAAGCAAGGGCCAGAAGATGATGATCTGGGGCGACTTGATGCACGTGGCCGCGGTGCAATTCAACGACCCCAGCGTGACCATTCAGTTCGATTCCGATTCCACTGCCGCCGCGGCGCAGCGCGCCAAGGCCTACGCCGCCGCCGCGGCCGAGGGCTATTACGTGGGCGTGACCCACATTTCATTCCCCGGTATCGGCAAGCTGCGCGACGACGGCCGCAGCTATACGTGGCTGCCGGCGAACTATGTGAGCGCGAACAAGTAGCGTGCGTTGACAGATCAGCCGCGCAGCGCGTTGATCAAAGGCTTGCCGGCTTTGTCACGGTAAACATCGAAGTCGGCGTCGATGCTCAGCACATGGCGGATGCGCAGGCGCGCCGCCGCCTCGGCAATGGACGCATCGGCCAGGTCGAACGGCAAGCTGGCAAAGCGCGTGGCAATGGCCAGCATGTCGGGCAGCGAAGCCGGCACGGGGGCATCTACCGCAATGCCCCCGCGCTGCGCCCAGCGCAGGAAGTCAAGCGCACAAGGGTTGCCGATGCGCCGGGCCAGCAGGGCGCAGACCTCGGTGGCCACGGGCCAGGTGGTCAGAAGCTGAACAGATTCGTTAGCTTTGAGCCAAGCCAGCACGATTTCGTGCCAATGATCTGCGGCATTGAACAGGGCGATCAACGGGCCGCTGTCTACCAGCACGCGGCCGGGCACCAGGTAGCGTGCACTGGGCTCGCGCGCCTTGCGAACGGTGGGCATTCAGCGTGGCGCGCTGCGGGCGGCGTGCTTGGCTGCCCAAGCGTCGGCCACAGCCGTTTTGCGTGATTTGGCCAAATCGAGTGGCCCACTGAAGCGGCCAAACAAGTCGACACCCAGGCTGTGCGCGGATGGCGTGGCCGGCGCCGCCGCAGCAAGGTACTGAACCAAGGCCTCGCGAATCAATTCACCAGCGGGCCGGCCTTCGGCCACGCTGCGCTGGCGCAACCGCTGCTCCAGCTCGGGGTCGAATTTGACGGTCATGGTCATGGCGGCACCTTGAAGTATTACGTTCAATAATACATGCGAAACAAATCACCCGTCAAGCCAGCAGCACCTCAAGTGAATTGAATGGCGCCCAGCATGCCCAAGGCATCGCGCCAATGCGCCACGCCCACCCCTTGCAAGCGCTGGTTGCCCGGTGCGCCGCACACCAGTAGCGGCTCGCCTTGCACCGCTTGCGCGGCGTGCCGCTGCCAAGTGTGGAGGCTCTTGAGCCACTCCGGTTGAAACGTGGCACCTGACTTGAATTCAACCGGCCACAGCGTGCCGGCGCGTTCAATGAGCAAGTCAACCTCGTTGCCGATGTTGTCGCGCCAGAAATAGGCCGTGCCCGGCGCGCCGGTGTGGCGCAGGTGCTTGCCGTACTCGGCCACGCACAAGTTCTCAAACAAGGCGCCACGCATGGGGTGGCTGTTCATGGCGCGCGTGTCGGTGATGCCGAGCAGCCACGCGGCCAGGCCAGTGTCGTGAAAGTACAGCTTGGGTGTCTTCACCAGCCGCTTGCCGAAGTTGGTGTGATACGGCGGCAGACGGAACGCCACGTAGGTGGCTTCCAGCACATTGAGCCAGTCGCGCGCCGTGGTTTGCGCCACGCCCAGATCATTGGCCACGGCATTCAGGTTGAGCAGTTGGCCGCAACGCGCCGCCATCATGCGCATGAAGCGCTGGAATTGCAGCAAGTCGGTGATGCGGCTGACCTGCCGCACATCACGTTCGAGGTAACTGGCCACGTAGCTGGCGTGCCAGTCGGCGCTGGCCACTTCGGTTGCGTGGATGGCCGGGTAGGCGCCGCGCACCAGCAGCTCATCAAGGCTGAGCTGGTTGAACGTGGCGGCGCCTTCAACGTAGGCCAGTGGCATCAATTCCACGAACCCGGCGCGGCCGGCCAGGCTTTGGCTCACGGCCTGCGACAGCAGCAGGTTTTGCGAACCGGTGACGAGAAAGCGGCCCGGCCGGCGATCCGCATCGACCATGGTTTGCAGGTACGACAGCAGCTCGGGCACGCGTTGCGCCTCGTCGAGAATCACGCCTTGCCTGTGCGCGGCGAGGAAGCCGCGCGGGTCGGCCGCCACGCGCTGGCGCACATCGGGGTCTTCCAGCGACACGTAGGCATGGCCGGGCAGCGCGGCGCGCGCCAGGGTGGTTTTGCCCGATTGGCGCGGCCCGGTGAGCACCAACACCGGAAAGCCGCGCGCCAGCTTCAACAGCCGGGCATGCGCAGTGCGGGGATAGGTGGCGCCGAGCATTTCTTGCTATTTCAGTGTTTGAAGCTGAAATTGTAAAACAGCGCCTTTCACCCTGAACAATCAGACTTCTAGCTGTTTCTGAAACACCAGCCCCGCATGCTCGCGCAGCGCGTGAAACTTGATCTTCGGCCAGTTGTCCTGCATCGCGCGCAGCTCGCCGGCGTATTCGAGCAGCACGGTGGGCGCGTCCACGGCATCAAACGCGATGCGGTGGGCATTGCCTTCAATGAAGCGTTCCAGCTCGCGCGCGCCGCCATCGGCGGGCTCGCACGTGACCCAGCGCGCCACGTTGTAGCGCGCCGGCTGGATGCGCGCCTTCACGCCGTACTCATGTTCGAGCCGGTGCGCCACCACATCAAACTGCAACTGGCCCACCGCGCCCAACAGCAGCATGGAGCCGGCATGCGGGCGAAAGACCTGGATCGCGCCTTCTTCGCCGAGCTGCGTGAGGCCGGCGCGCAATTGCTTGGTCTTCAGTGGGTCGGCCACCTCCACGCTGCGAAAGAGTTCGGGCGCGAAGAACGGCAGGCCGGTGAACTGCAAGGCCTCGCCTTCGGTGAGCGTGTCGCCGAGCTGCAGCACGCCGTGGTTGGGGATGCCGATGATGTCGCCGGCAAAGGCTTCATCGAGCAGCTCGCGGCGCTGCGACAGAAAGCTCACCACGGTGTTGGGCTTGATCTCCTTGCCCGAACGCGTGACCTTCAACTTCATGCCGCGCTCGAAGTGGCCCGAGGCCACGCGCAGGAAGGCGATGCGGTCGCGGTGCGCCGGGTCCATGTTGGCCTGGATCTTGAACACCACGCCGGTGAATTTCGTTTCTTCGGGCAGCACGGTGCGTTGCAACGCCGGCCGCGCGCCGGGGCTCGGCGCCAGGTCCACCAGCGCATCCAGCACTTCCTTGACGCCGAAGTTGTTGATCGCCGAGCCGAAGAACATCGGCGTTTGCCGGCCGGCGCGGAATTCGGCTTCGTCGAACGCCGGTGAGGCATCGCGCAGCAATTCCACTTCGCCAGTGGCTTGCTCGAAGGGCACGCCAAAGCGCGCATGCAAGGCGGGGTTAGCCAGGCCGTCGATGATGTCGTCAGCGCCATGGGCGCGGTCTTCGCCGGGGCTGAACACGCGCATGCGGTCTTCGCGCAGATCGAGCACGCCGCCGAAGAACTTGCCCATGCCCACCGGCCAGGTGAAGGGCACCACGCCCATGCCGAGTTCGCGCTCGATCTCGTCCATCAGCGCCAGCGGCTCCTGCACCTCGCGGTCCATCTTGTTCACGAAGGTCAGGATGGGCGTGTTGCGCGCGCGGCAAACCTGCAGCAGGCGGCGCGTTTGCGGCTCCACGCCGTTGGCCGCGTCGATCACCATCAGCGCGGCGTCTACCGCGGTCAAGACGCGGTAGGTGTCTTCGGAAAAATCCTGGTGGCCGGGCGTGTCGAGCAGGTTGATGACGCAGCCGCGGTACTCCATCTGCATCACGCTGCTGGCCACTGAAATGCCGCGCTGCTTCTCGATTTCCATCCAGTCGCTGGTGGCATGGCGCGTGGCCTTGCGCGCTTTCACGCTGCCGGCGATCTGGATTGCGCCGCTGAACAGCAGCAGCTTTTCGGTCAACGTGGTCTTGCCTGCGTCGGGGTGGGAAATGATGGCGAAGGTGCGGCGGCGGCGCACCTCGGTGGGCAGGTCTGACATGGGGCTTTGCGGGTGGGCGAACTGCGAATTATCGGTGGCACCCTGCTACCCTCGAACCATGCCCGAGCTGCCCGACATCAGCGTCTACATCGAGCGCCTGTCAGCGAACTTGCAAGGAGCCCGGCTGTTGCAGGTGAAGTTGGCCAACCCTTTTGTGCTGCGCACTGCTGTGCCGCCCATTGCCAGCGCCGATGGCCGGCGTGTTCAAGGCGTTGAGCGTTTGGGTAAGCGCGTGGTCATTGCGTTGGAGGAAGACTACTTCCTGGTGATTCACCTCATGGTGGCCGGCCGCCTGCAATGGCGTGATGCCGGCGCCAAACCATTCGGCCGGCAGGTACTGTTGAACTTGGTGTTCAGCAGCGGCACGCTGTCGCTCACCGAGGCCGGCACGCAGCGCCGCGCCAGCCTGCACCTGGTGCAAGGGCGCGATGTCTTGGCCGCGCTGGATCCGGGCGGGCTGGACGTGCTGGCCGCGTCGGCGCACGAGTTCGCGCAGCGGCTGAAGAGCGAGAACCACACCCTGAAGCGCGCGTTGACCGACCCGCATTTGTTCAGCGGCATCGGCAACGCCTACTCGGACGAAATCTTGCATCGCGCGCGCTTGTCGCCAACAAGCTTAACGCGATCGTTAATCGATGCTGCCGCACAGGCGCTGCATGAAGCCGCCTGCGCGGTATTGAACGAATGGACGAATCGGCTGCGTCAGCAAGCCGGCGACTGGCCCGAGAAAGTCACCGCCTTCCACCCCGAGATGGCCGTGCACGGCCGCTTCGGGCTGCCTTGCCCGGTGTGTGGCGCCAAGGTGGCACGCATCGTTCACGCCAGCAATGAAACCAACTATTGCCCGCGCTGCCAGACGGGTGGGCGCTTGCTGGCTGACCGAGCCTTGTCGCGCCTGCTCAAGGCGAGTTGGCCAAAGAACATCGACGACTGAGTACTCCAACCCATAGGTTTCGGAACACGATGAAAACGATGGATTCGTTTGCCAGGCTAGGCGCAAACCACAGCCATAGCTCTCGCTATGGCGCGGATTTGCAACGACGCATGGCGGACGAAGACGCGTTTTCATGTTTCGAA
>JANOXU010000208.1:0-3979 GCA_031418595.1 Burkholderiales bacterium
CTTTGACGGCAGCCAGGCGCTGGCCGCCGCGGCCTACAACGCCGGGCCCAGCCGTTCACGGCGCTGGCGCGAAGGGCCGGTGCTCGAGCCCGCCGTCTGGGCCGAGAACATCCCCTTTAACGAAACACGTGACTATGTGAAAAAGGTGCTGAGCAACGCCGTGTACTACAGCCATGTGCTGGGCACGCGCGTGCCCGCACTGCGCCCGCGCCTGGGCGTGAACATCGGCCCGCGAGACACCAACGCCGCGCCACCCAACCCCGACCTGCCTTGACCCATCCCCATGACCCTCACGCTTTACATCGGCAACAAGAACTATTCCTCGTGGTCGATGCGCCCGGGCGTGCTGATGCGCGAGCTGGGCTTGCCATTTGAAGAAAAGCTGCTGCGCTTTGACAGCTTCAAGGCCGGCTCCGCCTTTGCCCGCGCCGTGGCCGGGCTCGGCGCCGCCGGCAAGGTGCCGGTGCTGGTGGATGACGGCTTGGTCGTTTGGGACACCCTGGCCATCATCGAAACCCTGCACGAAAAATTCCCCGCTGCCGGCGTGTGGCCGGCCCACCCGCAGGCCCGCGCGCGTGCGCGCAGCCTGTGCGCCGAAATGCACTCGGGCTTTGGTGCGCTGCGCAGTGCCTGCCCCATGAACATCGAAGCCAGCCTGCCCAAGACCGGCGCGCGCATCTGGGCCGAGCAAGCCGCGGTGCGCCAGGATGTGCAGCGCATCGAGCAGATCTTTGCTGACGCGCTGGCCGCCAGCGGCGGGCCCATGTTGTTCGGCGCCTTCAGCGCGGCCGATGCCTTCTTTGCGCCGGTGTGCATGCGCCTGCGCACCTACGCGCTGCCGGTTGGCGACACCACGCGCGCTTACGTCGAACGGCTGGTGGCCCGCCCGGGCGCGGCGCACTGGATCAACGCTGCCTTGGCCGAGCAAGACTACGTCGAGGAAGACGAGCCGTACCGCAAGAGCCGTTCAGAGCAAGAGAGCTGAGCGCTGACCATGACTGCCTGGCCAGCCCTGCCGGCGCCGGCCCAGGCCTACAAGGTGGGTGGCGCGGTGCGCGACGAGTTGCTCGGCCTGCCCGCCAGTGACAGCGACTGGGTGGTGGTGGGCGGCTCGCCGCAGCTCATGCTGGACGCCGGGTTTCGCCCCGTGGGGCGCGACTTCCCGGTCTTTCTGCACCCGCGCAGCGGCGAAGAATTTGCCCTGGCGCGCACCGAACGCAAATCAGCCCCCGGCTACCACGGTTTCGCCTTCCACGCCGCGCCCGATGTGACGCTGGAGCAAGACCTGGCGCGGCGCGACCTGAGCATCAACGCCATGGCGCGCGGCGTTGGCGGCGAGTTGATCGACCCTCATGGCGGCCAAGCAGACCTGCGCGCGCGCGTGCTGCGACATGTGTCGCCGGCGTTTGCCGAAGACCCCGTGCGCATCTTGCGGCTGGCGCGCTTTGCCGCGCGCTTTGTCGACTTCACGGTGGCTGAAACAACGTTTGAAATGATGCGCAGCATGGTCGCCGGTGGCGAGGTCGATGCGCTGGTGAGCGAGCGTGTCTGGCAAGAGTTGGCGCGCGGGCTGATGGAGCGCCGGCCCAGCCGCATGATCGAGGTGCTGGCCGGTTGCGGTGCGCTGGGCAAGCTGCTGCCCGAACTGGACGCCGCGGCGGCGCTGCTGGCCACGCTCGACACTGGCGCGGCGCAGCAGGCCGAGCTGCCGGTGCGCTATGCCTGCCTGACCCACTGGGCCACGCGCAAGGTGACATCGCCGCCGCTGGGCCAGCGCCTGCGCGTGGGCAGCGACTGCCAGGAAGTGGCCACCGTGCTGGCGCGCGAACATGCCGCCGTGCAGGCCAGCGCCGGCCTGGGTGCGCCGGGCCTGCTGGCCTTGCTGGAGCGTTGTGATGCGCTGCGCCGCCCGCAGCGTTTTGCGCAGTTGCTGCATGCCAGCGAGTTGGTGGCCAGCGCCGGCCAGGCCGCAGCACCCGCACTGCGCCAGCGCCTGGCGCAGGCGCTGCGCGTGGTGGCTGGCACCGACGCTGCCGCCGCCGCCAGCGCCGCCCTGGCCCGCGGTGAACGCGGCCCGGCGGTGGGCCAGGCGGTGGCGCAGGCACGCTGCCAGGCCTTGCACGCCGCCTTGCAAGCAGAATCAACGCCATGAAGCTGATTGCCGGCCTGCGCAAACATGGCTTTCGCAAATGGTATGAACGCGAGCTGCTGCAAAGCCATGGCCACATGCTGCTGGCCTTCTTGTGCATGATCGGCGTGATGGCGGCACTGGAAGCGGCGTTTCGCTTCCGCGGGCTGGTCGATCAACTCATCGACGGCGTGGCAGTGCTGGCTTGTGGCGCGGTGGGCATCTGGGCGCTGCGCCGCTACCTGTACTTGCTGAGCCACGCTGAAGCCGTGGCCCACCAGGCCGATTGCCCGGGTTGCGGCACCTACGCCCGCTTCACCCTGGTGCAAGACAAGGGTGACGACAAGGCCGGCGTGCGCTGCCGGCAATGCGCGCACGAGTGGATCATCGAGTCGTAGCTACAGCCGGTGCGTGCGGTCGCCCTGAGCAAAACCCAGGGCATCGAAAAACGCGCCCTTGACCAGCCCGATCACCTTGAACAGCTCACCCATCTCATGCTCGTTCACCAGGCGCAGGGCCATTACGCGCTGGGCCAGGGGCGCGGCCTCCATCAAGGCCGGCAAGCCGCAGTTGATGAGAAAGCGGCCTTGCGAGGTGTAGCCCAACACATTCAAACCGCTGTCTTGAGCGGCCAGGGCGATGCCGGTGAAATCGACATGCGCGGTGATGTCTTTCAGGCCCAGGTCGAGCAACGGATCGGTGTCGCTGCGGTGCGCGCGGTGGCACATCAGCGTGCCGCCCAGGCGCTGCGGGTGGTAGTACTCGGCCGCCGGGAAGCCGTAGTCGATGAAGAACGCCGCGCCGCGGGTCAAGCGTTCGCCCAGGCTGCGCACAAAGGCCTCGGCCTGGGGGTGAATTTCAACCACCGTGTCGGCAACGAAATGGGCCGGCACGGGCGGGGCCAGGTGTGTGGGCTGATCAGCGAACGCCAAACCGGGGCCGGTGCTCACCACGCCGCGTTCCAGCCACTGCGCGCCGCTCCAAACCAGCAACTGCACCGGCATCGCGTCAAGCACCTCGTTGCCCAGCACCACGCCTTGCAAGCTGGCCGGCCATTCGCTGGCCCAACTCACCTTGCCGCTGGGTCCAGCCAAGCGCTCTTGCTGGCGCTGGCGCAGGCTGGCCGAAAGCTCCACGATGGTGTAGCGCTGCACGGGTGCGCCCAGCGCCGCGAGTTCGTCCAGCACCTGCTCGGCCAGCGCGCCCGAGCCGGCGCCGAATTCCCAGACCTCGCTGCTGCCCGTGGCCGCCAGCGCCTGCGCCACCTGGCGCGCCAGGGCGCGGCCGAACAGCGGCGAGATTTCCGGCGCGGTAGCGAAGTCGCTGCCACTTTGCGGCATCAGGCCGAACTTGCGCCCGGCGTTGGCGTAGTAGCCCAGACCGGGGGCATAAAGCGCCAGGGCCATGAAGCGATCGAACGGCAGCCAGCCGCCGGCGCGCGCAATGGCCTGGTGCACGAGCGCTTGCAAGGCGCTCGTTAAACTCGCGCCCTCGCCAGCGGCCGCATCGAAGGCGGTTTCATCGGGCGCGGTTTCATCAGACATCCGGCATTGTAAAAACCATGGCGCCAGTCGCTGCGTCTCCCTCGTCGTCTCCCCCTGCAGCACCCCGCCCGGTGGCCCTGGTCACCGGCGCGGCGCGGCGCATAGGCCGCGTCATCACGCTCGATCTGGCCCGCCACGGCTGGGACCTGGTGCTGCACTGCCGCGGCGGCAACACGTCGCTCGGCGACGCCGAAGCCACCGCCGACGAGGCCCGGGCGATGGGCGCCATCGCCCGGGTGCTGGCCGCCGACCTGGCCGACGAGGCCGCCTGCGAGGCCCTGGTGCCCGCCGCCGTGGCCGCCTGCGG
>JANOXU010000209.1:0-3014 GCA_031418595.1 Burkholderiales bacterium
AAACGCCTTGACCCGTGCAGCGCTTGGTGCGCTGCTCACGGTGGCCGCCACGGCACAGGCCCAGAACTGGCCTGTCTATGGTGGCGACACCGGCAACACGCGGCACAGCGCCGCCGCGCAAATCAACACCAAGACCGTGGGCAAACTCAGCGTGGCCTTTGCGCTGCAACTGGGCAGCCTGCGCTCACAAGAGTCCACGCCCATCCTGGTGGGTGAAACGCTATACGTCACGTCGTCGTTCGGCCCGAAGAACGTCTTCGCGGTCAACGCCACCACGGGTGAGATCAAGTGGCAGTACTCGCCCGACGTGCCCAAGGGCATTGACCAATTCGCCTGCTGCGACGTGAACAACCGCGGCGTCACCTACGCTGACGGCAAGGTCATCTTCGGCCGGCTTGATTCCTTCATCGTGGCGCTTGACGCCAACACCGGCAAGGAAGCCTGGAAGACCAAGATCGTTGACTACGAACAGGGCTCGGTCATCACCAGCCCGCCCACGCTGGCGGGTGACGTGATCATCACCGGCTTCGGCGGCGGCGAATACGGCGTGCGCGGCGCCATCGTCGGCCTCGATGTCAAGACCGGCAAGGAAGTCTGGCGCACCCACACCGTGCCGGGTGCGGGCGAAAAGGGCAGCGAAACCTGGAAGGGTGACTCGGGCAAACTAGGCGGCGGCGTGGCCTGGCACATCGGCTCCTACGACCCCAAGCTGAACCTCATCTATTACGGCACCAGCAACCCGGCGCCCTGGGCGGCGGCGGTGCGCGGCAATGACACCTCGAACATCGGCCAGTTCACCAACCTGTACACCGCTTCGATCCTGGCGTTGAACCCGAAAGACGGCAAGATCGTCTGGCACTACCAAACCACGCCGCATGATGCGTGGGACTACGACGGCGTGAACGAACTGGTCTTCGCCGACCTGCCGTTCGACGGCAAGAAGGTGCCCGTGGTGATGCAGGCCAACCGTAACGGCTTCTTCTACGTCATCGACCGCGCCAACGGCAAGCTGCTGTCGGCCAAGCAGTTCGTAGACGGCGTGAACTGGGCCACCGGCATCGACATGAAGACCGGCATGCCCATCGAAGCGGCAGGCAACGTCAAGCGGCCAGGCATGGGGCGTAAAGCGTCTGACATCTGCCCACAACTCCTTGGGGCAAAGAACTGGATGCCCATGAGCTGGGACGCCAAGAACGGTGTGGTCGTGATGCCCACCATGAACATGTGCATGGATCTGGAAGGCATTCAGCCCGAGTACAAGCGCGGCCAGTTTTACCTGGGCGTGAACTTTGACCTTGGGAAACTTGGCCCTGGTGGCCACGGCGGCGGCGTCAAGGCCTGGGATCCGGTGAAGCAAACCACGGTTTGGTTCAACAAGGATGAACTGCCCTACGCTGGCGGCATACTGACCACCGATGGCGGGCTCACGTTCCACGGCGACATCAAGGGCTGGTTCAAGGCGCTCGACACCAAGACCGGCAAGCTGCTGTGGAAGTTCAATGCCGGCTCGGGCATCACCGCTGCGCCCATGACGTATGTCATCAACGGCAAGCAGTACCTGGCCGTCGTGTCGGGCCGCACGCTGTCTATCCCCGCGTTCCTCGGCGCGCTGGGCGAGAAGATGGTGGCCGCCAGCCCAGAGGGCGGCACGATGTACGTGTTCAAGCTGAACTGAAGCAATTGAAAGAGAAGGCGACCTAGGCATGGAGTTCCGCAACAAGCAAGCAAGCGTCCGGCACTGCGGTTCTCCAGCTTGGGTCACTAACGTTTTAGGTCACTGTTTCAGTGGCCAGTTACTGAAAGCCGCGGCCGTGGCCGCCACCCTGCTGGTGGCGGCCACGGGCCACGCACAAACACAGACACAGACACCGGCCAACACGCTGCGCGTCTGTGCCGACCCCGACAACCTGCCCTTCAGCAGCGAAGGCAAGGAACGGGGCATGTATGTGGAGCTGGCCGAACTGGTCGGCCGCAAACTCAACATGCCCGTGACCTACACCTGGTGGTCAACCGCTTTTCAGCGCCGCGCCATGCGCAACACCATTCAAAAGGATGAGTGCGACGCCATGTTCGCCCTGCCCGCCAGCACCGACTGGCGCGCCCGCGGCGTGCAAAAGAGCCTGGCCTTCCTGGATGTGGGCTATGCCATGGTCACACCCAAGGGCACCAGCATCGGCTCACTTGAAGCGTTAAAGGGCAAGCGCATCGCGGTGCAGTTTTCCACCACGCCGCACATTCTCTTTTCCACCCTCACCGGCTACACCACCAGCACCTACCGCGATGCGGATGAGGTGTTCAAGGCCTTGGCCGATGGCCAGGCCGATGTGGGCTTTTTGTGGGGCCCGGTGGCCGGCTACGACAACAAGGCCCGATTCCAGGGCCGCTGGCAGATCACGCCCGTGGCCGGGCTTGATCTGTCTGGCCAGGTGGTGGTGGGCGTTCGCGCCGGCGCTGAAGGCTTGAAAGCCCGCATCGACCAGGCACTCACCGACTTGCAGCCCGAAATTCGCGGCCTGGCCGAGAAGTACGGTTTCCCCATCGCCAAGCCGGTGCAGTTCGAAGGCACGCCGCTGACCAAACCGAGCAGCGCATTGGCGGTGAACCGTGCCCAAGCCGCGGTGCAGGTGCCGGCCAGCGGCCTGGTTTTCATCAACACTGATCCGCCGCCCCAAAAACCCAAACCCGCGCCCAAAGCCAAGGCGCCGGCGGCCGCTGCAGCCGCCGCGCCGGCCGCCGCCGCGGCACCCGAAGACCCCACAGTGGCTTCAGGCCGGGTGCGCTTCAACGATCAATGCTCGCACTGCCACGGCGCCAACGGCGCCTCACCGGTGCGCGAGCGCGACGTGCGGCGCCTGCAAATGCGCTACGACGCGAAGTGGCAGGAGGTGGCGCAAACCACCATCCGCAACGGCCGGCCCGACGCCGGCATGCCACCCTGGAAAGACACCTTGAACGACCAGCAACTCAAGGAGTTGGTGGCGTACCTGAACACCATTCAGAAATAGGCCTGGCAG
>JANOXU010000210.1:0-15670 GCA_031418595.1 Burkholderiales bacterium
TGCGGTGAACCACACCGCGGCGCGCCTCGCTCCTACGCCTGTGCCCAATGGGGCCCCGGCGCAGGGCCCTTCTATTTACGGACAAGTTCTTAGGTCTGGGTGCGATACCAGCCCGTTACCGCGCCGCCGCCCGTCAGCGGACGAAGGCCGCGGCCCCGCCCAGGCGCAGGCAGCCAACACTCGCTGAGGCCGCCACGTTGGCGGCGGCGGAAGTCAGGCAAAAAGGAAGGCCGCAGACGCCTTGCTAGTACTCAATTGCATAAACCAGGGAAATTACTGATCAATCTATGCAATGAAGTACGCACCATCGGCGCCCCCGTATCAGGTGTAACGACCGCAGCGAACTATCTTTCGCCCAGCCGCTGCGCAACGCAGCGCCTCCCATTTGCCATGTGTTTTGACCCACAGGAGACTCCCAACATGAAGCTCAAGGCCACTGTCCTCTTCACCAGCTTGTTTGCTCTGGCCGGCGCCAGCCAGGCCGGCGACCTCGTCATCGCCACCGTTAACAACGGCCACATGATCGAGATGCAAAAACTCAGCCCGCACTTCGAGAAGGCCAACCCCGGCATCAAGCTGAAGTGGGTCACGCTCGAAGAAGGCGTGCTGCGTCAGCGCGTCACCACCGACATCGCCACCAAAGGCGGGCAGTTCGATGTCATGACCATCGGCATGTACGAAACCCCGATCTGGGCCAAGAAGGGCTGGCTCAACGAGATCAAGACCGACGCCGCCTATGACGTCGATGATTTGCTGCCCGCCATGCGCGGTGGCTTGAGTGTGGACGGCAAGCTCTACGCCGCGCCGTTCTACGGCGAAAGCTCGATGCTCATGTACCGCAAAGACCTGGCCGACAAAGCCGGCATCAAGTTCGCCGAGCGCCCCACCTGGGACGACGTGAAAGCCGCCGCGGCCAAGATGCACAACCCCAAGGAAGGCGTGTATGGCATCTGCCTGCGCGGCAAACCGGGCTGGGGCGACAACATGGCGTTCCTGACCACCATGGTCAACAGCTTCGGCGGCCAGTGGTTTGACATGTCGTGGAAGCCGCAGCTTGAAAGCAAGCCGTGGAAAGAGGCGGTCACCTTTTATGTCGACTTGCTGAAGACCTACGGCCCGCCGGGTTCCAGCGCCAACAGTTTTAATGAAATCCTGGCCCTGTACAACGAAGGCAAGTGCGGCATGTGGATCGACGCCACCATTGCCGCCAGCTTCATCACCGACCCCAAGCAAAGCAAGGTGGCTGACAAAGTGGCCTTCGCGCAGGGCCCGTACAAGGCCACGCAAAAGGGCGCGAACTGGCTGTGGGCCTGGGCCTTGGCCGTTCCCGCGGGCACCAAGAACGCGGCCGAGGCGCAGAAGTTCATTGCCTGGGCCACTTCAAAGGAATACATCAACCTGGTGGCCAAGGAAAAGGGCTGGGCCGGCGTGCCCACCGGCACGCGCAAGAGCACCTACGCGAACCCAGAGTTTGTGAAGGCGGCCAAGTTTGCCGATGCCGAGAAGAAGGCCATCGACAGCGCCAACCCCAGCGACAGCACGCTGCCCAAGAGCCCGTACGTGGGCGTGCAGTTCGCGGCGATCCCCGAGTTCCAGGCCATCGGCATTGCGGTGGGCCAGCAAATGAGTTCGGCGCTGGCAGGCAAGGCCACGGTTGATGAAGCGCTGAAGGCTTCGCAGTTGGCGGCTGACCGCGAGATGAAGAAGGGCGGCTACTACAAGTAAGAAGCATTCATTCGGCTACTGCGCGGGCCGATCTTGCGCCTGCGAGGCTCGCCGTACGCAAGTACGGCTGCGCTTCTCGGCGCAACCTCAGCCCGTTCGCTACGCCGACTGAACGCTTCTTCGCGCGCTGCCCCTCAGGTTGAGCGCGATGCATTCGTCTTGCCGCCATGACTCGCCTGCTGCCCCGCGCCTTGATGGCGCCAGCCGTGGTCACGCTCTTCCTGTGGATGATCGTGCCGCTGCTGATGACGATCTATTTCTCGCTGGTGCGCTACAACCTGATGCAGCCCGGCGCGAAAGACTTCATTGGCCTGGCCAACTTCGAGTACTTCATCACCGACCCCGACTTCGGCGCGTCGGTGGTCAACACCTTGGTGCTGCTGAGTGCGGTGATCGGCATCACCGTGGTGTTGGGCGTGGCGCTGGCGCTGCTGGTGCATGCGCCGTTTCCGGGCCGCGGCATCGTTCGCGTGCTGTTGATCTCGCCCTTCTTTGTGATGCCCACGGCCAACGCGCTGCTGTGGAAACACATGATGATGAACCCCATCTATGGCGTGCTGGCCCAGGTGGCCCTGTACTTCGGCGCCGAGCCGGTGGACTGGCTGACCAACTGGCCGCTGTTCAGCGTGATCCTGATGGTGGCCTGGCAATGGCTGCCCTTTGCTTGCCTGATATTCATCACGTCATTGCAATCGTTAGACGCTGACCAAATGGAAGCGGCCGGCATGGACGGCGCCAATGCGCTGCAGAAGTTCTGGTTCCTCACCTTGCCGCACCTGGGCCGCCCGATCGCGGTGGTGGTGATGATTGAGATGATCTTTCTGATGAGCGTGTTTGCTGAAATCTTCACCACCACGGGTGGCGGGCCGGGCAATCAGAGCACCAACATGGCTTTCCTGATCTTCAAGCAGGCTTTGATGAATTTTGACGTAGGCGTGGCTTCGGCCGGCGCCTTGTTCGCGGTGGTGTTGGCCAACATTGCCGCGGTGTTTTTGATCCGCATGATCGGCAAGAACCTGGATTGATGAGCATGAAAGCGCTTGTGCTCACTTTGCGCACCGTGGCCGCCTGGTTGGTGACGCTGCTGCTCGTCTTCCCCCTGATCTGGCTGGTGCTCACCGCGTTCAAGACCGAGCTGCAGGCCATTGCCGTGCCGCCTGAATTGATCTTCACGCCCACGCTGGAAAGCTTTGCCGAAGTTAACGTGCGAAGTGACTATTGGCAGTACGCGCAAAACTCCATCATCACCAGCGTGGTCTCAACGCTGCTCGGCTTGGCCATCGCCGCGCCGGCGGCCTATTCGATGGCGTTCTTTCGCACCCGGCGCACGCGCGACGTGTTGATGTGGATGCTGTCGACCAAGATGATGCCCGCCGTGGGCGCGCTGGTGCCGGTGTACGTGATGGCGCAAACCGCCGGCCTGCTCGACTCGCTCACGGCGTTGATCATTGTCTTCACCCTGTCGAACCTGCCGATCATGGTGTGGATGCTGTATTCGGGCTTCAAGGACATTCCGCCTGACATCCTGGAAGCCGCGCGCATGGACGGCGCCAACGTTTGGAGTGAGTTTGTCCACGTCATCCGCCCGCTGGCCATGGGCACCCTGGCCTCCACCGGGCTGCTGTGCCTGGTGCTGGCCTGGAACGAGGCGTTCTGGTCCTTGAACCTCAGTGCGGCCAAGGCCGGCACGCTGGCGGCGTTGATCGCCTCGTATTCCAGCCCCGAGGGCCTGTTCTGGGCCAAGCTGTCGGCGGCCTCGCTGATGGCCATTGCGCCTATCGTGGTGGTGGGTTGGTTCAGCCAGAAGCAACTCGTCCAGGGGCTGACCTTTGGCGCCGTGAAGTAGAGCAAGAAGGAGTCCCGCTCATGTCGTTTCTGCAACTGCGAGGTGTCGAGAAGAAGTTCGGTGCGCTGCGCGCTATCAAAGGCATTGACCTAACGATCGAGAAGGGCGAGTTCGTGGTCTTCGTCGGGCCTTCGGGTTGCGGCAAGAGCACGCTGCTGCGCATGATCGCGGGGCTGACCGAGATTGACGCCGGCAGCGTGGTGCTCGATGGCCGCGACATCACCCAGCTCGCGTCATCCAAACGCGACTTGGCGATGGTGTTTCAGAGCTACGCCCTGTACCCGCACATGACGGTGGCGCAAAACATGTCGTTCGCGCTGCGCCTGGCGCATGTTGACAAGGCCGTCATCACTGAAAAGGTGCAACGCGCCGCGGAAGTCCTCAATCTCGTGCCGTATTTGCAGCGCACCCCGCGCGAGCTTTCGGGCGGCCAGCGCCAGCGCGTGGCCATTGGCCGGGCCATCGTGCGCGCGCCCAAAGTCTTCTTGTTCGACGAGCCGCTGTCAAACCTTGACGCCGCGCTGCGCGGCCAGACGCGGGTGGAGATTGCCAAGCTGCACCGCGACCTGGGCGCCACCACCATCTACGTCACCCACGACCAGGTGGAAGCCATGACCCTGGCCGACCGCGTGGTGGTGCTGCGCGACGGCGCCATTGAACAAGTGGGCTCACCGCTCGATTTGTACGACCGCCCGGCCAACCGCTTCGTGGCGCAGTTCATCGGCACGCCGGCCATGAACCTGCTGCCCGCAGCAGTGCTGCCTTCGCTCACCGATCTGGCCGGTGGCCGCCTGCCGCGCGATGGCTTCATGGGTGTGCGGCCCGAAGGCGTGCGCCTGCGCAGCGCTGAGGGCGCGCCACTGGCCGGCCGCGTTGAACTGATCGAGGCCCTGGGCGCCGACACGCTGATTTATGTTGACGTGCAAGGCACGTCGCTGGTGGCGCGCCAGTCGCAGCGCAGCGCGCTGCGGGTGGGGGATGCCGTGGGTGTGGAGCTTGACGCTGCCGCCTTGCACCTCTTTGCCGCCGACGGCCATGTGCTCGCGGCTTGATTCATGGGATCTGCTTTGAACCACGAATTTCCGCCTAACGTTTCGGTTCAGCTTCACCTGGGCCTGGGTTCTTTCCACCGCGCCCACCAGGCCGTTTACCTGCAACGCCTGCACGATGCCGGCGACGCGAGCTGGGTGCTGGCCGGTGGCAATTTGCGGCCCGACATGGCGCAGACCATCGCCGCGCTGCAACGCCAGGGCGGTGCCTACACGCTGGAAACCGTGTCGCCCGAGTTGGTGCACCGCTACGAGCGCATCACCTCCATTCGCCAGGTGTTGCCGTATGAGCCTGGCCTGGCGCCGTTGCTCAAACTGGCCGCTGCGCCGCACACGCGCATCATCTCCTTCACCGTCACCGAAGCCGGCTATTACCTTGATGCGAACAACCAGCTCGACCTGAGCTTCAAGGATCTGGCCGCTGACGTGGCCGCGGCGCGTCGGGGTAAGACCGGGCAGACGATTTACGGCGCGCTGACCGCCATGCTGCGCGCGCGCCGTGCGGCGGGTGCCGGCCAGGTCACGCTGTTGAACTGCGACAACCTGCGCCACAACGGTGAGCGTTCGCGCACCGGTTTGCTGCAGTTCATCGCGTTGGTGGGTGATGCTGAATTGGCGCACTGGGTGCAGGCCAACACCACCAGCCCCAACGCCATGGTCGACAGGATCACGCCGCGCCCTGCACCCGAAGTGCGCGCGCGCGTCAAAGCCGCCACCGGCGTCGATGATGAAGCGGCGCTGATGGCCGAAGACTTCATTCAATGGGTGATCGAAGACGACTTCTGCAACGGCCGCCCGGCGTGGCAGAACGTGGGCGCGCAGATGGTTGACTCGGTGGCGGCGTATGAAGAGGCCAAGATCAGGCTGCTCAACGCCACGCACAGTTGCATCGCCTGGGCCGGCACGCTGGCCGGCATGCTTTACATCCACGAAGGCACGCATGACGCGGCGATTCGGCAGATGGCGTTCGACTGCGTCACCGACGACACCATTCCCGTGCTGCTGCCCAGCCCGTTGGACTTGCCGGCTTACCGTGATGTGGTGCTGGCGCGCTTCGGCAACGCCGCCATCTGCGACACGAACCAGCGCGTGGCCATGGACGGCTACTCCAAGATTCCGGGCTTCATCGCACCCACCATCCGCGAGCGCCTGGCGCGTGGCGAGCCCGTTGCCAGCGTGGCCATGTTGCCGGCGCTCTTTCTGGCTTATCTGCAACGTTGGCACTGTGGTTTGATCCCCTACGAGTACCAAGACCAGGCCATGGACGCCGCCGCGGCGCACGCCATGTGTGAGGCTGCCGACCCGGTGGCCGCGTTCGCCGCGCAGCCCGTGCTGTGGGGCGAACTGGCGGGCGATGCCCGCCTGCTGGCGGCTTTGCGTGTGGCCTCGCAACGGGTTCAAGCCTTCATTCAGGAGCGTGCAAAGTGAGCGCAAGATTGCTGGGCAAGCATGCCCTGTTGACGGGCGCCGGCGGCGGCATCGGCCTGGCCGTGGCAGCGGCGTTTTTGCGCGAGGGTGCGCACTGCACCATCACCGACCTGGCCGCGCAGCCCGCTGCCGACGTGGTGGCCTTGTTGGCGCAGCACCCCGTGCAGGCGCAGTATGTGGCCGGCAACGTCACGCTAACGTCAGACATCAGCCACACCGTGGCGCTGGCCCGGGTGCGCTTCGGCCCCATCACCACCTTGTTCAACAACGCCGCCCTCTTCGACATGGCGCCGCTGCTGGAAACGAGCGAGGCCATGTATGACAAGCTCTTTGCCGTGAACGTGAAGGGCATGTTCTTCGTCATGCAGGCGGTGTTGCAGCAGATGGTGGATGCCAAGGTGCAAGGTGCCGTGATCAACATGGCCTCGCAGGCCGGGCGGCGTGGCGAGGCGCTGGTGTCGCACTACTGCGCCACCAAGGCCGCGGTCATCAGCTACACGCAAAGCGCGGCGCTGGCCATGGCGCCACATGGCATCCGCGTGAATGGCATATCGCCAGGCGTGGTCGATACGCCGATGTGGGCGGGCGTTGACGCCTTGTTCGCGCGCTACGAAAGCCTGCCCATCGGCGCCAAGAAGGCCGCCGTGGGCAAGGCCGTGCCGCTGGGGCGCATGGGTGTGCCCGATGACGTGGCCGGCGCGGCCGTGTTTCTGGCCAGCGACGAGGCGCGCTACATCACGGCGCAGACTTTGAATGTGGATGGCGGCAACGTCATGTCTTGATCAATGGCCCACGCCCAGCGCAACACCGCCCGCCAGCGCCAGCCCGAGCTGGAGCGCGACTGTTCGCGTTCGCCCGAATTGGGTTACGAGCCGGAGCGTTCAGCCAGCACAGTGAGCTGCCTGGCGCACGGCTTTCCCACGCCGCTGGCGCGCTGGCACTTTCACGACGAATACGAGCTGCACCTCATCACCGCCACCTCGGGCAAGGCCTTCGTGGGCGACTGGATCGGGCCGTTCCAGCCTGGCCACCTGGTGCTGTGCGGGCCGCGGCTGCCGCACAACTGGGTCTCGTTCGACCTGCCCGAAGCCGGCGTGCCCGAACGCGACCTGGTGCTGCAATTTCGCCACGAGCCGCTGGCCCAGGCGGCGGCGCACGTGCCGGAGCTGGCCGAGGTGCTGCCTCTTCTGGAACGTTCGCGCCACGGCATTGAATTCTTCGGCCAATCGGCCAATGCGCACGCCCACTGGAAGCGCATCAAGGCCGCGCGCGGCGTGCAGCGCATTGGCGCGTTCTGCCAATACCTGGGCGAGCTGGCGGCCTGCACCGACTACCGCTTGCTGTCAAACATCCAGATGCAGGGTGAAGACAATGCCGGCGAGCAAGACGTGATCAACGCCCTGGTCAACCGCATCATGGCCGATGTGGCGCAGCCGCTGTCGGCTGCCGCCTTGGCGCTGGAACTGAGCATGAGCGAGAGCCGCTTTTCGCGCTTCTTTCGCAAGGCCACGGGCAACACCTTCACCGACTTCATGAACCGCGTTCGCGTCAACCGCGCTGGGCAGTTGTTGATGGAGACCGACCGCCTGGTCACCCACATTTGCTACGAAGTGGGTTTCAACAACGTGGCCAATTTCAACCGCCGCTTTCTTGAAGTCAAAGGCCTCACCCCGACTGAATTTCGCCGTCAGGCGGAGCGGCGGTTCAGCGGCGCGCGGGCCTGACCGACCATGTTTCTGGGCATCGACCTCGGCACGTCTGAGCTGAAAGCCCTGCTGCTGGATGAGCAGCACCGCATCATTGCCCAGGCCAGCGCGCCGCTGACGCTGCAGCAACCCCAGCCCCTGTGGAGCGAGCAGCAGCCCCAGGCCTGGTGGGCCGCGCTTGATGCAGCGTTGCTGCAACTCAAGGCGCAGCAACCTCAGGCCATGGCCGCGGTGCAGGCCATCGGCCTGGCCGGCCAGATGCATGGCGCGGTGGTGCTGGATGCGCAGGGCACCGTGCTGCGGCCGGCAATTTTGTGGAACGACGGGCGCAGCGGCGCGCAGTGCGCCGCACTCGAGGCCGCACAGCCGTTAACGCAAGAGATCACCGGCAACCTGGCCATGCCCGGCTTCACCGCGCCCAAGCTGTTGTGGCTGCGCGAGCATGAGCCCCGGCTGTTCGATCGGATTCGCCAGGTGCTGTTGCCCAAGGACTGGCTGCGCCTGCGGCTCACCGGCGAAGCGGTGAGTGAGATGTCGGATGCCTCGGGCACCTTGTGGCTCGATGTGGCGGCGCGGCGCTGGAGCGCGCCCATGTTGGTTGCGTGCGGGCTGGATGCAAGCCACATGCCGCGCCTGGTGGAAGGTAGTGACATTTCTGGAACGTTAAAGGCAGAGTGGGCGCAACGTTGGGGTTTGCCGAGTGCCGTGCCCGTGGCCGGTGGTGGCGGCGACAACGCAGCCAGCGCGGTGGGCATGGGCGCGGTGGCGCCGGGGCAGGGTTTCGTGTCGCTGGGCACTTCGGGCGTGGTGTTCTTGTGCGGCGCGCGCTTCAGCCCCAACCCAGCGCGCGCGGTGCATGCCTTCTGCCATGCCTTGCCGGGGCAGTGGCACCAGATGTCGGTGATGCTGTCGGCGGCCAGCGCCTTGCAATGGGCCGCACGCCTGCTGGGCAGCGCGGGCGTGGCTGAGATGCTGGGCAAGACTCAGGACCTGACCCCAGCGCAGTGCGCCGCCGCGCCGATCTTCTTGCCTTACCTGAATGGTGAACGCACGCCCCACAACAACCCGCATGCCACGGCCATGCTGCAGGGCTTGACCTCATCCCATGGCCCGGCCGATGTGGCGCACGCGGTGATGGAAGGGGTGTGCTTCGGCCTGGTTGACGGCTGGCAGGCGCTGGGCGATACGCGTGCCGGTGTGCAGGCGCTGTCGCTGGTGGGCGGCGGCGCGCGCAGCGCGCGCTGGGCGCAGTGGTTGGCTGCGGCGCTGGGTGTGGCGCTCACCACGCATGAAGGCGGCGAAGCGGGCGCCGCGCTGGGCGCGGCGCGGCTGGCCTGGCTCAGCGTGGGAGGCAGCCTGGCCGATGCGGCGCCAATGCCGCCAGTGAGCCGGGTCTTCGAGCCCGCTGCCGGGCGGGCCGAGTTGCTGGCGTGGCGACATCTGCGCTTTCAGCAGCTGTACGCTGGTGCGAAAGGCCACTGAGGCGCACGGTCGATACTTCACCGCGGATGGCACTGGCCAGTGCAGGCTGCACCAGCCCATGGCCGTCTGGCGTGCAGTGCTGACCCCCACGAGTCAATGGTTTACCTGTTTCCAAGTGTTGCTCACACTTGACAAGCATTCATTTGCGACAGCGGGCACATTGCCCCGCGCCGTCAACCGGAGTGAACCTGATGCTGAACCTCTTCAAACACGCCAGCGCGTCGATCGTTCTTGCAGCAAGTGCTGCGGGCGCGTTGGCCGCGCCACTCAACCTTTCGAGCTGGGTGGAGCTGACGCTCAACTTCCCTGGTGGGCAGCCAGCGGGCAATTGGGTTCTTGAGCCCGGCAACACTGCGGTCACGCAGGTCATTAACGCCGACCCTTCGTTCTACCGGAACAACGTCAACCAGGGCGCCTACACCATAGATGGCACCTGGCAGGTCTTGCCGGCAGGTGCGGGTGACGACGACTACATGGGCTTTGCGTTTGGCTACCAGAATTCGAGCAACTTCTATTTATTCGACTGGAAGCGTGGCACTCAAGGCTATGTCGGGCGCACTGCTGCCGAGGGCATGACGATCAAGAAATTTACTGGCGCCACTGGCAATGGGCTGGCTGACTTGTCGCTTGAGGAGTTTTGGGAGAACCAGGTCAACTTTGGTGACATGACGGTTCTGGCCACCAAGCACTCCACCACGGCCAGTTGGGAATTCAGCAGGCTGTACGACTTCCACCTCGAATTCAACACCACACCGGGAACATTCCGAATCGTGGTGAAGGACGGCGCGGCCACGCTGTGGGATCAAACCGTGGCCGACGCCACGTTCTCCTCAGGCCAGTTCGCGTTCTATAACAACTCGCAGTCGCAGGTGCGCTATGCCGGGTTTGTGCAAGAGGTGATTGGCGACCCCGGCGTACCGGCCATCCCCGAGCCGCAAACTTACGCGCTGATGTTGCTGGGCCTGGTGGCCACCGGTGTGGCGGCACGGCGCCGCGCCAAAGGCTGAACGCAATCGGGGGCCAACGACATGCGCCGTTGGCCCGGCGTGAACGAGCAATGCGGCAATGCCGCTTGCTCATGTGCCCGACGCCGTTGCCCCCGCAAAGAACGGCAGTTCACGCAGGCGCAGCCCGGTCAACCTGAACCAGGCGTTGGCCAGCGCCGGGGCAAAGGTCGGCACGCCGAGTTCGCCCACGCCGCCAATGGCCACGGTGCGATCGGCCTGCGCCGGGGGGGCATCAAGATCACCTTCACCACGGGCATTTGCTGCAAGCGGATCATCTTGTTGGTGTTGAAGTTGCGCGCTTGTGCGGCGCCGTTGGCGAAGGTCTGGCGCCCGTACAAGGTGGCGTTCATGGCATGCACCACGCCGCCCACGATTTGCGCTTCAACCGCGCCGGGGTTCACCGTCAGGTAAGCGTCCACCGTCACGAAGCAGCGGGTCACACGCATGGCGCCGGTGCTGGTTTTGGCAACTTCCACCACCTGCGCCACGATGGTGTTGAACGCCGTGCCCACCGCAATGCCGCGCGCTGTGCCGGCCGCTGCGGCATTGCCCCAACCCGCGGCGTTGGCCGCGGCCTCCAGCACCGCCAGCCAGCGCGGGTGGGTCAGCCGCGCACGGCGGAACTGGTAGGGGTCTTGCCCGGCCGCGGCGGCCAGCTCGTCGATCATCGACTCCACCGCAAAGGTGTTGATCGAGGCCCCCACTGATCGCCAAAAACCCACTGGCACGGGCACCGTGTGGCTGACCCATTCCGTTAACCTGGAGCCAAAGTCGTAGGGCAAGTGGCCCGACGCTTCGTGGCCCTGGCTGTCGCCTGTGGCGCCCAGGTTGGCGCCGCGCTGGCCCAGGATGGAGGGCGACACGTTGCGATAGGCCCAGCCCGCCACGTAGCCGTTGGCATCGAGCCCGGCGCGCGCGCGCACAACGGCCATGGGGCGGTACTGGTCGTGCGTGAAGTCTTCTTCGCGCGGCCACATCAGCTTCACCGGGCGTTGCACTTTCATGGCCACCTGCACCGCCTGGCTGATGAAGTCTTGCTCGGCCTTGCGGCCCAGGCCACCACCGAGCAAGGTGGTGTTGAACTTGATCTTGTCCGGCGTCAGGCCGGTGAGGGTGGCCACCAGGCTCAAGGCGGCGCGTGCCGACTGCGTGGGTGCCCAGACTTCACAGCGCACGCCGGGCACGAAGTCGACCGTGCAGTTCAACACCTCCATGCAGGCATGGGCCACATAGGGCAGGGTGTAGGTGGCGTCGATTTGCTTGGCCGCGCCGGCAATGTTGGCCAATGCATCCCCCGCGCTGCGCTCCACCGTGTACAGGGTGCCGGGCGGGTTGGCCGCACCGGCCACGTAGGGCGTGGCCGTGCTGAGCAAGACTTGCGCGTCGGCCAGGAACTGGCCGCTGTTCAAGGCAGCGGCGTTGGCCGGCAGGTTCCAGCGCAGCGAAAGCCGTTTGGCGCCCTGCCAGGCGTCCCAGGTGGTGGCGCCGACCACGGCCACGGCGTTCACGTTGCCCGTGGCTTCAAGCCCGCGGCCGGTGCCGGGCATCACCTGCGTGGGCACCACGGCGATCATGCCCGCCGGCACCGTTGGCACGTTGGCCAGCGTGCCGCCCAGGCTGGGGCTGTGGCGGATCACGGCGTACACCATGTTGGGCAAGCGAACGTCCAAACCATAAACGGCGCTGCCATCCACCTTGGCCGGAATGTCAGGGCGTGGCAGGCTCTTGCCGATGCTCTTGAACTGGCTGTCGGGCACCAGCGCGGCACCCACGGGCACGGGCAGCAGCGCCGCCGCGGCGGCCACCTGGCCGTAGCTGCGTGTCGCACCGCTGCTGTGGCGGATGACGCCATCGGCCACCGTGTAGCTGGCGCGCGTCAGGTCGCCCACGCTGGCCATGGCCGCGCCCACGAGCATTTCACGCGCCGCGGCGCTGGCATCGCGCAGCCGCCAGTAGTTGTTGCGCACGCCCCCGCGGGCCGCCGGCCCGGGCGTCCAAGCGCCGGCCGCGCAGGCGGCGGCGCTGTGAACAGCGCCTGCGCCCCGGCCTCAACCGCGCAGCAGCCGGTTGAAAAACGCCAGCGTGCGCGCCCAGGCCTGGGCGGCCGCGGCTTCGTTGAAGCGCGGCGTGGTGTCGTTGTTGAAGCCGTGCTGGGTGCCCGGGTACTTCAGCGCTTCGCTGCGCACGCCGGCGGCTTTCAACGCTGCGTCATAGGCCGGCCAGGCGGCGTTGATGCGCTCGTCGTTGTCGGCAAACACATGCAGCAGCTCGCACCTGATCTTGCCCACTTCGTCCAGCGGCGCCGCATTGCCATAGAAGGGCACGCCGGCAGCCAACTCGGGCACGCGCGTGGCCAGCAGGTTGACCACGCCGCCGCCATAGCAAAAACCCACTGCACCGAGCCGGCCGTTGCCGCCGTTCAAGGCTCGGGCATGGGCCGCCGCGGCCACGAAGTCTTCGCGCGTCTTGGCCTGGTCGAGCTTGGCAAACAACTCGCGGGCTTTGTCTTCATCGCCCGGGTAGCCGCCCAGCGGGGCCAGGGCATCCGGCGCCAGGGCGATGAAGTTGTCCAGCGCCAGGCGCCGCGCAATGTCTTCAATGTGCGGGTTCAGGCCGCGGTTTTCATGCGCCACCAACACCACGGGCAGCGGCCCGCTGGCCTGCGCCGGGCGCGCGTGGTAGGCGCGCACCTTGCCATAACCGGCCGGTGAGGGGAACTCGATGAATTCGGTCTTGATGCGCGCATCGCTGGGCGCCACGCGCTGGCCCAGGGCGAAGTCGGGGCTCAGTGCGGCCAGCAGGCCGGCCGCGGTGGCGCCGCTGGCCGCGGCAAAGCGCGCGGCGCGGTCGAGGAAGCCACGGCGGTCGAGTTGGCCGTGCACGTACTGGTCGAACAGGCGCAGCACTTCGGGGTCGAAGTCGTCAGCGGTTTTGCGTGCAGTGGGGTGGGTCATGTGCGCTCCTGATCAGCCAGTCGGGCCGCCTTTGTACCGCGACTTGGCGGGCCCAAAGCCCGACAGCTTCCTGGCTGATCATCAACTGTTACCTCCTGGCGGGTGCAAGCTCGGGTTGACGCCAGAAGCCGGCGCATTGACGATCCGGTTTGATGCCGCTGCGCCGACCCACCGCATGCGAGCCAATAGAACAAGTGCCAGAAGGAAGAACTGCCATGCGCGTACTCAGTTTTGACGTGGAAGATGGCTTTCACTTGCTGCAGCGTGCGCCCTCACGGGGGCACGAGTTTGAGCGCCGCCTGGCCCCGCGCATCGAATCCAACATCGACCGCATCCTGCAAGCATTGAGCAACCAAGGTGTGCAGGCCACCTTCTTCTGCCTGGGCTGGGTGGCGGCGCAGTTCCCGCAGGTGCTGCGGCGCATCGTGGCCAATGGGCACGATGTGGGCAGCCATTCGCACCTGCGCCGGCCCACGCACGAACTGGGTCGCAAGGCCTTTGCCGCCGATCTGCACCGCTCCTGCGCCAGTATCGCCAACGCCACCGGCCAGGCGGTGTACCTGTACCGGTCACCCGGTTTCCTGCGCCGGCATCACCTGCCCTGGTTCTATGACGTGCTGGCCGAACAGGGCATCGGCGCTGATTGCTCCGTGCACACCGCACTGAGCCAGCCGTCGCCCGGGCTGCCCGTTTTTGCGACGCCGTATCAAGTCGATCTGGGCTCGACGCGGATCATGGAATTCCCGGCCAGTTCGCCCAAGCTGCTGTCCTGGAGCGCGGGGCCCAGTGGCGGCAACACCTTCGGCCTGGCGCCGTACGCCTTGATGCGCCGGCATCTGCGCACCAGCCCGTATGTGATGGCGTATTTCCGCCCGCCGCAGCTTGATACGCCGGTGCCTGCCGTCGCAGCGCCGAGCTGGCCGCAGCAGTTCATGGGCCAAATGGGGCTGCACCGACCCTGGGAAAAATTCCTTCACCTGGTGGGCGAGTTCGATTTCGTCAGCGTCAGCCAAGCCATCAAGCTCACCAATTGGGCCAATGCGCCCGTGCTCGAATGGCCGAACAGTGGGCCACCAACGTCTGACTTCGCCACCTTGCCGCCGGGCCATAACCCGTGGCCGGTGTCGCAACCCATGGGTCTGCGCGAACCCGTGCGCCCGGGCCAGGCGCCGCGCCGCACGGGCACTCTCCTATAGTCGCCGCTTCGCCCGAGGTTTGACAACGGCGCTCTGGCCGCCAGGCCGCCCCCACGTGGCCATCAAATCCACCATCTTCAAGGCCAACGTTCAGGTGGCCGACATCGACCACGGCTACTACGCCGACCATGCGCTCACCCTGGCCCGCCACCCCAGCGAGACCGATGAACGCATGATGGTGCGCCTGGCCGCGCTGGCGCTGAATGCACACACCTTGCAAGGCACCTGCGGTGGTGATGGCACGCTGGCCTTTGGTGCCGGCTTGAGCGACCCCGACGACCCCGATGTCTCGCTCACCGACTACACCGGCCGCAAGCGGCTGTGGATCGAAGTCGGCCAACCCGAAGACAAGCCCTTGAGCAAGGCGTGCAGCAAGGCCGATGAAGTGCACGTGTATGCCTTTCACAGCGCGGCTGAAGTGTGGTGGCGCGGCATGGCCAGCAAACTCAGCCGGCTCGAACGTTTGCAGGTGTGGCGCATTCCCACCGAGGCCGCGCAAGGCCTGGCGGCCATGGCCGAGCGCAGCATGCAACTGCAAGCCACGGTGCAGGAAGGCGCGCTCACCTTGAGCAGCAACTTGGGCAGCGTGCACATCGAAGCGCTGCGTTGGAAATAGCGCGCGCCATGCGCATCGAAGACATCCGCCAACGCCTGCGCAGCCTGGGCGCGCTGCCTAAACATGAGCAGCGCGTGCTGCGGCTGTGGGCGCAGGGCCTGGCGCAAACCAGCGGCAAACGCCGGCTCGAAGATTTCATGCCCAAGGCGGTGCGCGAGGCGCTGCCTGATCTGTCCGCTGAACTGGGCGGTTTGGCGCGGCTGCATTCGCAACACCCGGCGCAAGATGGCTCGGTGCGCTTGCTCATCGCGCTGCACGACCATCAAACCGTCGAAGCCGTGCTGCTGCCGCGCGGTGGGCTGTGCGTGTCCAGCCAGGTGGGTTGCGCGGTGGGCTGCGTGTTTTGCATGACTGGCACCGGCGGCCTGCTGCGCCAATTGGGCAGCGCGGAAATCGTGGCCCAGGTGGCGCTGGCGCGCAGCAGCTTCCCCGAGCGACCGGTGAAAAAAGTGGTCTTCATGGGCATGGGCGAACCGGCGCACAACCTGGACGCCGTGCTCGAAGCCATTGATCTGCTGGGCACCGGCGGCGCCATCGGCCACAAGAACCTGGTTTTTTCCACCGTGGGCGACCCGCGCGTTTTCGAGCGCCTGCCGCAGCAGCGCGTCAAGCCCGCGCTGGCGCTGTCCTTGCACACCAGCAAGCCCGAACTGCGCGCTCA
>JANOXU010000211.1:0-20345 GCA_031418595.1 Burkholderiales bacterium
TCGAACTGCGCTTGGGCCACCAGGCGCATCAGTTCGGGCTCGCCGCGTTGCTGCGACAGCGCCAAGGCCAGCATGGTGGCGGCGTCGGCATTGCGCACGCGCAGCTGCGTTTGCAGCGTCTCGCGGCTGGTCAACACCAAGGTGGCCAAGCTGCCGCCCAAGGACAGCAACAACACCCCCAGCAGCATGAGCCAGACCTGGCGAATCAGTGACATGGTTGACTCCTGCCCAACATCAGAAAAACCCCTCGCCCTGTACCCGGGCCAAAGCATCGCGCCAGCGCGACAAGCGTACCGTGGGGTCGCCCGCACTGGTGCTGCCCACGCCTTGCCACAGCCCTTCGCTGTTGAAACTGAACACCGGCGTCAAGTCCGGCCGCTGCGACGCGGGGCGGATGTCGTTCACCAGGTTGTCAAGAATCATCGGTTCGGCGTTTGGCGCAGCGTAATACGCCAGCACCATGTGCGCCTGTACGGCCTGCGCGTCAAGCCGGGCACGCACATACACCAGGCGCAGGCGCGCCACCGGCACGCCCATGGCGGCCAGGGTGAAGTACTTGGCGATGGCGTAGTCCTCGCAATCACCGGCGCCGGCCTCCAGGGTCTGCAAGGGCGTGGCCCAGAAGTCTTCCTGGCCCCAGACCTCGAAGTCGGTCTTGAAGCGAATGCGGCGGTTGTAGAACTGGTTCACTTGCAGCAAGCGGGCAGCGTCGTCCAGCGTCTGGCCCGCTTGGATCAGGCCCTGCAGCGCCGGCACGGCCGCGCTGGCGCGCGCGCCCAGGCGCTGCGCGGCCTGGGTCATGCGCTCGCCGTCCCAGGCCAGCACTTGCGACAGACACAGCATGAGCGCCGCACCCAGCGCCAGCCAACCCGAGCCGAGCAGGCTGCGCCCGGCGCAGGCGGGGCCGCGCGACGCCAGGGCGCTGATGGGCAAGGTGGGGTTCAAGGTGGGCGATGCAGGTTCGGTGCGCAGCGCGCGCAACACTGCGCGCACGGCCCGCCGGGCTGCTGCACAGGGCTTCGTCCAGGCTGCACCCGGACTTGAGCCAGCCCACGCACCACAACGTGACCGAAGGCGCCGATGCCCGCTTTGCCACCGCCGGCGCGGGGCGCAAATGCGCCGGCATGACCGGGCATATCAAACGGCTGCATAGGCGCTGCCCGGTATACTTGAATGCTGTTGCGACCACGCTTGTGCGAGGGCCCGGCCCGAGGGAAATCCCCCTGTGCGCTGCCACCCATTGCCTGCACGCCATCGACCATGCCAAAAACCAAACTGCCCCTGCGCCATTTGATTGCCGGTGCCGCAGCGCTGCTGTTCGCCACCGCGGCCATGGCGCAAGGCGCAGATGCGCAACTCAGTGCCTTGATGGCCGGGAACCGCTGGCCCGAGGCCTTGACGCTGATCGACGCCAACCTGAAAAAAAACCCCGCCGATGTGCCGATGCAAATGAACCGCGGCGCGGTGCTGTCCAACATGAACCGGGTCAACGAAGCGCTGGCCGTGTTCAAGAAAGTGGCAACGGAAAACCCCGACCTGCCCGCCCCGCACAACAACATGGCGGTGCTGTTGGCAGCCAAGGGCCAGTTCGAAGAAGCGCGCAGCGCGCTGGAGCGCGCCATCCGCACCCACCCGACCTACGCCACAGCGTATGAAAATCTGGGCGACCTGTATTCGCACATGGCCGGTGACGCCTACCGCAAGGCCTTGCAGTTCGACAAGAGCTTGAAGACGGCCAAGCCCAAGCTGGAAATGGTCAACGAATTGACGGCCCTGGCCCGCGGGCCCGATGCGGCGCGCACCGCGGCGGCGCCGCAGCTGCCACCGGCCAAGCCGGGCAGCACGGTGGTGGCGCAAGCCACGCCTGCGCCCGCACCAACGCCCGTTGCTGCGCCCGCACCGGCGCCGGCAGCCACGCCCGCGCCGGCAGCGGTGGCTGCGGCAAAGCCCGCTCCCGCCCCGGCGCCGGCCGTGGTGGCGCCGGCAGCCAGTGCGTCCAAGCCAGCCACAGTGCCCAAGCCCACGGTGGTGGCCGCAGCGCCCGTTGCGGCACCGGCAGCGGCGCCGGCACCAGTGCCCAAGCCAGCGCCCGCGGTTGCACCCGCCTCTGCGGCCAAGCCGGCTTCAGCGGCCGCCGTGGCCGCCGCGCCGAGCCCGGCACCGGCCGCTGCCGCCACCGCCGCCACAGACGCCACGGCCAAGCCGGAAATTGAAGCCGCCTTGAATGCCTGGGCGGCCGCCTGGTCCGGGCGCGACATGGCCGCCTATGCGGCGGCCTATGACGCCGACTTCAAGGGCAAGGCAGCCAGCCACGCCGCCTGGCTGAATGAACGGCGCGACCGCATCGCCCCGCGCAAACACATCGAAGTCAAGCTCAGCAACCTGCAAGTGCAGGTCAAGGGCGAACAAGCCACCGCGCAGTTCCGGCAAGACTACGTTTCAGATTCCCTGAGCACGCAAAGCAGCAAGACCCTGTTGCTGCGAAAAGTGGGCGGCAAGTGGCTCATTCAGCAAGAGACGTCGGGACGGTAGGCGAGCCGGCAGCGGCAGCCTCGCCCGCACCCTCGGGCCGGCTGGCGTTGCGGCTGCATGCCTTGATCAACAGCGGCGCCCACGCGGGTGCCGGTTCAGCGCGGCCGCTGCTGTCGCGCCCGGTGTGGTTGGCCCTGATGAGCGTTTGCGCGGCCGGCCTGGTGGTGGCGTTCGGCCAGTACACCCCCAGCCGCGCCGCCGCGGCCGACACCCCGGTGTCCACCGCCGTGGTGCCAGCCGCCCCCGAAGAAGACCTGGCCGGTGCGCCCTTGCTGGTGGGCGCGGGCGAGGGGCCGGAGGGGCGCTTGCTCCAGGCCTACGCAGCCTTGGCCGCAGGCCAGGGTCGCAAGGCCATGGTGCTGGCCGCCGCGCTGGTGCAAGACCACCCCCAGTTCGCCTTGGCGCAACTGTTGCATGGCGACTTGCTGGCCACCCGCGGCGGCGTGCCACAAGCGTTTGGCGCGGCGACCACAACAGCGCCGGCGGCACAGCCCGTGCATGCCGATCTCGCCTTGTTGCGCGAACAAGCGCAGCGCCGCTTGAGCGCGCTGCGCGAACGCCCGCCGGCCGACCACCTGCCGCGCGAACTGGTCGACCTGCCGGCCCATGTGCGCCATGCCGTGGCGGTGGACACCGAGCGCTCGCGGCTGTACCTGTTTGCCAATGGACCGCAGGGCTTGCAGTTGGAGAAAGACTTCTTCGTCTCGCTGGGCAAACAGGGCATCGCCAAGCATGCCGAAGGCGATGCGCGCACGCCGCTGGGCGTGTACTGGGTGACCAATGCCCTGCCCTCGCACATGTTGGCCGAGCGTTTTGGCAGCGCCGCGCTGGGCTTCAACTACCCGAATGCGATCGACCGCCAGAAGGGCCGCACCGGCACCGGGTTGTTCGTGCACGGCGTGCCGCCCACCGTGTACAGCCACGGCCTGTGGGCCACCGACGGCTGCGTGGCCCTGGCCAACGACGATGCCGACCTGCTGCTCAAGCGCCTGGCGGTGGACGAGTCGCCAGTGGTGATTTCACGCAGGCTCGAGTGGGTGCCGCGCCATGCCACGCGCCAGGTGGCGGCCGAATTCCGCCCCGCCTACCAGGCCTGGGACGACGCGCGACGCGCCGGTGATGTGCAAGACATGCAGCGCTGGTACGACCCGAGCCTGCCAGTGCCGCGCCACGCCACGGGCGGTTTGGCGCCACGCGGCAACGTCAGCTTCCTGGCCTGGTATGGCGAAACCACGCCCATGATGGTGGTGAGTGCGCGCGAAGAAGGCCGCAGCAAGGCCGAGCCGGCCACCACCTATCGCCAATACTGGGCTCAGCAAGACGGCCGCTGGCGCATCGTGTACGACGGGCCGGTGATCAACACGATGGCGTCACGCTGACCGACCGGTCGGGCCGACGGCGGCCAGGCCGCCGTCGGCTATCTGTCAAGTCCTCTCTAACGTTTGGCCGGCGGCAAGTCAGTACAACTGCCGTGCGCCACTTCGGCCGCCATGCCGATGCTTTCACCCAGCGTGGGGTGCGGGTGGATGGTCTTGCCGATGTCCACCGCGTCGGCGCCCATCTCGATGGCCAGCGCCACCTCGCCGATCATGTCGCCGGCATGCGTGCCCACGATGCCGCCACCCAGGATGCGGCCGTGGCCATGCACTTCGACGGAGTCGTCGAACAGCAGCTTGGTGAAGCCTTCGTCGCGGCCGTTGGCAATGGCCCGGCCCGAAGCCGCCCAGGGGAACAGGCCTTTCCTGACCTTGATGCCCTGCGCCTTGGCTTCATCTTCCGTGAGGCCCACCCAGGCCACCTCGGGGTCGGTGTAGGCCACGCTGGGAATCACCCGCGCATCGAACATCGCCTTGCTGTCGCCGGCGGCCACTTCAGCGGCCACATGCGCTTCATGCACCGCCTTGTGCGCCAGCATCGGCTGGCCCACGATGTCGCCGATGGCGAAGATATGCGCAACGTTGGTGCGCATCTGCGCATCCACCGGAATGAAGCCGCGCTCGTTCACCAGCACGCCAGCCTTTTCAGCGCCGATCTTCTTGCCGTTGGGGCTGCGGCCGACGGCTTGCAACACCAGGTCATAGACGGCTTCGCTTTGCTTGCCGTCCGTGCCTTCGAACTTCACCTTGATGCCCGCGGCGGTGGCTTCGGCGCCCACCGTCTTGGTCTTGAGCAGGATGTTGTCGAAGCGCGGCGCGTTCATCTTCTGCCACACCTTCACCAAGTCGCGGTCAGCGCCTTGCATCAGGCTGTCGAGCATTTCCACCACGTCGAGCCGCGCACCGAGCGTGGAATACACCGTGCCCATTTCCAGGCCGATGATGCCCCCGCCGATGATGAGCATGCGCTTGGGCAGCTCACGCAATTCCAGCGCGCCGGTGGAGTCGACGATGCGCGGGTCGTCGGGCAGAAACGGCAGGCGCACGGCTTGCGAGCCGGCGGCGATGATGCATTGCTTGAAGGCGATGGTCTGGCTCTTGCCCGTCTTGGCCTGGGCCGTGCCTTCAGTCATTTCAACCGTTAAGTGACTTGGGCCGGCAAAGCTGCCGCTGCCGCGCACCACCGTCACCTTGCGCATCTTGGCCATCGCGGCCAGGCCGCCGGTGAGCTTGCCCACGACCTTGTTCTTGTGGCCGAGCAGCTTGGCGGCATCCACCTTCGGCGCGGCAAATTCAACACCCAGGGCGGCGAAGTGTTTCACCTCGTCCATCACCGCGGCCACGTGCAGCAGCGCCTTGCTCGGGATGCAGCCCACGTTCAGACACACGCCGCCCAGCGTGGCATAGCGCTCCACGATCACCACCTTCATGCCCAGATCAGCCGCGCGGAAGGCCGCCGAGTAGCCGCCGGGGCCGGCACCCAACACGAGCAGATCACATTCGAGTTCGACCTTGCCGCTGAAGCTGGCCGCAGCCGGCGCGGCAACGGGTGGCGCGGCAGGCGCCGGCGCCGCTGCAACGGGCGGTTTTGCGCCCGCGGGCGCGGGCGCGGGCGCCGCGGCTTCGAGCATCAACACCAGCGAACCCTGGTTGATCACGTCGCCCATCTTCAGCGCCAGCTCCTTCACCACGCCGGCAGCGGGCGATGGGATCTCCATCGACGCCTTGTCGGACTCCACCGTGATGAGCGACTGCTCCTTGGCCACCGTGTCGCCGGGCTTGACCAGCAGTTCGATCACGGCCACGTCCTTGAAGTCGCCAATGTCTGGCACACGCACTTCCATCAGAGCCATTTGTCTATCCCTTCAGTTTCAGGGTATGGGCCTTCACCGGCCCGGCGGAGTTCTTGTCGAATTCATTGCCGGCGCGCACGCCCAGCTCGGCCACTTCGCGCGCAGTGCGGCCGCGTTCATAGCCGGCGAACATGGCCCCCAGCGCAAAACTTCGGCCCGAGCCGATGGCCCAGAAACGGTCGAACTCGAACACCTCGCGGTACGAGTAGACGCCGAACAGGCCACTGGCGTTGGCGATGAGCACCGTGAACTGGCTGCTCTCGTACGGGTCGTCGTCGTCTTCCTTCGGGTTCAGGTAGTACTGTTCCTTCAGCTTGGGGTGCAGCTTGAGGAAGGTGTCGAACACATCGGCGCGGGTGTGCAGCTTCAGGTCTTCCTCAGGCAGCGCGCCCAGCGCCTTGCGCAGCACCGCAAAGTGCGCCGTGCTGCCGGCCATGCCGACCCAAGAGTCGCCGAACTGGAAGACCTTGTCGTTGGCCTCGTAGCCGTGTGACAAGCGGGTGTCGCCGAAGGTGACGAGCGAATCGGCCGCAATCGCGACCTGCCTGCCTTTGCGCACGACGCAGATGGTGGTCATGCGTTACAAGAGTATGCGGCGGAAGTCGGTCAGCAGGCCACCGAAGTAGGCGTTGAAGCGCGCCGCGGCGGCACCGTCCACCGCGCGGTGATCCCAGCTCAGGCTCAACGGCAACATCAGGCGCGGCTGGAAGGCCTTGCCGTCCCACACGGGTTCGGTGCTGCTCTTGCACACGCCCATGATCGCCACTTCTGGAGCGTTAATGATCGGCGTGAAGTAACGCCCGCCAATGCCGCCCAGGCTGCTGATGGAAAAACAGCCGCCGTTCATGTCGGCCGGGCCGAGCTTGCCGTCACGCGCCTTCTTGGCCAGCTCGCCCATTTCGGTGCCGATCTCGTACACGCCTTTCTTGTCAGCGTCTTTGATCACCGGCACGACCAGGCCGTTGGGCGTGTCGGCGGCGAAGCCGATGTTGAAGTAGCTTTTCAGCACCACTTCGTCGCCGTCGAGCGAGGCGTTGAAATCAGGGAACTTCTTCAACGCCGCCACCGCGGCCTTGATCATGAAGGCCAGCATGGTGACCTTGATGCCGGCCTTTTCGTTTTCCTTGTTGAGCTGCACGCGGAAAGCTTCAAGCTCGGTGATGTCGCAATCGTCATGGTTGGTGACATGCGGAATCACGACCCAATTGCGGTGCAGGTTGGCGCCGCTGATCTTCTTGATGCGCGACAGCGGCTTGCGCTCGATGGCGCCGAACTTGGCAAAGTCAATCTGCGGCCAGGCCAGCAAGCCGGGGAAAGCGCCGCCCGCGGCCGCGGGCGCAGCGGCCGACTTGGCTTGTTGCGCAGCGGTTTGCGCGGCGCCGGACAGGACGCCTTTGACAAAGCCCTGCACGTCGGCCGCAGTGATGCGGCCCTTGGGCGCGCTGCCATGCACTTCCGCCAGCGGCACCCCCAACTCGCGCGCAAAACGGCGCACTGAAGGTGATGCGTGTGGCAGCCCGGCCGAGGGGGCCGCCGGCTGGTGAGCGGGCACGGCCGCAGCGGGCGGCGCGGCAACCGGTGCTGGCGCTAGCGCTAGCGCTAGCGCTAGTGCGGGTGCGGGTGCGGGTGCAGGCGCAGCAGCCGGTGACGAGGCCGCTGCGCTCGCCGGTGCGGGCGCCGGTGGCGCCGCAGCGGCCGGCGCAGCGGCACCGGTTTCCAGCAGCACCAGCAGCGTGCCCCGGTTCACCTTGTCGCCCAGTTTGATCTTCACGTCCTTCACCGTGCCGGCGTGCGACGACGGGATCTCCATCGACGCCTTGTCGCTTTCCACCGTGATGAGCGACTGCTCGGCCTTGATCACATCGCCGGGCTTGACCAGCAGCTCGATGACTTCAACGTCTTTGAAGTCGCCGATGTCGGGCACATTCACTTCAACCATTGCCATGGTGTTTGTCTCCGTTTTAGGCCAGCAGCGGGTTGACCCGGTCGACATTGATGCCGTACTTCTTGATCGCCTCGGCCACCTTGGCCGCGGGCACGGTGCCTTCATCAGCCAGCGCCTTCAGCGCGGCCACCACGATGTAGTGGCGGTTGATCTCGAAATGCTCGCGCAGTTTGTGGCGGAAGTCGCTGCGGCCAAAGCCGTCGGTGCCCAAGACCTTGTAGGTGCGGCCTTTGGGGATGAAGGCGCGAATCTGCTCGGCATAGTTCTTCATGTAGTCGGTGCTGGCCACCACCGGGCCGGCATGCGGCGTGAGCTGCTGCGTCACAAACGGCACGCGCGGCGCTTCCGTGGGGTGCAGCAGGTTGAAGCGCTCGCAGTCCTGCCCGTCGCGGGTAAGTTCGTTGAAGCTCGGGCAGCTCCACACGTTGGCCGCCACGCCCCATTCCTTTTCGAGCAGCACTTTGGCGAATTGCGATTCGCGCAAGATGGAACCCGAACCCAGCAGGTTGACACGCGGCGTCTTCTTCGCGCCTTCTTCCAGCAAATACATGCCTTTGATGATCTGCTCTTCGGTGCCGGGCTTCAGCCCAGGCATGGGGTAGTTCTCGTTGAGCAGGGTGATGTAGTAGAAAACGTTGTCCTGCTTTTCCACCATGCGCTTCAGGCCGTGGTGCAAGATGATGCCCACCTCGTGCGCAAAGCTCGGGTCGTAGCTCACACAGTTCGGAATCGTGCTGGCCAGAATGTGGCTGTGCCCGTCTTCATGCTGCAGGCCTTCTCCGTTCAGCGTGGTGCGCCCGCTGGTGCCGCCAAGCAAGAAGCCACGCGCCTGCATGTCGCCCGCCGCCCAGGCCAGGTCGCCCACGCGCTGCAAGCCGAACATGCTGTAGTAGATGTAGAACGGCACCATGATGCGGTTGTTCGTCGAATACGACGTTGCCGCGGCGATCCAGCTGCTGATGCCGCCGGCCTCGTTGATGCCTTCTTGCAGGACCTGCCCGGCCTTGTCTTCGCGGTAGTACATGACCTGGTCTTTGTCGACCGGCGTGTAGTTCTGGCCCGCGGGGTTGTAGATGCCGATCTGGCGGAACAACCCTTCCATGCCGAAGGTGCGCGCTTCATCCACCAAGATGGGCACCACGCGCGGGCCCAGTTCCTTGTCGCGCAGCAGTTGCGTCAGGAAACGCACATACGCTTGCGTGGTGCTGATTTCGCGGCCCTCGGCGGTGGCTTCCAGCGTGGCTTTGAAGGTCTCGATCGGCGGCACCGTGAATTGCTCTTCGGCGCGCACGCGGCGCTTGGGCAGGTAGCCGCCCAGCGCGGCGCGGCGCTCGTGCAGGTAGCGCATCTCGGGCGTGTCGTCGGCCGGTTTGTAAAACGGGATCTTGTCGAGTTCGCTGTCTGGGATGGGGATGTTGAAACGGTCGCGCATGTAGCGGATGTCTTCATCGGCCAGCTTCTTCGTCTGGTGCGCGGTGTTCTTGCCCTCACCGGCCTTGCCCATGCCCCAGCCCTTCACCGTCTTGATCAACAGCACCGTGGGCTGGCCCTTGTGGTGCGTGGCCTTGTGGAACGCCGCGTACACCTTCTGCGCGTCGTGGCCGCCGCGGCGCAGGTTCCAGATGTCGGCGTCGCTCATCTTGGCCACCAACTCGGCGGTGCGCGGGTCGCGGCCGAAGAAGTTCTTGCGCACGAAGGCGCCGTCGTTGGCCTTGAAGGCCTGGTAGTCGCCGTCAACCACGTCCATCATCAGCTTGCGCAGCGCACCGTCTTTGTCCTTGGCCAGCAGCGGGTCCCAGTTGGCGCCCCAAATGAGTTTGATCACGTTCCAGCCGGCGCCGCGGAACTCACCTTCCAGCTCTTGAATGATCTTTCCGTTGCCACGCACCGGGCCGTCGAGCCGCTGCAAGTTGCAGTTGATGACGAAGACCAGGTTGTCGAGGTTCTCGCGCGCGGCCAGGCCTTTGGCGCCCAGGCTTTCGGGCTCGTCCATTTCACCGTCGCCGCAGAAGACCCAGACCTTGCGGTTTTCAGCGTTGGCAATGCCGCGGGCATGCAAGTACCTCAGGAATCGCGCCTGGTAAATGGCCATCAAGGGCCCCAGGCCCATGGAGACGGTGGGGAACTGCCAGAACTCTGGCATCAGCTTGGGGTGCGGGTAGCTCGACAAGCCCTTGCCATCGACCTCCTGGCGGAAGTTCAGCATCTGCTCTTCGGTGATGCGCCCTTCCATGAAGGCGCGGGCGTAGACGCCGGGCGCGCTGTGGCCCTGCACATACAGCAAGTCACCGCCATGGTGTTCGTTTTCGGCATGCCAGAAGTGGTTGAAGCCGGCCGCGAACATGTGGGCTAACGATTGAAACGAGCTGATATGGCCGCCCAGTTCGCTGCCGTCTGCGGCGTCGATACGGTTGGCCTTGACCACCATGGCCATCGCGTTCCAGCGCATGTAGGCGCGCAGCCGCCCTTCAAGTTCCAGGTTGCCCGGGCTGTGCGCTTCTTGCTCGGGTTCAATGGTGTTGACGTAGCCGGTGGTGGCCGAAAACGGCCGGTCCACACCGTGCTGGCGCGCTTCTTCAATCAACTGTTCAAGCAGGAAGTGGGCGCGCTCCTGCCCTTCGGTGGCGATCACGCCGTTCAGCGCATCCAGCCACTCTCGGGTTTCCTGGGTGTCGGAGTCGGGGTTGGCAGCGGCTGAGGCCGAGTCGGGCAGGTCGGACATGAGCGTCTCCTGTGGGTTTCGCGTTGCTAGGCAATCGTGACATGACGGGCCGCGGTTTTCGGCCGGGCGCGAGTGTCGCACAGCTTCTTGTAACTTCCAAATGGCGCAAATGCATTTCATATTGCGGCATTACGTGATGGCATCAGCGACACCGCTGACACCGGCCACCCACTTGAGCCGGGGCCGCGCGCAGCACCGCCGCGCGGGCGCCAATAATCGGCGCCATGCAAAACAGGCCGCAGGCCAATTCCATTGCGGCGCTGGCCTTGACGCGACTGCGCCGCTTCTTCGCCCGCTGGTGGCGCGCACAGTCACCCTCGCGCCAAGACCGCTTTGTCACGCTGGCCCCGCTGACGTCGGTGTTGCTGTTCCTGGCGGCCATCATTTCGGCCTTCTGGTATCTGCGCAACGAAGAAATCGAACGCGAGACGGATTCGGTCAAGCGCGACACCGAAATCACCCAGCAGCAAATTCGCCTGCACCTGATCGAGAACCAGGAGCAGTTGATCCGCATGGCGCGCGAGCTGGTGCAGCGCGACATCGACACCGAAGAGTTCACCGGCCAGGCCGCTGCGTTCGCCCGCGATCGGCCCGAGATCACGCACCTGGCCTGGGTGGGCCCGCAGCGCAGCCGCCGCGCCGTGCATTGGGCGCCGCTGCACCACCCGCACCCGAGCGTGGACGATGCGGCGCAGAAGGCGTCGCTGCCACAGGCCGAACCGCCCAATGCGCCGGAAGGCGCCTTCACCGCGGCGCGCGACCTGCGCCAGCCGATGTATTCGGCCGCGTTCAAAGATTCCGCCGGCACCATGGTCTTTCAGGTGCACGTGCCGCTGGTGGAGCGGGGCGCCTTTGCCGGCACCGTGCTGGCCGAATATTCCATTGATGCGCTGGTGCGCTTTTTCGTGCCCGAAGACGTGGCCCGGCGCCACATGATCGCGGTCATCGACGACAAGCAGCGTGTGCTGGCCAGCACCGTCACGCCCATGCCAGGTGAGGCGGCACCGCGCGCCGCGCCGATCTTCCATGACGCGCCGCTGGCGCCGGCCATCAACGGCTTGATCCTGCGCGGCCAGGGCTACCGCACCAGCATCGGCCTGATCGGCAACACCTTGTTCTGGATGGTGGTGGCGCTGTCGGCGCTGACGGTGTGGATGCTGCTGGGCAGTTGGCGCCACATGCGCCGGCGCGGGCAGATTCAAGCTGCGCTGGTGCAGGAAACCAACTTTCGCCGGGCGATGGAAAACTCCATGCTCACCGGCATGCGGGCGATGGATCTCGATGGCCGCATCACCTACGTGAATGCGGCGTTTTGCGCCATGACGGGCTTTGCAGAATCGGCCCTGATCGGCCACTTGCCGCCCTTCCCCTATTGGCCGCCCGATCGGGTGGAAGAGAACAGCCGGCTGTTGCAGCAAGAGCTGCACGGCCGCAGCCCGGCCGGCGGCATCGAGGTCAAGGTGATGCGCAAGGACGGCACGGTGTTCGATTCGCGCATGTACGTCTCACCGCTGATCGACCCGCGCGGCCAGCAAACGGGCTGGATGACGTCGATGACCAACATCACCGAAGCCAAGCGCATCCGCGACCAGCTCTCGGCGTCGCATGAACGCTTCACGACCGTGCTCGAAGGGCTCGAGGCGTCGGTGTCGGTGTTGTCGGTGCCGCAGAACGAATTGCTGTTTGCCAATCGCTCGTACCGCATGTGGTTCGGCGCCGAGGCTGCCGGCCACGCCGAGCTGGCCGGCGGCGCCGTGACAGCCAAGTACGTGCCCGACGCCGAGGAGCTGAACGAAGGCTTTTCGGGCATGCCCACACAGGAACTCACCACCAGCGGTGCGGCGCCGCGCGAGGTCTTCGTTGAGCGGCTGCAAAAGTGGTTCGACGTGCGTTCGCGCTACCTGCAGTGGACCGACGGGCGCCTGGCGCAGATGATCATCGCCACCGACATCACGCTGCGCCTGCGCGCCGAACAGCAAGCCGCGCAGCAGGCCGAAAAGGCGCAGGTCACCAGCCGGCTGGTGACCATGGGTGAAATGGCTTCTTCGGTGGCGCACGAGCTGAACCAGCCGCTCACCGCCATCACCAACTACTGCAACGGCATGGTCAGCCGCGTGCGCAGCGATGCCATCGCCAAGGACGACTTGATTGCCGCGCTGGAGAAGACGGCGCGCCAGGCCGAGCGCGCCGGGCAGATCATCCGGCGCATCCGCGCCTTCGTGAAAAAGAGCGAGCCGCAGCGCCAGCCGGCGCAGGCGCGGCAGATTGTTGAAGACGCGGTCGAATTGGCCGGCATCGAGCTGCGCCGGCGCAATGTGTCCATTCGCACCTACATCGCCAAGCGGCTGCCCGAGTTGAACGTCGACCCGATCCTCATCGAACAAGTGCTGTTGAACCTGCTGAAGAACGCCGCCGAGGCGATCGACAACGCGCAACTGCCCAGCGCTCGGCGCCACATCGAACTGCGCGTCGTGCCGCACCACACACCGGATGATGGCGGGGTGATTCAGTTCACGGTGAGTGACACCGGCCCTGGCTTGAACGAAGAAGTCTTCGTGCGGCTGTACGAGGCCTTCTTCTCCACCAAGCCCGAAGGCCTGGGTATCGGGTTGTCGTTGTGTCGCACGATCATCGAGTCGCACCGCGGCCGTATCAGGGCACAGAACCTCTACAATGGCGTTGCCATTTCCGGGTGCCGATTCAGCTTCACCTTGCCTGTTGAGCTGCCCTTGCGCAACGATGGCCTCACCGTTCCAGCCGAGCTGGATCCGATCCCCCCTGCAACCTCACGTTAAACCACCCATGAGCCTGATTCCGAAACGCGGCACGGTGTATGTGGTCGATGACGACGAGGCCGTGCGCGACTCGTTGCAGTGGCTGCTTGAAGGCAAAGACTATCGCGTGAAGTGCTTCGATTCGGCGGAGTCGTTCCTCTCCCGTTTCGACCCGCGCGAGGTGGCTTGCCTGATTGCCGACATCCGCATGGACGGCATGAGCGGCCTCGAACTGCAAGACCGCTTGGTCGAGCGCAAGAGCCCGCTGCCCATCGTCTTCATCACCGGCCATGGTGACGTGCCCATGGCCGTGAACACCATGAAGAAAGGCGCGATGGATTTCATTGAAAAGCCGTTCAAGGAAGACGCGCTGCTGGCCCTGGTGGAACGCATGCTCGAATCCGCCCGCAGCGCCTTCAGCCAACACCAAGAGCAAGCCAGCCGCGACGCCCTGCTCAGCCGCCTGACCACGCGCGAAGCGCAGGTGCTCGAACGCATCGTGGCCGGCCGCTTGAACAAACAGATTGCAGATGACCTGGGCATCAGCATCAAGACGGTGGAGGCGCACCGCGCCAACATCATGGAAAAGCTCAACGCCAACACGGTGGCCGACCTGCTGAAGATCGCGCTGGGCGCGCAGTCGCGTTGAGGCACCGGTTAAACACGGGCCGCAGCTTTGCGGCCCGTTCTCGTTTCTGAAGGCCCGCTTCATGGCAGCACAACTCATCAACGGCACGGCCATCGCGCAGCACGTGCGCCAGCAAGTGGCGTTGGATGCGCAGGCCCTGGCCAGCGCCGGCCACGCGCCCGGCCTGGCCGTGGTGCTGGTGGGCGACGACCCGGCCAGCGCGGTGTATGTGCGCAACAAGGTCAAGGCCTGCGCCGAGGCGGGCTTGTTCTCGCTGCTGGAGAAGTACGCTGAAGACTTCAGCGAAGCGGCGCTGCTGCAACGCATAGCGGCGCTGAACGCCGATGCCCGCATCCACGGCATCCTGGTGCAGATGCCGCTGCCGCGGCACATCAACCCGCAGCGCGTGATCGAGGCCATTGCCACTCACAAAGATGTGGACGGTTTTTCCACCTTGTCTGCCGGCGAATTGATGACGGGTGCCAGCGGCTTTCGCCCCTGCACGCCGCTGGGCTGCATGACGCTCGTTCAAAGCACCGGCATCGCCTTGCTCGGCAAGCATGCGGTGGTCATCGGCCGCAGCAACACCGTGGGCAAGCCGATGGCGCTGCTGCTGCTGCAAGCGCACGCCACGGTCACCATCTGCCACAGCGCCACGCCTAACCTGGCACTGCACACGCGCATGGCCGATGTGCTGGTGGCCGCGGTGGGCCGGCGCAACATGGTCACGGCCGACATGGTGAAACCCGGCGCGGTGGTGATCGACGTGGGCGTGAACCGCAACGAAGCCGGTAAGCTGTGCGGCGATGTCGATTTCGACGCCGTGCGTGAGGTCGCCGGCTGGATCACACCCATGCCCGGTGGCGTGGGCCCCATGACCATCGCCATGCTGCTGGCCAACACCATCGAATCGGCGCAGCGCACGGCGTACTCAAAGAGAGGTTTGCCATGAGCAACAGCTTGTTGTGTGAGCGCGGCCTGCCCGATCTCAGCGCCGTTCAAGCCGCCGAAGTGGCACCGGCGCTGGACGCACTGCTGGCCCGCGCTGAGCAAGCGCTGGAGCGGGCGGTGAGCGACCAGGTGGCCGACGATGACCACGCCATCTCGGCCGTGTTCGACGTCGCCGTGGAACGGCTGCAGGTCTGCTGGGGCTCGGTGGGCCACCTCAATGAAGTGGTCGACACACCCGAGCTGCGCGCGGCTTACAACGCTGGCCTGCCGCGGGTGACCGACTTTTTCACCCGCGCCGGCGCTGACGCGCGCTTGTTCGCCAAATTCCGCCGCGTCGCAGCCGAAGCGCTGCCGCAAGCGCGGCGCCAGGCGCTGGCCAATGCGCTGCGCGACTTCGTGCTCGGCGGCGCGCAGCTTGAAGGCGTGGCGCGTGATCGCTTCGCGCAGATTCAGGAGCGCTGCGCCGAACTCGGCCAGGCGTTCTCTGAACATGTGCTCGACGCCACCGACGCCTTCAGCGTCAACGTCAGCGAAGGCGAACTCGATGGCGTAGCGGTTGACGTCAAACAGGCCGCCGCGCAGCGCGCGCAGGCTGCCGGCCAGGCGGGTTATCTGCTGAACCTGCACGAGCCTTGCTACCTGCCGCTGATGCGCACCGCCAGCAACCAGGTCTTGCGCGAGCGCCTGCACCGCGCCTACACCACGCGCGCCAGCGAGCTGGGCCCGGCGCAATGGGACAACTCGGCCCTGATGGCCGAGCTGCTGGCGCTGCGCCAGGAGCAAGCGCAGTTGCTGGGCTATGCCGACTACGCGGCGCTGTCCCTGGCGCCCAAGATGGCCGGCGCGCCGGCCAAGGCCATCGCCTTCCTGGAAGATTTGGCGCAGCGTGCCCGCCCGCGCGCACTGGCCGAACTGGCCGAGCTGCGCAAATTTGCTGCCGCCGAGCTGAACCTGCCCGACTTGCAAGCCTGGGATCTGCCGTACGCGGCTGAACAGCTCAAGCAGTCGCGCTACGCCTTCAACAGCGAAGAGGTCAAACAGTACTTCACCCTGCCCCGCGTGCTGGCCGGGTTGTTCGAGCTGATTGAAACCTTGTTCGACGTTCAGATCGAGCCCGACCCCGTACCAGCCTGGCACCCCGACGTGAGCCACCACGCCGTGCGCCGTGGCGCCGTCTTGCTGGGCCACTTTTACCTCGACTTGCATGCCCGCGCCGGCAAGCGTTCAGGCGCCTGGATGGACGACGCACAACAGCGCTGGCAGCGCCCGGCCGGCGGCGGCTTGCAGTTGCCCGTGGCCCACCTGGTGTGCAACTTTGCGCAGGGCGTGGGCCAGCGCCCGGCGCTGCTCAGCCATGACGATGTGGTGACCCTGTTCCATGAATTCGGCCATGGCCTGCAGCACTTGCTCACGCAGGTGGATGAGCTGGCCGTGTCGGGCATTGCCGGCGTGGAATGGGACGCCGTGGAACTGCCCAGCCAGTTCATGGAGAACTTCTGCTGGGAGTGGCCCGTGCTGCAGCGCCTGACTGCGCACGTGGACACCGGCGCGCCGCTGCCGCGCGAGCTGTTCGACAAGATGCTGGCGGCCAAGAATTTTCACAGCGCGCTGGGCCTGCTGCGCCAGGTTGAGCGCGCCCTCGTCGACCTGGCCTTGCACGGCGCGCCCGCTGCCGCGCAAGACATCGCCGCCATCGAAGCGGCGGTGCGCCAGCGCATCGGTGTGGCGCCGGTCGCGCCGTTCAACCGCTTCCTGCACGGCTTTTCACACATCTTCGACGGCGGCTACGCCGCGGGCTACTACAGCTACGCCTGGGCCGAGGTGTTGTCGGCCGATGCCTTTGCCGCCTTCACCGAAGCCGGCGTGTTGCACCCCCCGACTGGAGCGCGCTTTCGCCAAGCCATTCTGGAAACCGGCGGCAGCCGCAGCGCCATGGCCAGCTTCGTGGCCTTCAAAGGCCGTGAACCAACTATCGATGCCTTGCTGGCCAGCACGGGGCTGGCTTGATGGCACGCGCCGGCTTGGGTTAGATTCCAAGCTCAGGCCGTCCTGTGCGCCGGCCCGTTAGTCCGCCGAACGTTAGTGAGCAGACCATGACCCACTTTGCCCTGTTCACCTCGCAGTTTGGCCAGCATTTGGCCGCAGCGGCGCTGCTGTGCGTGTGCAGCGTGGCCGCGGCGCAATACAAGGTGGTGGGCGCAGATGGCCGCATCACCTACACCGACCGGCCGCCCGCGCAGGACACCGCCAGTGCCAAAGTCAGCGCCTTGAAAACGGGCGATGCGCGCGCGCCCAGCACCTCGGCGCCTCTGCCGCTTGAACTGCGCCAGATTGCGCTGCGTTACCCCATCACGCTGTACAGCAGCGCCGATTGCACGCCCTGTGAAGGCGCCCGCCAGTGGCTCGTGCAGCGCGGCGTGCCGTACAACGAAAAGCGCATCAGCAGCGATGAAGACAGCGCCGCGCTGCAACGCCTGGTCGGCGCGCGCACCGTGCCCTCGTTGACCATCGGCGCCCAGGCTTTGCGCGGGCTGTCGCCCACCGAATGGGCCAGCTACATCGACGCCGCCGGCTACCCGCGCGAATCGCGGCTGCCCCCGGGTTGGCAGCCGCCAGCCGTCACGCCGCTAGTGGCGCGCGTCGAACCCAAGCCCGCACCCGCACCCGCACCCGTGGCCGCCGCGCCGGCGCCACGCGCGCCCGATGCGCCGGTGGAAAAGCCGACGGGACTGAGGTTTTAGGGCGACCTTGATCAAGTCCGCGCGAGGGCGCGCGAACCGCGAGGGTCTTGATCAGGGTTGCCTTAAACCTCGGCCAACTTCATCTTGCGCGTCAGCCACGCGCCCGCGCCCAGCGCCGTGCCGAAGAACCAGAACAGCGACGCCGCGCCAACCGCCGCACCGGCCACACCAAACAGCAGCGGCATCAAGGTGCTGGAGCCGTTCATCACCATTGAGCGCAGCGCAATCGCCTGGCCATGGCGGTGCGGTGGCGCCAGGTCGTGCAAGGTGGACATGATCATCGGTTGCACCGCGCCCATGGCCAGGCCCATGGCCAGCGCGCAGCACACCATGCGCCCGGGCGTGGTGGCAAAGGGGTAGAAGAGCATGACGATGCCGGTGGCCAGCATGGCCCCGCCGAGCACGGCGCGGCGTTCAATGCGGTGCGCCAGCACAGGCACCACCAGCCGCACCGCGCTCACCGCCAGCGTGAAGCTGCCCAGCACCAGGCCGATGCTGCTGGCACTGAAGCCGTATTCATGGCCCAAGATGGGAACGGCGAAGGTGTGCACGTCCCAAGCTGAAGAGAGCAACCAGTTCACACTCATCAGGCGGCGCATGCCCGGGGCGTTGAACAAGTCCCATGCTGTCTGACGCTTGCCCAGTTCGCCCGGCTCATTGAGTGGCGCGCGCGGCGCGCGACGCGGCACCCGGCGCGCCGCCCACCAGCTCACCAGCGGCAACAGCGCCAGCGCAACATAGGCCCAACCGAAGCCAAAGCCGTCGATCACAAAGCCGGCCATGACCGGCCCCACCACGTTCGAAAACGATGGCGCCACGCCCAACCAACTGAACACGCGCACGCGCTCGGTGGCGTCGCGCGCCGTGGCACCGGCCGTGTGCTGCGTGGCGATCTGAATCACGTTGGCGCCCGAGCCGGCCAACAGCGCTGAAACGCCGAGCAAGGCAAAACACCAGGGCTGCGGCACCAGCGTGCTCAGTGCCGCCAACAAGGCCCCGACCACGGCCGCGATGATGGCCAGTTGCACCGGCCGGTGGTAGCCCAGCCGATCGGCCATGCGCCCGGCGGGCAAGGCGATCAACACCGGCGCAGCGGCGTAAAGCGCCAGCATCATGCCCACGCTGAGCGCGCTTTGACCGTCGCGCAAGGCCTGCAAGGGTGCGGCCATGCGCACGCCGGCCATGGTGGCGTGCACGCCGACCTGGCCCACGATCAAGGCCAGCAGGACACGGCTGAAACCTTGCTTGGCGCTCGCATCAACCGGCATCGAGGCTTTCGTCCACGCCGTCAGCCAGCGCATCGTCCAGCCCCGGCAGCAGTTCGCGCGAGCGCTGCGCGGGCAGCGACTCGACGTTGATCAACTCCCGCCCCATCACCCGCGTGCGCCGCTCGGCCAGGCTGATGCTGTTGCTGGCTTCATCAAGCTTCTTGCGCGTCTTGGCCAAGATGGCGCCGAACTGGGTGAATTCGGTCTTCACCGCACCCAGCACTTGCCACACCTCGGCGCTGCGCTTTTCCAGCGCCAGGGTGCGAAAACCCATTTGCAGGCTCGACAACATGGCCAGCAAGGTGGTGGGGCCGGCCAGCATCACGCGGTGCTCGCGCTGCATCGCCTCCACCAGGCCCGGGCGGCGCAGGGCTTCGGCGTACAGGCCTTCGGTTGGCACAAACAGAATGGCGAAATCGGTGGTGTGCGGCGCGGCCAGGTACTTCTCTTTGATCGTCTTGGCCTCCAAGCGCAGCCTGTTTTCGATGGCCTTGGCGGCGGCTTCGGCGCCCGGCGCATCGGCCAGGTCTTGCGCCTGCAGCAGCCGCTCGTAATCTTCACGCGGAAACTTCGCGTCAATGGGCAGCCACAGGCCACCGTCAGCCTCGTTGCGGCCCGGCAGGCGAAGGGCAAACTCCACGCGCGCGCCGCTGCCGGGAACGGTCTCCACGTTGCGTTCGTATTGAGTGGCGGTGAACACCTGTTCGAGCAGGCCTTGCAACTGCACCTCGCCAAACGTTCCACGTGACTTGACGTTGGTGAGCACCCGGTTCAGCGAGCCGACATCGCGCGCCAGGTTTTGCATGTCGCCCAAACCGCGGTGCACTTGTTCCAGCCGCTCGGCCACTTGCTTGAAGCTTTCGCCCAGGCGCTGCTCGAGCGTGGCGTGGAGCTTTTCATCCACCGTGGCGCGCATCTGTTCGAGCTTGCGCTCGTTGCCTTCCTGCAAGGCCACCAGGCGCTGCTCCACCGCCAGGCGCATGTCGCTCATGCGGCGCTCGTTGGCTTCGGTCAATGCCCGCAGTTGCTCTGCCAGGTTCTCGCCCAGGCGCAGCAAGCTTTGGTTCATCTGCCCTTGCAGCGCGCCAAGCTGGGTGCGAAAGCTGTCGATCTGCTCGTTTTGCGTGCGCGCCACGTCACCGGCCTGGTTGAGCAGGCTTTGCTGGAACAGGCTCAGGCTGGTGGCCAGTTCCTGGCGCGTGCCGCGGGCGCTTTCCAGCACCTCGCGGCGCACTTCACGCTCGACGTGGGCAGACTGCTCGGCGGCCTTGAGTTGCAGCGCCTCAAAGGCCCGCAGGTCGGGCCGGCGCAAGGCCAGCCACAACAGCACGACCAGCGTCAGCAGCAACATCACCACCACGGCCACCACGATCCCCGGAACCCACGGCGCCCAGCTCGCCAACGTTGCCCATTGCGTCATTGGTAGACGTTGGTTCCTAAGCGGCCCGAAGGCCGGGTTCAGAGCCAACGCCCCCGTTCAAACCGTGCATGCGGATTTCCCGCACACGGCTTACCAGTGGTCTGTCGGCTCGCAGCATTACGCAGGCCTCCTGTT
>JANOXU010000212.1:0-24308 GCA_031418595.1 Burkholderiales bacterium
GGCGCGGTGCTGGAACTGGGCCGCGGCAGCGACGAAGAAATCATCGAGCGCGGCGCGCGTTTCGTGCGCACGCTGGGGCAGGTGCACAAGACCTACCCCGCCCCGCTGGAATACGCCGACCTGCGCCACGCCCAAGGCTACGCCGTGCGGCTGCGCGGCATCACCACGCTGGCGCCGGCCGCAGCGGGCAAGAAATAAAAGACGAGGCAACGAAGATGGCCAAGGAATTCAAAGACGTGGTGGTGGGGCTGGACATCGGCACGGCCAAGGTGATGGCCGTGGTGGCCGAGGTGATGCCCGACGGCGAACTGCGCGTGGCCGGCCTGGGCGTGACCACCACGCACGGCCTGAAGCGCGGCGTGGTGGTGAACATCGACGCCACGGTGCAGAGCATTCAGCAGGCCTTGAAAGAGGCCGAGATGATGGCGGCGTGCAAGATCGCATCGGTCTTCACCGGCATCACCGGCAGCCACATCCGCGGCCAGAATTCCACTGGCATGGTGATCGTGCGCGACCAGCGTGAAGTGAGCCCGGCCGACGTGGCGCGCGTGGTGGAAACGGCCAAGGCGATCAACATCCCCAACGACCAGCGCGTGCTGTTGGTGGAGCCGCAGGAATTCATCATCGACGGCCACGAGGTGAAAGAACCCGTGGGCATGAGCGGCAGCCGGCTTGAGGTGAAGGTGCACATCGTGACCGGCGCGCAAAGCGCGGCCGAGAACATCTTGAAGTGCGTGCGCCGCTGCGGCCTGGAGGTGGAGCGTTTGGTGCTCAACCCGAGTGCGTCGAGCGCCGGGGTGTTGACGCAAGACGAGCGCGAACTGGGCGTGGTGCTGGTGGACATTGGCGCCGGCACCACCGACGTGGCGATCTTCACCGACGGCTCGATCCGCCACACCGCCGTCATCCCGATCGCTGGCGACTTGATCACCAGCGACATCGCCATGGCGCTGCGCACGCCCACCAAAGACGCTGAAGAGATCAAGCTGCAATACGGCGTGGCCAAGCAACTGCTGGCCGACCCGCAGGCGCAGCTTGAAGTGCCGGGCCTGGGTGACCGCGCGCCACGCATGTTGAGCCGCCAGGCGCTGGCCGGTGTGATCGAGCCGCGGGTGGAAGAGATTTATTCGCTGGTGCAGCAGGTCATTCGCCAAAGCGGCTTTGAAGAGCTGCTGTCTTCGGGCGTGGTGATCACCGGCGGCTCCAGCGTCATGCCCGGCATGGTGGAGCTGGGCGAAGACATCTTCCTGAAACCTGTGCGCAGAGGCCTGCCTTTGTACAACGGGCCCTTGCACGACATGGTGGCCAACCCGCGCTCGGCCACCGTGATGGGCTTGTTGGAAGAAGCGCGCCTATCGCGTGCACGGGGGGTGAAGGCGGCGGGGCAGGCCGGCTCGGTGAAGAGCTGGTTCGGCCGCTTGCGCGACTGGTTCTTGGGAAATTTTTAACGACTTGACAACTGACAACTGACAACAAACAACCAACAGCCTGGACGACATCCACAGGCATTCGCTCTTTTGATTTCAAACACACATGAGCAAATGTGGCTTTGCCACTTTGCTCAGTTCCTCTCGGGGGGCGGACGACGTATTCGTCGACCTTGGGGCCCATTTTTGGCAACTGCATTGACTCAGGACGGAGGTTCATGATGACTATCGAGATGATCGAAGAATTTGACCAAGGCACGCAAATCAAGGTGATCGGCGTGGGCGGCGGCGGCGGCAACGCCGTCGAACACATGATCAGCCAAGGCGTGCAGGGCGTGGAGTTCATCGTCGCCAACACCGACGCGCAAGCCTTGAACCGCAGCGGCGCGGGGCAGCTCGTGCAGCTCGGTGAATCGGGCCTGGGCGCGGGTTCCAAGCCCGAAGTGGGGCGCGCCGCGGCCGAGGAAGCGGTGCAGCAAATTCGTGACGCCATCCAGGGCGCGAACATGCTGTTCATCACCGCCGGCATGGGCGGTGGCACGGGCACGGGCGCGGCGCCGGTGATCGCGCGCATCGCCAAGGAAATGGGCGTGCTCACGGTGGGCGTGGTGACCAAGCCGTTCGAGTTCGAGGGCCGCCGGCGCAGCAAGCAGGCGGATGATGGCGTGAGCGAACTCGAGGCCAATGTCGATTCGCTCATCGTCGTGTTGAACGAGAAGTTATTGGATGTGCTGGGCGACGACGTGACCCAAGACCAGGCCTTTGCGCATGCCAACGACGTGCTGAAGAACGCCGTGGGCGGCATCAGCGACATCATCCACATTCCGGGTTTGGTGAACGTCGACTTCGAAGACGTGAAGACCGTGATGAGCGAGCCCGGCAAGGCGATGATGGGCACGGCGCAAGCCAGCGGCCCCGACCGCGCCAACAAGGCCGCCGACCTGGCCGTGGCCTGCCCGCTGCTCGAAGGCATCGACCTGAGCGGTGCGCGCGGCGTGTTGGTGCTCATCGCCGCGAGCAAGGCCACCTTCAAGCTGGCCGAGAGCCGCAACGCCATGAACACCATCCGCCGCTATGCCAGCGACGAGGCGCACGTGATCTACGGCACCGCGTATGACGAAACACTGGGCGACCAGTTGCGCGTGACGGTCATCGCCACGGGCCTGTCATCGGCCGCGCGCCGCGCGCAGGCGCCGCTGAGCGTGGTGCCGGCCCAGGCTTCGTTGCGCACGGGGACAGACAACCTGCCGATCATGGACAACCTGGTTGCGTCGCAGCCTGGCCAGAGTGGGCACGGTGGGCACCATGGACAGCACGACTACACCAACCTGAACTCACCCACCGTGTGGCGCACCCCGCGCTCGCAAACCGCGGCGGCCAAGGTGGAGGCGTTGTCGAGCAACGGCATGGACGAGATCGAGATCCCGGCGTTCCTGAGGAAGCAAGCCGACTGAGGACGTGCGCCAGTGCCTGCGCACTGGCGCGCGCCTCAGGAGGGGGGCCGAGCTCTGCGAGGCCGCGGCCTGCAAGGTGGTTGATTGCGAGCGCCGGTGCTGAACGCGCCGGCGCTCGTTTCAAAGGGGGGCGAAATCGTGCCGGAAAGGGAACCCGAAACAGGTGCAGCGCAGCTTGCGGCACCAGAGGCGATCACCTTGCGCATCGCGACCGTGCGTGGCCAGCGCGTGATCCTGGATGCCGATCTGGCGGCGCTCTATGAAGTGCCAACCAAGCGTTTCAACGAGGCAGTGAAACGCAACCTTGGGAAGTTTCCGCGCGACTTCATGCTCGTGCTGAGCGCAGCGGTGTGGGCCGCTTTAAGGTCGCAATTTGCGACCTTAAAGACTGGGCGCGGCCAACACCGCAAGTACCTGCCGAACGCCTTCACCGAGCATGGCGCCATCATGGCCGCCACCATTTTGAACAGCCCGCGGGCGATCGAGGTTCGGTGTTCGTCGTACGCGCCTTTGTGCGCATGCGAGCGCTGACCGCCACCCATGGTGATCTGGCCAAACGCATGACCGAGATCGAACAAAAGACCGAAGCCCTGGCCATGCAGCACGACACTTTCAGCCGCAACACCCGCGCCCAGCTCAAGCAGGTGTTCGATGCGCTGCGCGAATTGATGACGCCACCAGACCCGCCCAAGCGGCCGATCGGCTTTGTGACGCCAGAAGAAAAGGGCAAGAAGGCGCAGGCAAGAAGCAAGACCTGACCCCACCGATGTTGTGACCCCGCCGATGTTGGACCCCGCTAGGCTTGCGTTTGCTGGCGCGCAGGCGCATAAGGGTGAACCATCGGCCCGCCCAGGAGACTGCTCATGACCACCACGCTCACCCCGCCCGAGGGCGAATTCACCAAGCTGATCGACGAGCAACTTGAACTCGCGGCGGCCCGGCTGCCTGCTTTGGCGCCCGCGGCGGTGCACCCTTCACCCGTTGATCACGAAGAGCGCCAGGCCGCCCACGCCAGCTTCGAAGACGTGTTGCTCGGCAACGCCGAGGCTTCGCCCGAGATGCTGGATGAACTGGCCGCACTGGAAGCGGCGCCCGAGCTGAGTGACGAGGAACTGGCGCTGCAAGCGCTGGCGGGCACCGAAGCCGGCACCAGCGCCACTGCTGCCGAAGAGCGTCTGCCTCGTCAGGCGCCAGGCTGAACAGCGCCCCAGGGCAACGGGTACGTCGCCTGCCTTTCGGCTCGCAAGCCGCGAGGCCTTCACCAGCCACTCACGAGCGCGCAGGCGCTCGTTCGATGCGGGCTCAGCCTCCCGAATGGGGTTGAGCAAAGTGGCAGAGCCACATTTGCTAAGCCAGGGGCTCCAGCGCCTTGATCCGCTGCCACAGCAGCGCCTTGGGCACCGTGGTCATGCCCATCGCCTGCATGCAATCGCCCAGGCGCGCAGGGCGTCGGCGCAACCCCTCGATGGCCTTGCGCAGGTCAGCCTCTATGCTGCTGCCATAGGCGCCTTGGGCCTTGGCGACGGCCTGGCGCAGCAAGGCCTTGCCGGGCTGCATCATGGCCAGATCGATGAGGTCGCGGCTCAAGGTCGAGTCGTCGGCCCAACGATCCGAATTGGCCAACAGCTTGCTCGCGGCGGCGTCCAGCGGCGTGAGCGTTGCCACGCCGCACAGCAGGTCACCGCTGCCGGGCGGGTCCAGCGCCATGCGGCCTTCAAGCACCACTTCGAACTTGATGACCGCGCTGCCCACGTGCAGCAGGGTGCGCAGGCCGTATTGGTCGGCGCGCATTTCACGCGCCTGGGTGAACACTTGCGAAGCATCGAAGCCAGGGCGGCAGATCGCTTGCATGCCTTGCGGGCCCGACAGCCATTGCCGCAGTTGCCGGTAGCCTTCAAGGTGTGAAACGAGAAAATCAATGTCCACTGACTCGCGATACTCACCGTAGCGCAAGGCCAGGGCCGTGCCGCCGGCGAACAGGCATTGCTGGGCATGCAGCTGTCGCGCGTCCAGCGCATGCAGCACGCTGGCCACGCGGCGGTGGTGTTCGCGCTCAAACAAGCAAGCGGCCCCCGCCCAGCCGTGCCACCAGGTCTTGGATCAACGCCCGTTCAGCGGGCGCCAGGGTGTCTTGATCGACGTGCCGCCAGTTGCGCTCGTACAGGCTCAGCGCATGCTCTGGCGTGACTTCGGCACTGCCCTGAAACTGCCAGGCCAGGCGCTTGAGCTGGGGGTATTCAGCCAAGCGGATAAGGTGGGCAGCGGTGGCCTGCCTGACGTTGGCCGCCGCGCCGGCCGGTTCACCGGTCACGCCCAGTTCCAGGCCCAGTGCGGCAGCCGCATTGAAGTAGGCGCCCATGGTGACGGAAGGCTCCCCGCGCTCGATGCGGTGCAGCGTCACGCGCGACATGCCGGCGGCTTGCGCCGCCGTGGCGGCATTGACCCCCAGACGCTTGCGCCGCGCCCGCAGTTGGCCGCCAACGGCCTGGAGCCTGCTGGCGGTGGCAGCGTCTGGAACGGGTGAGGCGGCAGGCATATTGCTACTCATTGTATACAAAACAACCAAAATCGCCTGAAATGAGAAACACAGTCCTTCTGAATGATCGTCACCGCCGCCGCTGCCCGCGCCGCCGCCAGCGCGGGCGCCGCAGCGCGCCGCTTGGCGCTCAGCCGTGTGCCGGAGGCACGATGTTGCGAAAGACCTCCGGATCAACCGGCTTGTGCAGGTAGTGGTCCACGATGTCATAGGTGGCGGCCACGCGCGGGTCGTTCTTGTCCCAGCCGGTCACGGCAATCAGCACGATGTCGTCGCCATGGCGCTGGCGCAAGCGGGTTGACAACTCCAGCCCGTTCAGACCCGGCATGTCGATGTCCAGGATCACGCACACCGGCGGCCACTCCTCGATCAGCTTCAAGGCCTCCAGGCCGTCGTGGGCGACGCGCACCGTGTAGCCATTCAGTTCGAGCAGGCAGGCCAGCGTGTCGGCCGCGTCGGGCATGTCGTCGACCACCACGACGCGAACTTCGTCTTCACTCATTCTTCAACTCCCTTGTTTTTTCAAGCCATGCTTGTCTGTTGCCACCAACCTCATGGCGGCACTTTGCCTGCGCTGCCTTCATGAGCCCGCCCGGCCGCCTGAAGGGCCAAGCCCTGAATGCGAAGCATGTAGGTACACCCGTGAGTCCGCGGGCTGCGCCACCGGTTGGCGCAGCAGCGCTTCGACGTCGCTGAACCGCACCGGCTTGGTCAAATGCCAATCGAACCCGGCATGCCTGGATTTGCGCTTGTCTTCTTCGGTGCCCCAGCCGGTCACGGCGACCAGCGTGGCGTGTGCGGTTTGGCTGTCGGCACGCAAGCGCCTGGCCACTTCGTGGCCGTCGATGCCCGGCAACCCGATGTCGAGAAACACGACTTCCGGCCGCAACGAACGCGCCAGGTCGATCGCCGCACGGCCTTCGTAAGCGGTGGCCACGGTGTGGCCGTCGAGCCGCAGCACTTCGGCCAGGCTGTCGGCGCTGTCGGCGTTGTCGTCGGCAACCAGCACCTTGCGGTGCAGCGAGCCGGGCTTGGGTGTGTCAGCCACGTCCGCCCGGCGGCTGAGCGGTGACGCCGCTTGCGCCGCCAGGGGCAGCGTTATCGTGAACGTGCTGCCCAAGCCCAGCCCGGGGCTGGCTGCGGCCAGGCTGCCGCCGTGCAAGGCCACCAACTTCTTGGCCAGCGACAGGCCAATGCCCAGGCCACCCTGCGCTTTGTCGAGCGTGTCGCGCACCTGCATGAACATGTCGCCCAGTTTGTCGATGACTTCAGGCGCCAAGCCCACACCGGTGTCGCTGACGCGGATGGCACATTCGTGGCCTTGCGCCATGGCGGCAATGTCGATGCGCCCGCCGGGTTCGCTGTATTTGCTGGCGTTGGTCAACAGGTTGGCAATGACTTGCACCAGCCGCGTGCGGTCACCGTCCACATGCAGCGGTGTGTCAGGCAGCGCCATCTGAACGGTGTGGCCACGGCTGGCGATGGCCGGGCGGCAGGCCTCCAGCGCGGCATCGACCAGTTCAGCCACCGTGAGCGGCTCGAGGCGCAGGTTGATCTTGCCCATGCTGACACGCGACACATCGAGCAAATCATCGACCAGGTGCACCAGGTGGTGCAACTGGCGCTCCATCATGGCCAGCGTGCGCTCGGTCTGCTCGGGCGTTGATACCCGGCGCAGAATTGCCACGCCGTTGCGCAAGGGTGAAAGCGGGTTGCGCAATTCATGCGACAGGGTGGCCAGGAATTCATCCTTGCGCCGGTCTTGTTCGGCCAAGGTTAGCTCGAAGCGCTTGCGCTCGGTCACGTCGAGCGTCACGCCGAGGGTGAACTCCACGCTGCTGTCGGCAGCGAACTCCGGCACCAGGCGCGACTCGAAGTGGCGCAAGCCGGTGGGCGACTGGAACGCGAATTCGATCGACCTGGGCGCGCGCTGGTCGAACACGCTGCGCAGCGCGTCATCCCACAGCGCGCACAGCGCGGCGGGCATGCCGAGCTCTTTGTTTGTGCGACCCAGGAAGTCCTGGCACCGCAGGCCCGTGACCGCTTCAACGGCCTTGTTGACGAAGACGTGCCGCAGTTGGCGATCGAAACGGGTGAGGACTTCGGGCGTGTTGTCGGCCAGCGTGCGCAGCTCGACTTCGCGCCGACGCAGCGAGTGCTCGGCGCGAACCTGTTCGGTGCGATCCATGCCGTGCACCAGGATGCCCGACACGGCACCATCCAGCTCGCGCAGCGGCACATAGGCGAAGTCGACAAAGACCTCATCGAGGCCTTCACCGGGCCCGCGCGCCAGCAGCAAGCGCATGCCTTTGGCCTGGAACGGCTGGCCGGTGCGGTAGACCTGGTCGAGCAACGCCGGGAACGGCTGGTCGGCGATTTCGGGCACGGCATCGAGCACGGCCTTGCCCAGGATTTCCGGGCCACGGCCGAGCAAGCTGTAGTACGGCTTGTTGGCCAGCTCAAAGACATGACGCGGGCCGCGCAGCACGGCGGTGAACGACGGCATCAGGCTGATCAGCTCGCTCAGGCGCGCCTGGCTTTGGCGCACCGCAGACACGGCCGCGTGGATGTCGGTGATGTCCTGCACCAGCCCGACCAGGCGCGGCGTGCCGGCCTTGCTTTGCAGCTCGGCGATCGACAGCAACCAATGCTGCGAACCGTCGGGCCAGACCGTGCGGTACTCGATGCGGAAGGGTTGCCCATGCTCGATGGCGCTGCAAAGGGCCACGTCGACCTGAGCTCGGTCTTGCGCATGAACACAGGCCAGCGCGGCGTCATGATCCAGCACCGTTCCAGGCGGCAGCCCGTGCAAGGCCAGCGCGCCGTCGGAGGCCGTAAACGCCTTGGCACCCGGGTCGAGCGTCCAGACACCGGCGCGCGCCGCCTCCAGCGCACGGGCGAAGCGCTGTTCACTTTCCAGCAACGCGGCGGCAGCGGCGCGGGCGGCTGCGGCCTCGGCCAGGGCGCTGGCTTCGCCGCCACGGGCGCGGCGCGCGAGCAGGGCCAAGCCGGCGGCCACCAGCGTGAACACAGCACCTTGTATCAACGCGGCAGGGGTCAGAAAAACGCCGAGCTGCCCGCGCGGCTCGATGAACAGCAGGTCACTGGCCACCAGCGCGAACGCCGCCGCAGCGGCAAACGGCGCGGTGCGCAGGAAGAACGCGGCCGGCACCAGGGCCAGCCAGGTCAGCAGGATCGGACTGGCGTCGCCGAGCATGTCGTCGAGCAGCCAGCGCAGCAGCAAGGTCAGCGCCACGGCGCTCAGGCCCACCACATATTCAATCCGCGCAGCGAGCATCGGCTGCCACCAGGTGCGTCCGGGGTTGGCCGTGGCCGCGGCCACCGCTTCGTGCCGACGCAGCGCCGCCAGGGCATCGGCCTGGGCACGGCTGGCGCGCTCGCGGGCCAGTGTGTGCTGCAGGATTTGCGCATGCGCGCGCAACTCTGACTCGGCCCTGGCGCGTTGTGTCTCAGACCAGGTGCGCTGCGCCGTGACCGCCACCAGCGCCACGTCATGGGCGGTCCATGCGCGCGGCTGGTTCTGCTGCACCACCAGCATCGCACGCAGTTGCTCTTGCTTGCGCAGCGGCACGATCACCTGGGCGCCCACCTGGGCTGCGGCATAGCGCGCCCGGTCGGCCGCGCTGTAGTGCGCGGCGTGGGCCACGTCGGCATCCACCACCTCGCGCCCGGCCGCCAGTTCGCGGCGCAGCCCCGGCCCATAGCGGTCGAGCCGGAAGCGGCCCGCGATGTGTGGCACGCCGTCGGCGTAGGCTTGGTCGACGATGAATTCGTCCCCCTGGCCGAACTCGACATAGAACACCCGGCTGGCGCGAAGCTGGCGCCCGAGCACGCTGGCGGCCTGGGCTTGAACGGCCGCGGGCTCGGCCAGCGTGTGCGTGGCCGCGTCGAGCGCCAGGCGGAAAGCGTCCAACGCCGCACCATGGCGCTGCGCGGCTTCGCTCGCGCGCAAGCTGCGCAGCAACGCCCAGCGGTCGATCGCCGCTTCAACCGCGCGGCGCAACGCCGGGGCGTCGAGCCACTCGGTGCCGATGCACTCTTGCGCCCCGGCACGGCGCAGCTCGTCGCGGTGCGAGGCGGCGCCCGGCGCGGTGCACAACACCAGCACCGGGCAAGGCGTCAGCCCGCTGCTGCCGCCGCCCAGGGCGGCCAGCACCTGGGCGGGGGTCATGTCGGGCAGGTCGTCAACCAGCAGCACGCACGCAACGGCAACTGCGTAGGCGCCAGGTTGGGCGCCTTGCACGGCCGCCACGCCGGCTTGCCCGGTGGCCGCGGCGGTCGACTCGAAACCGCCGGCGTCAAGGGCGCGCAGCACGGCAGTGACGCTGGCGGCGCCGCCGATGACCAGCACTCGGCCGCCTGGCCCCCACGCTTGCGTCATGTTGCCCCCACAGACCGCGTTGTGCGCGGCCTTCGCTCTTGTGCCAACGGCTGGCATGCCGGAACCGCCATGCACTGCAGCGCAGCGGCCGCCGATATCAACGCCATGCCTTCAGTGCGTTGATCGGTGTCAAGAGTGTAACCAGGGGCCAGGGCGTGGCATGACCGCAGGCGGCCAACCCTGCCAGTGGGCTGGCCGCCAGCCAAGCCACCTCCAGCGCCAGCCCGGGCGCTGAAGGTGCGGTTGCTTTACCGCCCGCGGCCGTGGCCGCGGCGCTCGTCGTAGCGGTCGTCGTAGCGGTCGCGTGAGTTGGGAATGCCATCGCCGTCACGATCCCAGCGTGGGTTGTGGACGCGGTCGTGGCGGTTCGGAATGCCATCGCCGTCACGGTCCCAGCGCGGGTTGTAGACGCGGTCGTGGCGGTTCGGAATGCCATCGCCGTCACGGTCCCAGCGGCGCGGCTGCTCGTATTGGTGGGCGGGATAAACCACCACCGGTTGGCGGTAAACCGGGTAGGGCTGCACGTAGTGCGGCGGCGCCTGCATCACCACCGGCAAGCCCAGCAGCGGCACGCCGATGCTCACCGACCATTGCACATCGCTGCGTGCCTGGGCCAGGCCTGCGGCAGTGGCGCCGGCCAGGGCCAACGCCAGGACAACGAGTTTCTTGCTGTTCATGTGATGAACTCCTTTGTGGCAGATGACGGCGGCGCGAGGTGTGCACTGCCGTGCCAACCAAACGCTGCGCCGGGCAGTACCGTTCACCCCTGGCGTGTCAAGCGCAGGTAAAGGAACGTTGGCCGGCGCACCGTGTAGGCCAGTTCCCACTCGGCCAAGCGCTGTGCGCCCATGGTGCGCAGGCGCTGACCCACCAACAATGGCCAGCCCTGAAGCACCGGAAGAACGATCATGACCGAGCAAAATTCGCAACCCACAGCCCACATCGAACCGTCCAAGCATTCGACTGACGAAGTGGATGAAAAACTGCGCCAGGTCGAAGGCAATGTTGACGTCAGCATTGGCGCCGGCTCACCGGCCATCAAGCCGATCACCGAGCTGGACGAAGACGGCAAGCCGATCAACGACATACACAACCCGGTGGTCTGAAGCGCTGCCTGGCAGCAGCGCGGAACGCGGCGGCTGGCCCAACGTCAGCGCGCCGCATTCAGCCCGGGTATGGCGGCCGGCGCGGGCTCAGGCCAGTCGCGCATCGAGCCGAAGGTGCGCGCATAGACCCAGGTGAATTCGGCGCCGAGCAAGAAAATCTGCGCCGAGTAGTAGACCCAGACCAGCACGATCACGAGCGAGCCCGCAGCGCCAAAGCTTGACGCCACCGCGCTCTTGCCCAGGTACAAACCAATCAGGAACTTGCCCACGGTAAACAATGCCGCGGTCACGGCCGCGCCGAGCCAAACGTCGTGCCAGTGAATCTTCACGCGCGGCATGAGCTTGTAGATGACGGCGAAGATCACGGTCGTGAGTGCAAAGCCGACCACCGCGTTCACGGCCTGCAGCGCCACTTCCCACTGGCCAAAAGCACCGCCCCACCATTTGCCCAATGCGGCCATCACCGCGCCCAGCACCAGCGAAACCATGAGCAAAAACGCCAGCGCGAAGATCATGCCGAACGACAGCACGCGCGCGCGCAGCAAACTCCACAGTCCAGCGGACTCGCGCCGCGCCGGGGCACGCCAGATGCGATCCAGCGCATCTTGCAGTTCGCCGAACACGGTGGTGGCGCCGATCAACACCAGCACCAACCCGATCAGGGTCGCGGTCACTCCCTGGGCGGGCTCGCTCACGCTGGCGAGCAGGCCCTCGATCGCCTTGGCGGCGTCGTCGCCCATCAACCCGCGCAGTTGGCCGAAGATTTCGCCGCGGGCGGCGTCGGCGCCGAACACCAACCCGGCGATCGAGATCACGATCAACAACAACGGCGCCAGCGAGAACACGGTGTAGTACGACAGCGCCGCACCCATGCTGGCAGCGTAGTCGTCCACCCACGCCGTGCCGGCGCTTTTCACCAGCGCCCACCAGGTGGAGAGCGACGGCCTGACGGGTGCGGCCGTCATGCCCACTGCTGCGGGTGCATCAAGCGGCAGCCATGCCTTCGGTCATTTCGGCCATGAGGTCTACCTTGCGCGCCTGCAGCGCCGCGCCTATGGCCTTCAGATCCATCTCGCTGTCGCGGCACTTGGGGAACATTTCGTCTTGCTCTTCCTTGGCGTGGTGGCTGATGTATTCGCCCAGCACCTTCACCTTGGCGTCATACAGCGCATCGCTGGGTGACATGGCGCGAATGTGGTCGATCAAATCCTTGCAGGTGGCATGCTCGACCTCGGCTTCATCGAGCAAGGCAGCCTCGACCTTGGCTTGGCGCGCCGCCGGGTAGAAGATTTCTTCTTCGATGGTGGCGTGCACTGTCAACAGCAGGCAGATCTGCTCGGCGAGCGCTTGCCGGGTGTCGCCGGCAGCGTGCTTTTGCGCCAGCTTGTCGTACTTCTGGAACAGTGCGTGCACCTCGCTGTGGTCTTCTGTGAGCAGCTTGATGGCGTTCGGGCTGGCCGAGGCGCGGGGCTTGGGGCTTGAAGTTGGTTTCGTGGGCATGATGGTGTGGCAATCGTGTTGAGTGGGGTTGCGCGGCGTGTGGCGTTTGCGCTAGCGAGCCTACGCAAGGGTGCGCGGGCAGGCCATGCGAAGTCGCCGCGCGTGATGGCTCAAATTGCGCTGACCGCACGTCAGACTGCGCCTACGCAAGAAGGCGGTTAGCCGATGCTGCCAACCGCGTGTGCCGCGCTGACAATGATTTGATGGGCCGCTTCAAGTCAATTCGACATCCCTACCTGTGGTTGGCCTCGGCGGTGGTGTTGACGCTGCTGGGCGTGCTGCTGGCCGTGAACCTGATGACCGGCGAAAAGAAAATCGAGCGTCGCATCGAGCGCCACTACACGCTGGACGATGCGCGCTTCAGCAACGAGTTGGGCGTGCTGCTCGGCCCGGCGTTCCTGCCTTCGAACCGCATCCATGCGCTGCACAACGGCGACGAGATTTTTCCCGCCATGCTGGGTGCCATCCGCAGCGCCAAGACCTCGATCACGTTCGAGACCTACATCTACTGGTCAGGCGACATCGGCCGCGAGTTCGCCACCGCGCTGATGGAGCGCGCACGCCAGGGCGTGAAGGTGCATGTGCTGCTCGACTGGGTGGGCAGCGCGAAGATGGACGAGCAGATGCTCGACGCCATGACCCACGCCGGCGTGCAGGTGCGCAAGTTCCACCCGCCCCACTGGTCGCACCTGGCGCGCATGAACAACCGCACGCACCGCAAGCTGCTGGTGGTGGACGGCCGCCTGGCCTTCACCGGCGGCGTGGGCATTGCGCCGCAGTGGACCGGCCGCGCGCAAGACCCCGAGCATTGGCGCGACAGTCACTTTGAAGTGGCCGGCCCGGTGGTGGCGCAGATGCAGGCGGTGTTCCTGGACAACTGGATCAAGGTCACCGGCGAGGTGCTGTACGGGCCCGATTACTTTCCCCCGCTCGAGCCCGCCGGCGCGGCGCAGGCCCAGATGTTCAGCAGCTCGCCCAGCGGCGGCGCCGAGAGCATGCAGTTGATGTACCTGTTCGCCATCACCGCTGCGGCGCGGTCGATCGACCTCGCGGCGTCTTACTTCGTGCCCAACGAGCTGTCGCGGCGCGCGCTGGTCGACGCCCTGCGCCGCGGCGTCAAGGTGCGCATCATCGTGCCGGGCGAGCACATCGACAGCGACACCGTGCGCAGCGCCTCGCGCGCGCAATGGGGGCCGCTGCTGGCCGCCGGCGCGCTGATCGCCGAATACGAGCCGACCATGTTTCACTGCAAGGTCATGATCGTCGACCAACTGCTCGTTTCAGTGGGTTCCACCAACTTCGACGAGCGCTCGTTTCGCCTCAACGACGAGGCCACCCTGAACATCATCGAGCCCGCGTTCGCGCAACAGCAGACCGCGGTCTTCGAAGCCGACCTGCTGCGCGCACGTACCGTCAGCCATGCGCAATGGCTGGCCCGCCCGTGGCGCGAACGGGTGGGTGAATTCTTCGCCTCGCTGATCGACTCGCAGCTCTGAGCGCGGTGCCGCGGCTCAGCCGGCGGCTTGCTCAGGCTCAATCAGCCTTGGCGCCCGAGGCGCGAACGATCGGGCCCCAGCGCGCCGTCTCGGCCCGGTTCATGTCGGCCATCTGCTCGGGCGTGCTGGCAAGGATGGTGTAGCCCAGTTCGACCATGCGCTTGACGTAGTCGGCTGACTTGGTGGCTTTCACCGCCGCGTCATTCAAGCGCGCGATCTCTGCCTTCGGTGTGCCCGCCGGCACGGCCAGGCCGAACCACACACCCGATTCATAGCCCGGCACGCCGGCTTCGGCCACGGTGGGCACATCGGGCAGCAGCGGGTCGCGCCGCGCGCCGGTAACGGCCAGCGCGCGCAGCTTGCCGGCCTTGATGTGCTGCAGCGCCGAGGGGATGTTGTCGAACATCATCATTACCTGGCCGCCCAGCAAATCTGTCATGGCCGGCGCACTGCCTTTGTAGGGAATGTGCAGGATGTCGACCTTGGTCAGGTGCTTGAACATCTCGCCAGACATGTGCACGCTGGTGCCGCTGCCCGAAGACGCATACGTCATCTTGCCCGGCTCGGCGCGCGCCGCGGCGATGATCTCGGCCACCGAATTGGCCTTCACCGAAGGGTGCACCACCAGCACGTTGGACACCGACACCAGCGCCACCACCGGCTCCAGGTCTTTGATCGGGTCGAACGGCATCTTGGTGTAGAGCACCGGGTTGATGGCGTTGATGCCGCTGGTGGTCATGAACAGTGTGAGGCCGTCGGGCGCCGCACGCGCCGCCTCGGCGCCGCCGATGTTGCCGCCGGCGCCGGGGCGGTTTTCCACCGTCACGGTCTGGCCCAGCACCTTCGACAACTCGGTGGCGATGGCGCGCGACGCGATGTCCACCGCACCGGCCGGCGGGAACGGGCAGATCAGCCGGATCGGCTTGCCCGTGTTTGGTTGCGCCTGGGCCAACGGCATGGCCGCCAAAGTGGCGAAAGCGGCCAGGGCCAGGGTGCGCAGCAGGGGGCGAATCATGGGTGTCTCCGAAAGGTGGGGCGGGGTAGGCTGAATGCGATTCAGTGTAGCGGTGGTGCGGAGATGCGCCGGGTTCGGGCGCGGCTCAGGCACCACCCTGGATCTGTCTATGTTCGCTAGCGTACAGACCCTAACCGGCGCGGCCGCTAAAACATCTTCATGCAGCGGCGCGAAAGATCTGGTGTGCAGTGCTTTCGTCGCAAGGCAAGCCCGGCGTATCGGCACTGGGCTGCGCCCCACTGCTGCGGCGCCCGTGCGGCTGCAAGGGCGTTCAGCGCCGCCGCGGCAAAGCCATGTTGAACGCCGCGGAGCCGGCGCCTCACCATGTGGTTGACGTGGCCGAGTTGCAGCGCTTGTCGCTGCTGGCGCAACTCGGCGTGCTCGACACCGACCCCGAACCCGCGTTCGACGCCCTGACCCACGCCGCGGCGGTGCTGACTGACTGTCCCATTGCGCTGATCAGCCTGGTCGATGGCGAGCGCCAGTGGTTCAAGGCCCGCGTGGGCATGGACGCGACGCAGACCCCGCGCGAATGGTCGTTTTGCAGTGTCGCCATCCGCTCGCCCGACTTGCTGGAAGTGCGCGACGCCAAAGCCGACCCGCGCTTTGCCGACAACCCGCTCGTCACGGGCACGCCCGGCGTGCGCTTCTATGCCGGCCAGCCGCTGACGGTGGACGGCGTGCGCATCGGCACGCTGTGCGTCATCGACACCCGCGCGCGTGAGCTAGACAGAAGAGGCCGCGAGGCCTTGCAAGACCTGGGCGTGGCTGCCGCGGCCATGCTGTCGGAGCGCCGCCACCGCGTGGCCAGCTCGGAACAGCAGCAGCGCCTGACCGAGTTCGCCATGGTTGCCGGCGACTGGCTGTGGGAGACCGACACCGAACACCGCATCGTCTGGATGTCGCCCGCCTATGCGAACCGCCCCGTACCGCCCGAGCCCTGGGTGCTGGGCCAGCAGATGGCCGACGGGCCGGTGGTGGACGTGCCCACCACGGTGCCCAGCGCGCCGGCCACGCTGCACGGCTTGTTTGAACAGCGGCTGGGCTTTGCGCGTGCCTTGGTGCGCAGTGACGCGGGCGCCACCACGCGCTACCTGTCGCACTCGGCGGTGTGCCGCCTGGACTCGGCTGGGCGCTGGAACGGTTACCGCGGCATCACGCATGACATGAGCGAGCGCGTGGCTGCCGAGCAGACCCATCGCCAGGCCGCCGCCTTGCTGGCCGACCTGTCGGCGCAAGTGCCGGGCGTGATCTACCAGTGCCGCCTGGAGCCCAACGGGTCGTTCAATGTGCCTTACGTCAGCGAGCGCATTCGCGCCGTGTGCGAGCTGAGCGTCGATGAAGTCAAGGCCGATGCCAAGAGCGCGGCGCAACGCTGCCACCCGCAGGATCGTGAGCGCGTGTTGAGTTCGATGTTGCTGTCGGCGTCAAACCTGGCGCCCTGGTGTGAAACGTTCAGGGCCGTGCTGCCCAGCGGCGGCGAACGCATGCTGTGCGGCAACGCCGAGCCCAAGCGCCTGGACGATGGTGCGGTGCTGTGGCACGGCCTGCTCACCGACGTCACCGAACAAGTCAAGGCGGCGGCACAACTGCAAGCGCTGACGCTGGCCCAGGCCGGCGCCGAGCGCGCGGCGCAAGTGCGCAGCGAATTCATGTCGCGCGTCAGCCATGAGTTGCGCACGCCTTTGAATGCCATTCTCGGGTTCGCGCAACTGTTGCGCCTGAACGGCGTGGCGCAGCGCGCTGAAGACACGCTCGCGTGGGCGGCGCACATCGAGACCGCCGGGGAGCATTTGCTGTCGCTGGTGAACGACATGCTCGATCTGTCAAGCCTGAACGCCGGGCGCTTGAAACTTCAGCTCGAACCGGTGGCCGTGCTGCCGCTGGTGCAACACGTGCTGGCCTTGCTGGCGCCAGTGGCGCGCGAAGCCGGTGTCACGTTGCAGATGCACGCCGATGCAGCGTTGCCCACGATCCTGGCTGACGCACGCGCCGTCAAGCAGGTGTTGTTCAACTTGCTGGGCAATGCCATCAAGTTCACTCGCGCTGCATCGGTGGTGAGCGTGCATTTGCGTTGCGCGCCGCAGGCCAAGCAGCTCACGTTGTCGGTCACCGATGCCGGGCCCGGCATCGATGCGGCCCACCTGGCCTCGTTGTTCGAGCCCTTCAAGCGGCTGCAAAGTGGCAGCGCGGCGCCGGCGGGCACCGGCCTGGGCCTGTCGATCAGCCACAAGCTGGTCGCGGCCATGGGCGGGACGATTGATGTGGTGTCCGAGCCGGGCCGGGGCACCACGTTCACCGTGCACTGGCTGGTCGACGGCCGACCTGCGACACTGCCGGCCGCCAACGGCGCCGAGCTTGGCGCGCCGCCCGTGCTTGCCACCAGGCTGCTGGGTGCGGACACGGTGCTGTACATCGAAGACGACGCGGTGAACGTGATCCTGATGCAGGCCCTGTTCGAGACCTTTGCCACGCAGCCCCCAAGCTTGCTGATAGCCACCGATGGTGGCGACGGGCTGCGCCAGGCGATGCGGCACCGGCCGAACCTGATCATGCTGGACATGAACCTGCCCGACATGAGCGGCCTGACGGTGCTGAGCCGGCTGCGCGCCGACCCGCGCACGGCCAGCATCCCGGTGATCGCGGTCAGTGCTGACGCGCTGCCCGAACAGGTGCGCCTGGCGCGTGAAGCCGGCTGTGTGGACTACTGGACCAAGCCGGTCGTTTTCAAACGCATCGGCGCTGAGCTGGCGCGGCGCTTTCCTGCTGCGGCGTAGCGCGCACCCGGTGCCGGCTGCGCGCCGCCCGGCGCGGGAGGCTCACTTCACGACACTCAAGGTTGCGCTGCGGCTCACGCCGTTGGCCGTGGCCGTGATCGTTACCGCTGTGCTGGCCTTCACCCGCGAAGTCTTCACGCTGAGCGTGGCGATGGCGCGGCCCGCCGCAAGCTGCACGCTGGCTGGCATGCTGGCCACGCGCGGGTTGCTGCTGCTCAGCGCCACCGCCACGCCGGCGGCGCTGGACACGGCCACCGTGCCAAGGGTGCTCAGGCCGCCCTTGATGGTGGACGGATCGAAGCCGACAAACAGGGGCGTCGCCAGCGCTGGCTTGGCCGCGATGGTGATCGGCGCTGAGGTGGCCGCGCCGCCCCGGTTGTCGGTCACCGTCAGCGTGGCCGCGTAGTTGCCCGCGGTGGTGTTGCCCGCGTCATAGGTGTGGGTCGGGTTGGCCTCGAGCGAGGTTGTGCCATCACCAAAGCTCCACCGATGGCTGACGATCGTGCCGTCCGCGTCGCTCGAGCCGGCCGAAGTGAACGCCACGGTGAGCGGCGACGGGCCTGTCGTCGCGGTCGTGGCGGCCGCCGCGGCCACGGGCGGAAGGTTCACCATGCTGGCCTGCGTGTAGTGAAACACCGTCTGGGGCGACTCGCCGACCACGAACAGGCCGTTGTCGCTGCCCAGCTTCAGGCCCAGGCCGCGCACCGAATCGAACGTGGTGGCAGACCAGGCCTGGGCGCCGGTGGGCGTGTACTTGAGGGTGACGGTGCGCAGGTAGCTGAGTTCGCCCATGGTCGGACCGGGGCCGCCTTGGCCGGTGATGTAGATCGCGTCGTCGGACCCCACCACCATGGCATAAGGAATCTCGTCGTTGCTGTGCTGGTCGTACCGGCGCGACCACAGCAGGCTGCCGTTCGAATCGAGCTTGATCGTCATCCAACCCGTGCCGTCAATGCCGGTGACGATGGCGTTGCCCTGGGAGTCCACGGCCGCGCGCCAACCCCAGGGGCCAGCGTTGTAGGTCTTGCGCCAAAGCTCATTGAAATTCTGGTCGAACTTGATGACCAGGAAGACATTGCCGGTGTTGGGCGAGTACGTGCCCCCGACGATGAAGAACTCGCCCGCGGGGCCGAGCGCCACATCGAGCGCGGCGGAGGAGGTCTCGAACACCTTCGACCACAGCGTGTTGCCCGCCGGGTCGTAGGCGGCCGCAACGCGCCCGCCCGTGACGATGACGTTGCCGCCGGGGGTGAGCGCGATCGACGTCGGCGCATCGGACGAGAAATCGTCGAAACCCAGGCTGCGCTGCCACAGCCGCGTGCCGTTGGCGGCGTACTTGATGGTGACGACGTCGTGCGTGGTGTTGCCGCTGGCGTTGGTGAGGAAGGCGCGGCCGAGCACGTAGATGTTGCCCGCGCTGTCGGTCGTCGCGCGCAGCGCATAGCCGAACGCCGACGACACCACGTCCTGCCACAGCAGGTTGCCGGCGGGGCCGTATTTCAGGACGATCAGGCCGGTGGGGTCGCCGTTGGAGGCGCGCACGGTGTAGCCGGTGACGATCGCGTTGCCGGCCGCATCGACCGTGACCCAGGTGCTCTGTTCGCTCGTGCCCGGGTGGTCGAAGCTGCGGTGCCACAACTGCGCACCCGATGGGCTGAGCTTGGTGATCAGCATCGTCAAGGCCATGGGGTCGGAACCCGCGACGTAGGCGTTGTTGCCCTGATCCAGGGCAATCATCTTGCCGTAGGTGTTGGGCGTGGTGTGCGTCCAATCGGGCGTCGCCTGCGCCAGCGCGGCCGCCGGCAACAGCACGGCCAGTGCCGCACCCAGGCTCAGGCGCTTCAGCGTTTCGAGCCAGTGTTTCATCGTGACCTCCGTAACCATCCGTGAACGCGGTACTGACCGTGAACGTTCATCGCCGCCAATGCAGTCGTGGTGGTTTGGGCCGTTCAGGGTCTTGCACTCGCTTGGCGCTACCGTATTCCTTTTTCGGCCCGTGCCTGGCTGGCGATGAGCTTTATCAGAGCGGCCCTTGCGGCAACGCAAGTTGCGGCGGCGGCGGGGTCACCACAACAGAGCGGGTCGGGTGCGTTGGGATGCATCGGCCATGTGAACAGGCGTTGCCAGGCGGCGCAGCAGTTGCTGCGCATTCAACGGTCACGCGGCCTGCGGCCCGCATGAACGTTGGCCTTTCAGGCGTCCCTACAATTCCGCCATGCTGCGCCAACGCACCTTGAAAGCCATCACCCGGGCCGTGGGCGTGGGCGTGCACAGCGGCCACAAGGTGGAGCTCACCTTGCACCCGGCGCCACCCGATCACGGCATCGTCTTTCGCCGGGTTGACCTGGCCGAGCCGGTGAGCATGCCGGCCCTGGCGGGTTGGGTCTGCGACACGCGCATGGCCACCACGCTGTCGCCCACGGGCCGCAGCGACGGGCCGCGCGTGGCCACGATCGAACATCTGCTGTCGGCCTGCGCCGGCCTGGGGCTGGACAACCTGTTGATCGACATCACGGCCGACGAAGTGCCCATCCTCGACGGCTCCGCGGCGAGCTTCGTGTTCCTGCTGCAAAGCGCGGGCATCGCGCTGCAGGACGCACCCAAACGTTTCATTCGAGTCACGCGCACGGTGGCGGTGCACAGCGGCGAAGGCCCGCACAAGCTGTGGGCGCGGCTGGAGCCGTACGAGGGCTACAAGCTCAGCTTCGAGATCGAGTTCGACAACGCCGCGGTGGCCAGCACCGGCCAGCGCGTGGAGTTCGACATGGCCTCGGGGCAATACAAGCGCGACATTGCGCGCGCGCGCACCTTCGGTTTCACCAGAGATGTGGAGCTGATGCGCTCACGTGGCTTAGGGCTGGGCGGCAGCATGGACAACGCCATCGTGGTCGGCGACAGCCGCGTGCTCAACGCCGGCGGCCTGCGCTACGACGATGAATTCGCCAAGCACAAGATCCTCGACGCCATGGGCGACCTGGCCACCGCCGGGCGCCCGCTGCTGGCGCACTACGTGGCCTACAAGAGCGGGCATGCGCTGAATAACCAACTGGTGCGTGCGCTGCTGGCCGACACCACGGCGTGGGAAGAAGTGACGTTCAGCGACGCAGCGCAAGCGCCTCGCGGCCTGGCCGAACTGGCGCCGGCCTGGTAGTGCGGGCCCGATTGCTGCGCTGGGCTCGCATCACCCCATGCTGATCTTCCGCCTCGTCTTCGGCCTGCTGCTGCTGGCTTCGCTGCTGTGCTTTGCCATGTACATCGGCACGCGAGCGCCGGTGTGGCGCCAGCGCGGGCTGGTGATCGTGAAGTGGACGGTGCTGGCCGGCCTCGGGTTCTTCGGCGTGATCATCCTGGAACGCATGGCGGTGCTGCTGTAGGCCCTCTCGGCGCGCCAGGTATTCATCGCGTGCGCGCGGCTTTCAGCAGGGCTCGGGCCTCATCAAGATCGCGCATGTTGGCCATGGGCGTGAACCGTTGCAGCAGCCCTTGCAGCAGGGGCTCGATGTCATTGGCTTGTGCACCGTGGCGCCACAGCCTGGCCAGCCCGTTGGCCGCGCGCAGTTCCATCAACAGGGCGGACTGGCCTTGTGCCACCACACGGGCTTGCGCAAAACTGGCCTCGGCCTCGGCGCTGCGGCCCTGCTGGCTGAACAGCTCGCCGCGCACGATCAAGGCATAGGCGTGCCAACCCAGTTCCTGGCGCTCGATCAATTCACGCAGGCCGCGCTCTACCAGCACCAGGCCAGCGGCAATGTTCCCCACGGCGGCGCAACCATCGGCGGCAATCGCCCGCAGCAGCGACACGCGCAGCCGCGTGCCGGTTGACTCGAAGCGCTCAACGCCGGCGGCCAACTGGGCGGGTGCGCCGCGGTCGCCATCCAGCCACGCCGCCGCCCAGGCGCTCAGCACGGTGAACAGCCCTTCGTACTGCGCCAGCGAAAGCCGCCGGCACACGGCCAGGCCCTCTTCAGCCAAGGCCCGCATGCGCTGCGGGGCGCGCGCAAACACACAGGCCGCGCAGGCTGAATAGCGGCCAATGATCTGGCTTGCGGCGTGGTCGCATGCGCGGATTTGCTGCTCAAGCAAGTCGAGTTGCTCAAACGCCAAGGTCGTATTGCCAAGCAGCAGGTTGGCAGTGACCTGGTGCCCCAGGGCGCAGATGCCGGGGTCGTGGCCGGCGAAGGTGGCGCGGTGATAGGGGCCGTCAACGGCGCGGTAGCGGCGGTAACCGTCCTGCGCCTCGCTCAAGGCCTTGGCAAACTTGCCGGTATTGATGGCCGTGGTATAGCCCGCATGCCGTGCCTGCACCATGAAGCGCTCGTCACCTGCCTGCTCGGCCAGGCGCAGCGATGATTCAATGTGAATCTGCGCCTGGTCGAACTTGAGTTGAGCCTCGGCAATGAACCACAGGTTGAAAGTAGCGATGAACGAGTCCGACAGGGAACCCACGCTTTCGCACAAGTGCAGCGCGCGCTGGTAGTGCGCTTCTGAATCCGGCGAGCCCAGGCCTTTGGTCATCATGACCAGCGGCCCCAGGCGCAGTTGCAGGGCCAGCTCGCGGCGCAACAGCGGCGCCGGGTCGACTGCGCGCTCGGCCAGCGTTCGGGTCAATTCGATGGCCATGCTCAAGTGCAGCACCGCCTCCACGCTGGCCGAGCGGGCCATGGCCTGGGCGGCAGCGCGCTCCCACTGCGCCACGGCCTCGTCGAGGCAATCGCCCTCGGTAAGGTGGTAGGCCAGCGTTTGTGGTTGGGCCTCGGCCAAGGCCGGGAAGTTCGCCTGCAAGACACGTGCGGCACGTTCATGCGTGCGGGCGTGCTCGCCCGCCTCGCGCAACTTGGCAGCGGCGTACTCACGCGCGCTTTCCAGCAGCCGGTACTGGCCTTCGTGTTGCGCATCGATCATCACCATCGAACGGTCAACCAAGGCGCCGAGAGCCTCGACCACGGCCCATTCATCGAGCGCTTCGTCGCCGGCAGTTTTGGCAGCCTGTTCAAGCGCAAAGCCGGCACCGAAGGCGCCCAGGCGGCGCAATACCCGCTGCTCATTCGGCGCCAGCAAGCCGTGGCTCCAATCGAGCGCGGCGCGCAAGGTCTGTTGCCGCTGCGGCGCGCTGCGCGGCCCCTGGCCGAGCAGGCGAAAACGCTCGGTGAGCCGCTGCTGCAAGCCCTTCAAGCCAAACAACGACAAGCGCGCGGCCGCCAGCTTGATGGCCAGGGCCACACCGTCGAGGTGCACGCAAAGGTCCACCACGCTGGCCAGGTTGTCGGCGTTCAGACGGAAGTGGCGGTCAGCGGCCTGCGCCTGGTCAACGAACAGTGCCACGGCGCCGTAGGTCAAGGCCTCGTCTACGGAGATGTTGGATTCTGGCGCGGCCAGGGCGTCCAAGCGGAACTGGCGCTCACCGTCGACCTTGAGCGCTGCCTGTGAAGTGACCAGCAGGCGAATGCTGGGTGCGCCATCGTGCAGGGCTTGGGCCAGAGCGGCCACCGCTTCCAGCAGATGCTCGGCGTTGTCCAGCACCAGCAGCAAGTCTTGCGCGGCCAGGGCCTTGACCAAGGCCTGCTGCGGATTGTTGCCCGCCACTGCCACGCCCAGCGCCTGCCCCACGCGGCCCGGCAGCAAGGCTGGGTCTTGCAAGGGTGCGAGCTCCACCCAGGCCGTGGCGCCACGGCTCGAGGCGTCATGCGCGGCGGCCAGGGCGAGGGTGGTCTTGCCCATGCCGCCGGCACCCACCACAGTGACCAGGCGGTGTTGTTGCAACAGGCGTTCCAGGGCGGCCAGGTCGTCATCGCGCCCCACCATGCCCACGGTCGGTGTAGGCAGGTTTGCGCTGGACTGGGTTTGCGGCGCATGGTTGGGCGTGTCGGTCGGTTTGCGGGCATAACCCAGGGCCAAACGATATCCGCGGCCCGGTACCGTGACGATGGCGCCCGCGCCCAACAGCGCGCGCAGTTTTTCAACCAAGGCCTGCAACGGCTGGATGCCCACTGGCATGCCAGGCCAGACTTGTTCGAGCAGCTCGTGGCGGCTGAGCACCTGCCCATCGCGCAGCGTGAGCACGCGCAACAGATCGAATTCCAGGTTGTCCAGCGCCAGTGTCTGATTGTCCAGGCTCGCTGTTCGCGAGGGCAGGTCCAGTGTCAACGGCCCAGCGCGCAGCCCCTGCACTGCTTCGGCACGCACTTGCGCGGTGGCGGGTGCAGCGAGGGCCAACTGATACACCCGCAAGGGTTGGCTGATGCTCTTGACCGTCTGTTCGCCCAAGTCGATGAAGCTGCACGCCACGCGCCGCGCCACGATGTCGAGCACGGCCTGCGACACGACCACGCCGTCGGGTTCGGCCAGGGCTTGCAGGCGCGCGGCGATGTTCACGCCATCGCCATAAATGCTGCCGTCGGCCTTCTCGATCACATCCCCCACGTGCACGCCCACGCGAAAGCGCAGGCGGCTTTCGGCGTCGCTGTCAGCCGCCTCGGCCAACAACCGCGCTTGGGTGGCCAGGGCGGTTTGCACCGCCGCGGTGGCGGTGCCGAATGCGGCCAATATCGAATCGCCCGCCGTGTCCACCACGCGGCCATCGTGGGCCGCTACGCCA
>JANOXU010000213.1:0-3025 GCA_031418595.1 Burkholderiales bacterium
TTGCAGGATGACTGGCTGGTCTTTGCCCAGCATTTCGCCGGCTGCGATGCGGAACAACAGGGCATAACCGATCTGACCAGCGGCGCCGGTGACGGCAACGCGAACGGGCGGCTTGTTCATGGGGTGGGCTCCGTGAAGGGGTTGGGCGGTGTGGCAGGGAATCCGGGGCGCAGCGCGGGCAGGGTGGCGCGGTGCGGCGAGGGCGGTGAAGTGTAGGCCAAGGTGTTGCGGGCAAGGGCCTGAAATCAACCGGCAAAGGTCATTCTTCTATCAGATAGAAGACATCTTTTATCTCAGCATGGACGGGCGCGCGCCGCTGTGCTGCAATCGGCCCCATGCCCGCCCCCCGCGCCCGCTCTGTTGCCCGTGTTGCCCCTGTCGCCGGGCCAGCCGCGCCAGCACCCTCCCGGCCTGCGCTGGCCCGAGCGGCCTCCCCCGGCCCGGCCTTCAGCCCGCTGTACCAGCAGATCAAAGGCTTGCTGATGCGGGCGTTGCAAGAGGCCGAGTGGAAGCCGGGCGAAGCCATTCCCAGCGAGATCGAGCTGGCCGCGCGCTTTCGGGTGAGCCAGGGCACGGTGCGCAAGGCGGTGGACGAACTGGCCACTGAAAACCTGCTGGTGCGCCGCCAGGGCAAGGGCACGTTTGTGGCCACCCATGCTGAAGCGCGCACCCAATACCGGTTCTTGCGCCTGATGCCCGACGCCGGCGAGCGCGTGGGCATGCAGCGGCGCATGCTCGAATGCCGGCGCCAGCGCGCCAGTGCCGAAGTGGCGCGCGTGCTGGGCCTGGCCTCGGGCGACACCGCGGTGCAGGTGCGCCGCCTGCTCTTGCTGCATGAACAGCCCGTGGTGCTTGATGACATTTGGCTCTCGGGTGCGCTGTTCAAAGGTTTGAGCGCCGAGCGCTTGGCCAACTATCGCGGGCCCATGTACGGCCTGTTCGAGGCCGAGTTCGGCGTTCGCATGATCCGCGCCGAAGAAAAGCTGCGCGCCGTGGCCGCCGGCGCGGCCGAGGCTGAACTGCTGGGCGTGGCCGCGGGCTCGCCGCTGTTGCTGGTGGAGCGGGTGTCGTACACCTACCACGACCAGGCGGTGGAACTGCGCCGCGGCCTGTACAACACGGCGGAACACTACTACCGCAACGAATTGCAGTAGCTCGGCGGTGGCGCGCGGCCGCATCACGCCTGCGCTCGGGCAAGTTTCAAGAAAGCCTGCTGCGTTGCAATAAACTCATCCGGTTTGCCGCCCGCTCAGCAGTGCAGGCAGACCGCAGAAAGCGTTGCACACAAGGACAACCCAGATGGCAAGCACGCGCAAGGACGGGCCGGCGAGTCGCCCCGTGTACCGCAACATCCACGTCACCCAGCTTGCGGCCTACCGGCTGCCGCCGGCGGGCATCGTGTCGATCCTGCACCGCGTCAGCGGCGCGCTGATGTTCCTGCTGCTGCCGTTCGTGATTTGGTTGTTTGATGTGAGCGTCACCTCCGAGATCAGCTATGAGCAGTTCAGCGCCGTGTTTCGCAGCGGCGCCATCGGGCTGCCGGGCTGGTGCATCAAGCTGGTGGCGCTGGCGCTGATCTGGGCTTACTTGCTGCACTTCATTGCCGGCGTGCGCCACGTGTGGATGGACATGACGCACAGCGTGAGCATGGCGCAAGGGCGTTCTTCGGCGTTGGTCACCCTGGTGTTGAGCAGCGTGCTCACTCTGGCGCTGGCCGCGCGTCTGTTCGGCCTCTATTGAGAAGGCTCACCATGAACGTCAACCACGGCAGCAAACGCATCGTCGTCGGTGCGCATTACGGCCTGCGCGACTGGCTCAGCCAGCGCGTCACCGCGGTGCTCATGGCCTTGTTCACCGTGGCCTTGCTGGCACAGGTGCTGTGGCCCGGCCAGGCGCTGGGCTACGAGAAATGGGCCGGCATCTTCGCCGCGCAGTGGATGAAGGTGCTCACCTTCAGTGTCATCGTGGCCCTGGCCATTCATGTGTGGGTGGGCATGCGCGACATCTGGATGGATTACGTCAAACCCGTCGGCGTGCGGCTTGTGCTGCAAGTGTTCACCCTGGTGTGGCTGGTGGGCTGCGCCGGTTGGGGTGTACAAGTGCTTTGGAGACTTTGAGATGGCATCGGTTTCGGTTCGCAAGTTTGATGTCGTCATCGTCGGCGCCGGCGGCTCAGGCATGCGTGCCTCGCTGCAACTGGCCCGTGCCGGGCTGAACGTGGCTGTGCTGAGCAAGGTCTTCCCCACGCGCTCGCACACCGTGGCCGCGCAAGGCGGCATCGGCGCTTCGCTGGGCAACATGAGCGAAGACAACTGGCACTACCACTTCTACGACACCGTGAAGGGCAGTGACTGGCTGGGCGACCAGGACGCCATTGAATTCATGTGCCGCGAAGCGCCCAAGGTGGTCTACGAGCTTGAGCATTTGGGCATGCCGTTCGACCGCAACCCCGACGGCACGATCTACCAGCGCCCGTTTGGCGGCCACACGGTTAACTATGGAGAAAAGCCGGTGCAGCGCGCGTGTGCCGCGGCCGACCGCACCGGCCACGCCATGCTGCACACGCTGTACCAGCAAAACGTGAAGGCACGCACCCAGTTCTTCGTGGAGTGGATGGCGCTCGACTTGATTCGCAATGCGCAGGGCGATGTGCTGGGTGTCACGGCGTTAGAGATGGAGACCGGCGAAGTTCACATCCTGCAAGGCCGCACCACCTTGTTTGCCACCGGTGGCGCCGGGCGCATCTTTGCGGCCAGCACCAATGCCTTCATCAACACGGGTGATGGGCTGGGCATTGCGGCGCGCGCCGGCATCCCGCTGGAAGACATGGAGTTCTGGCAGTTCCACCCCACCGGCGTGCACAACGCCGGCGTGCTGCTCACTGAAGGCTGCCGCGGCGAAGGCGCCATTCTGCGCAACGTGAACGGTGAACGTTTCATGGAACGTTATGCGCCCACCTTGAAGGATCTGGCGCCGCGCGACTTTGTGTCGCGCTGCATGGACCAAGAAATCAAGGAAGGCCGCG
>JANOXU010000214.1:0-12303 GCA_031418595.1 Burkholderiales bacterium
ATGTTCTTCACCGTGCTGGCACACACGGCGCTGTACGCCTTTCTCTCGCTCTATCTCGACGCCCTGGGCTACAGCAAGACCATGCTCGGTGTCTTGTGGGCCGTCTCGGTGCTGCTCGAGATCGTCTTCTTCTGGGCCCAGGGCCGATTCTTCGGACGTATGCAGCCGCATCGCTGGCTGCAATGGGCTGCGGGCGTGTCGGTAGTGCGCTTCGCTGTGACGGCGGCGTTTGCGTCATCGCCCATCGTGCTGGTGCTGGCGCAGAGCCTGCACGCCATCACCTTCGCCGGCCAGCACGCGGCCTGCATCGTGCTCATCAACCGCTACTTCCCCGGGCCGCTGCGCGGGCGCGGGCAAGCGCTGTACGCCACGCTGGGCTACGGCGTCTCGGGGGTGATTGGCGGCCTGGGGGGCGGTTGGCTGAGCAGCCGGTTCGGTTTTGCCGCTGTGTTCTGGGCGGCGGCTGGCGCGGCCGCAGTGGGCCTGGCGTGCGCCTTGGCCGCGCAGCGCCAGGCACGGGACTGAGCCTCAAGTTTCAGGTCTGTCTGGCCGATAGCGTCGAGGTCGGCATCTGCCGATCACGATGCCATGCCGCCACGATGACCCCGCAGCTGCCCGTTGCCAAAGCCCCAGACCCCGATGCTCCTCATGGCACGCTGCCGGGCCAGGCCATGGGCTGGCGCGCCACGCTGGGGCTGGCAGTGCTGGTGCTGCTACTGCTGTCCGCGCGTTGGGTTTGGCTGGACGCACGCGCCGACCGCGCACGCGCCACCGACGCTGAGCTCATCGCCCTGGTGACGCAGCAGTTGACGCTGGCGCGTCGCGCGGCCGACGCTGCGGTGCTGGCCGCGTCGCATACGACCATCGAGCCCTTGTCGGCCGATGTCGCGACGAGTTGGCACGCCGTGCATGTGGGCACGCAACACGACACCGAACATGCGCTGATGTTGATGGCGCAGCCTGAAGTTCAAGAGCGCGGCGTCTCGCCGAAGTTGGCGATGGCCATGGCCGCGTGGGCGGCAGCGCAGCAGCGTTTGCATGAGCGCGCCGCGCTGGTGGGCGGCAGTGGTGCTACGGTGCCCTGGCCTGAGCTGCATAACCACGCCGCGTACGCCGCCACCGCCGGCCATGCGCTCTTGGCCATGCTCACCAAGCAAGCCGGTGACGCGCTTCTCAGCGACGCCAGCCCGGCACCACCGGCGCTGATGCTGGCGCTGGCCGGTGTGGGTTTGCTCGTGCTCGTCAAGGTCAAGCCCAGGTCCGCCCTTCGTCACGAAAGCGACCCGTCGGGCGCAAGCTCCGCCAGGGCCGGGGATGCCCCTTCGCACGCGCCGCAGGCTGAGGCGCCGATGCCTCCCGCTGAGGCTGAATGGCGCCAGCGCCTGGCACGCACCCTGGCCCACACCGCTCGCCATCCGCAAGATCGCTTTGCCGTCGTCGCCCTGCACCTGGGCAACCCCGAGCCCGCGCTGGCCACGCTGGGCGATGCGGCGGCGGAGATGCTTGAAGAGGCGGTGCAGCGCCGCCTGCTTGACACGCTGCGCCCCACCGACGCGCTGTGGCGCCGCGCTGGCCCCGAGCTCAGCTACCTGGTGCTGCTGGACGGCCTGGCCAGTACCGAACAAGAGCAGGCTATCGTGCAGCGCCTGCACAGCGAGGCCAGCGAGGCCTACACCGTGCAAGACCATCCCCTGCAGCTAACACTCAACATGGGGGTGCGCAGCACCGAGCCGTCCGCCACCGACGTCAGTCAGTTGATCGGCGACGCCGAGCTCGCCTTGCACGTCTGCCGTGAGCTTGGCTCGGCGCACGCGGTGAGCTTTAGCGTTGAGCTGGGCCAACACCACGAGGCCCGCCGCAGCGCCACAGCGCGTTTGCACCTGGCGCTGGAAGGCGAGCAGTTTGCATTGCATTTCCAGCCCGTGATGACGCTCGTGCCAGCTCGCCTTGCGGGTGTTCGCGCCGAGCTGCGCTGGCACCACCCGCAGCGCGGTGTGCTGTCGCCCGAGCAATTTCAGGCCGACATCGACGACCCCGCTTGCGCGGCGATGCTCGACGAGTGGCAGCTGCGCCGGGCTGCGTGGCAATTTGCAGCCTGGCGCGAACAGTGCGGTGCGGCTGCGCCCGCGTGGATCGGGCTGAGCCCGTCGTCGTGCGTCGGCGCGCCGCTGGCCAAGCAGCTGGCCCATGTTCTGGCAGACACCGCGCTGGGGGCCAGCGAGCTGGAGCTGCGCTGGACCGAACAAGCCTTCACGGGTGACGCCGCCGCGCCAGCCGGCCTGCAAGCACTGCGCGCCATGGGCGTGCGCTTGTCGCTTGAAGGCCTGGGCCAGGCCTCGTCATCGCTGTCGTCCTTGTCGCGCCTGCCGCTGGCGGCCGTCACCGTCGACGCGCACTTTGTGCACCAGGTGCAGCAGGTCGAGGCGCACCGCATGCTGGTGCAAGCCATCGTCCGCATGGCGCAGACGCTTGGCATCGCGACCATCGCCGACGGCCTGCAAACTGCCGCGCAAGCGCAGGTGCTGCATAAGCTCGGTGTGCAGCTCGGACAGGGCGAACACTTCGCCTCGCCGATGGCCACGGTGGAGTTCGAGCGCTGGATGCAGGCACAGGCGCTGGCGACCGTCTGAGCCGCACCATCCAGCGCCGGCGCAGCCCGTCGTGCGCCGCCTGCATTTCGTCGCAGACACTCTTGGCTGCGCGCCCGCCGCCACCATACTGCCGCCACTTCGCACCCCGTATGAGGCGGTGCGACCCCAACGTGAAGAGGGCACAGCATGAAGAAAATCTGGTGGGCAAGCGCGGTGCTGGCCCTGGCCGGCGTGGGCGTCGGCGCGGCGATGTTCAGCGGCGCGCTCAAGCTGCCGGGCGCTGGCGACAAGGCGGCAGTGGTCGGCAAAGACGGCAAGAAACCCGAGGTGCCGCTCGAATTCATCGCCCGCGAAGTGGTGCAACCGGCGCGCGCGCGGCTGCCTGCCGTGATCGAGTTTTCCGGCCCGCTGGTGGCGCCATCGACGGCCATGGTGCGCGCCAAAGCGGGTGGCACGCTGCTCGCGTTGAACGCTAGCGAAGGCAGCCGCGTCACGGCCGGGCAGTCGCTGGGGCGCATTGACCTGGCCGAGTTGGGCACGCGTGTCGCCGAGCGCAACGCCAACCTCGAATCAGCGCGCGCTGCGCTGGCGCAAGCCGAGCGCACGCATGCGTCCAACGAGCGCCTGGCCGCGCAGCAGTTCATCTCGTCGATTGCGCTGGACAACTCACGCGCCAGCGCCGACACCGCACGGGCGCAGCTGGCGGCAGCCCAAGCCTCGCTCGACACCTCACGCGTGACCATGCGCGACGCCGCGCTGGTGGCGCCCATCTCGGGCATCGTGGCCAAGCGCCAGGCGCTGGCCGGTGAAAAGGTGAGCATCGAGCAGCCGCTGTTCTCTATCGTTAACCTGGGCCGGCTTGAATTGCTGGGCAACGTGGCCACGCATGAAGTGTCGCGCCTGGCCCCGGGCATGGCGGTGCAGGTGCTGGTGGAAGGCCACGACCAAGCCGTGGCGGCGCGCATTGCGCGCATTGCGCCGGCCGCCGAGGCCGGCACGCGCTCGATTGCGGTGACGGTTGAAGTGCCCAACGCCGATGAACGCTTTCGCGCCGGCCAGTACGCGCTGGCCAAGGTGGAACTGGCTGACACCAAGCAACGCCTCACCATTCCCGCGGCCGCGGTGGTGGCCAGCGGCGGCGACAGCCAGGTCTGGTTGATTGAAAACGGCAAGCTCGAACGGCGCACCGTGCTGTTGGGCCGGCAAGACCCGCGCGGCGCGCGCGTCGAGGTGCTGCAAGGCCTGCAACCCGGCGCGCAGGTGCTGGCCGCGCGCTTTGAAAGCCTGCGCGAAGGTGCCCAGGCCTCGGTGGTGGCGGCGCGCGCGGCGCCGGTGGCCTCGGCCTCCAGCCCGGCGCTCACGCGCTGAGGCCGGAGCGCTGCCATGTGGATCACCCGCGTTTCCATCAACAACCCGGTTTTCGCCGCCATGGTGATGGTGGCGCTGTGTGTGCTGGGTCTGTTTTCGTACATGCGCCTGGGCGTGGAGCAAATGCCCGACATCAGCTTCCCGGGCGCGTTCGTCGAGGTGGCCTACCCGGGCGCCAGCCCCGAGGCGGTGGAGCGCGAACTGACCAAGCCGATCGAAGAGGCGGTGAACAGCATCGCCGGCGTCAAGCGCATCACCTCGCGGGCGATGGAAGGGCGCAGCCAGACGAATATCGAGTTCAGCCTCGACGCCGACATGGGCCGCGCCATGCAGGAGGTGCGCGACCGCTTGGCGGCCATCCACAGCGGCTTTCCGCGCGACGCCAAGGCGCCGACCATTCAGCGCTTCAACAGCGAGAACAACCAACCGGTGGTGAACCTGGCGTTGTTGTCCGGCTGCGCCGGGCCGTCAAAGGCAGGCCAGCCCCCTCGGGGGGCGGACGGTGCTCGCGCCGGCCTGGGGGCCTGCAGCAGCAGGTCGGCCCGCGAGCTGTCGGTCCTGGGCGAAAGCGCCGTGGGCAAGCGCTTGCAGCGCGTGCAGGGCGTGGCGCGCGTTGACATCAGCGGCCTCACCAAGCGCGAGGTTCGCATCGACCTCGACCCCGCACGCCTGCGTGCCCACGGCGTGACGCCGGCCGAGATTGCCACCGCGCTGCGCGAAGCCAATGCCGACCAACCGGTGGGCCTGTTGTCCAACGCCAACCAGGACACGATTGTTCGGGTTGAAGGCCGCCTGCGCGAGCCGCGGCAGTTCGAGCAACTGGTGGTGGCGCGGCGCAACGGCCTGGCCCTGACTCTAGGCGACCTGGGCCAACTGGTGGAACGCGAGCGCGAGGCCGATTCCACCGCCCGCATCAACGGCCAGCGTGCCATCAACTTCAACGTCTTCAAGCAGCAAGACGCCAACATCGTGGCCACGGGCGACGCCGTGAAGCAGGCGATGGAAGAGATCCGCAAGACGCTGCCGCCCGATGTGGAATTGAAGCTGATCTACGCCAACAGCGACTGGGTCAAGGGTTCGCTCAACGGCCTGATGCACACGCTGATTGAAGGCGCGCTGCTCACGGTGCTGATCGTCTTTTTGTTCCTGCATTCCTGGCGCTCAACCATCATCACCGGGCTGACGCTGCCCATCGCCGTGATCAGCAGCTTCATCGCCGTGTATGCCTTCGGCTTCACGCTGAACTTCATGACCATGATGGCGCTGAGCCTGTGCATCGGGCTGTTGATAGACGACGCCATCGTGGTGCGCGAGAACATCGTGCGCCATGTGGCCATGGGCAAAGACCATCACCAGGCCGCGCGCGAAGGCACCGACGAGATCGGCCTGGCCGTGCTGGCCACCACCTTTGCGCTGTGCGCGGTGTTCGTGCCCGTGGCCTTCATGGGCGGCATCATCGGCAAGTTTTTCTACCCCTTCGGCATCACCGTGGTGGTGGCGGTCTTGGTCAGCCTGTTCGTGAGCTTCACGCTCGACCCCATGCTCAGCAGCATCTGGAAAGACCCGCCGTCTGAATACTTGAAGAAGCTGCCCGTCATGGGCCACGCGATTCGCGCCACCGACCGCGGCATGGACTGGCTGCACACGGTGTACGAGCGGCTCATCCGCTGGTCGTTTTCAGCGCGGCGTTGGCGCCTGTGGTTGCCGGCCTATGGCCGTGGCTTTGTGGCCGCCAGGCGCGACAAAACCAGCCCACGGCGCTGGCGCTTGGCCACCATCACACCCCGCGGTGTGGTCATGAGCGTGGGGCTGGCCAGCTTTGTGGCCGCCATCGGCCTGTCGTTCCTGGTGGGCAGCGAGTTTGTGCCGCAAACCGATCAAGGCTTCACGCAGCTCACCTTGCGCATGCCGGTGGGTTCGAGCCTGGAGCGCAGCGATGCCAAGGTGCGGCAGATTGAAGACATCGTCAGCGCCATCCCCGAAGTGGCCATCGTTTCCACCTGGGTGGGCGGTGCCGGCCAGCGCAACCAGGCCTGGCTGAACATTGCGTTGAAAGCGCGCAAGGATCGGCAACGCAGCCAGAAGGAAGTGGAAGATGCGATCCGAGCGCTGATCGCCAAGATTCCGGGCACCGATGCCTCGGTGGGGTTTGACCGCCCGGTGTACGTTGCCATCCTGGGCAGCGACTCTGAAGGCCTGGCCCGCGTGGCGGCCGAGTTTGCCGAGCAGGTCAAGCTCATTCCAGGCATCGTCGATGTGGAGCTTTCAGCCAAGCCCGGCCTGCCCGCCTACGCCGTGCGCCTGAAGCCCGGCGCCGTGCGCGAACTCGGGCTGACAGCGCCGCAACTGGCGTCATCACTGCGCGCCTATGTCAACGGCGAGGTCGCCACCCACTGGACCACGCCCCAAGGTGACCAGGTTGAAGTCGTGCTGCGGCTGAACGAGGCGCAGCGTGAACGCATCGACCAAATGCGCAGCCTGCCGGTGGCGTTCAGCAAGGACGGCACGCCCATCACGCTTGAAAGCGTGGCCAGCATCGAGCCCGTGTTCAACCCCGAGGTCATTCGGCGCCAGAACCTGCAGCGCCGCGAAGCGGTGTTCGCCGGCATCCAAGGCCGGCCCAGCGGCGACGTGGGCAAGCAGGTGCAAGAACTGGTGAAGACCACCACCTTGCCGCCCGGCTACAGCTTTGATGTCGGCGGGCAGATGCAGCAGCAGGCCGAAGCCTTCGCCGGCCTGCTTTCGGCCATGGCGCTGGCGGTGATCTTCATCTACATCGTGCTGGCCAGTCAGTTCGGCAGCTTCTTGCAGCCCATTGCCATCATGGCCAGCCTGCCGCTGGCGCTGATTGGCGTGATGCTCGCGCTGCTGGCCTGGCGCTCCACGCTGAATGTGTTTTCCATGATCGGCCTGGTGATGTTGATGGGTTTGGTGACGAAGAACGCGATCCTGCTGGTGGACTTTGCCAACCAGGCGCGCAAGGCCGGCGCCACGGTGCCCGAAGCGCTGCTGCAAGCCGGTTTGATTCGCATGCGGCCCATCATCATGACCACCGCGGCCATGGTCTTCGGCATGTTGCCGCTGGCCCTGGCGCTGAACGATGGCGGCGAGATGCAAGCACCGATGGGCCGGGCCATCATCGGCGGCGTCATCACCTCCACGCTGCTCACGCTGGTGGTGGTGCCGGTGCTGTACAGCTATTTGGTGCGGGAGAAGAAGCTCAAGGTCGAGGCTCGGCAAGGCGCGGGCGGGGCGGCCGCCATGCCGGTGCCGGCGGACCGCGATTGATGCATTAGGCTTGTGGGCTGAACAGCAGCCACCAGCCCTTGCGTGAAACCCACTCCGAATCAACCCAGTCTGCTGCCGTTTGACGCCACCACCGCGGTCACTGCGCTGGACCGGCGCATGGCCATTGATGACGCCGTGGTGCACGACGCGCTGTGCGTGCTGGGTGCACCCACCGGCGTCACGCGGCTGAGCGAGTTTTTGGCCGCGGCGCAATACCGTTTGCAGCGTGGAGCGGCGCTCTCGCCAGTCGAGGTGCGCCGCCTGGCTGATCGCTTGGTCGAAGCCGGCCATGTGCAGCGCGACCCGCAGGGCCGGCTCACGGCGACCGCGCCGCACTGCCACGCCCGCTTCGGCGCGATCATGCGCCAGCCCGAGTCGGCCGCGCGCTGGTATGCGGGCTGGCAGCGCATGGTGAACTTCGAGCATGCGTATTCGCTGTCGTTCCTGGAGGCGGCGCCGCTGATCGGCACGATCCGCCTGGTGATCTTTGCCGGCAAAGAACTGGCCGGCCTGCAACGCCTGGCGCAGGTGACCAGCAGCTACGTCATGAACTGGAACTCGGCGTTGCACCGGGCCGTGCTGACGCCTTTCGATACAGGCCTGTTCGACCTGCTCAACCCTTCGCTGCAGGCCGAGTTGGCTGAAAACAGCATGCTGGCCTTCAGCGGCTTCTTCGAGCCGCGCGTCAAGCCACTGGAAGACTGGTTGCTCAAGCTACCGCTCGACGAACCCGACGCCGTGGCGCCCACGCTGCGCCTGCGCCTGGGCGAGACGTTGCTGTTTCGCGGCCAGTTCGATGCGGCAGGTGCGCTGGTGGCGCAGTTGGCTGGTGGCAGCGTGGACTTGCTGCGTGCGGCCATCACCATGGCCCAAGGCCAATGGGCCGCCGGCACGGTGCAGTTCGAGGCCGGGCTCAAGGCCTCGGCGGCCGCGCTGGGCAGGCGCAAGAACCTGGTCTCGTCCGGCTTGGGCTGGTTGTACTTGATGGCCTTGCTGGCCAGCAGCGAACCAGCGGCGTGGGTCAAGGCGCGCAAGTTTGCCGCGGCTGAAGGCGGCGGCAAGCGCGGCGCCCAGGTGCACGGCATTTGGGGTTCCTGGCAATGCGCCATCGACCAACGCCTGGGTGATGCACCCAAGGCGCACGAAGAGTTTTTGCTGGAGCCTCGGCCGCACCTGGGCATGGAGTCGCTGCTGTACCTGCACCACCTGCTGCTGGCCACCTGGCTGCGGGTGCAAGTGCCTGCGTCGGCCCGCGCAAAGCTACTGACTCATGTGCAAGCCCTGGCTGCCGGCTACGAAGAGCAAAGCATGCTGTGGCTGGCCCAGTTGGCGCGCCGCGCGCAGGCGGTGCTGCTCGGCGAGCCGGTGCCCGCCACCGCCGTGCCGTTCTTTGTTGGCGGTGTGCAAGATGGTTGGCGCGACACCCTGGCCTCGGTGCTGGCCCTGGGTGCCAGCGCCAGCGCAGCGCGCCCGGTGGCAGGGGCGGCGCAAGACCGGCTGATCTGGGTCGTTAGCACTGATGCCGACGGCCGGTTGCAAGCGCTGGAAGCGATGGAGCAAAAGGCCGGCGTGCGCGGCTTGGGCAAGCCCAAGAATGTGTCGCTGGCCGCTTTGCTCAAGCGCAAGGATCTGCCCACGCACGACGCGGCCGTATTGCGCGCCGTGCTGCGTGAAGAGTACGGCGTGGCCACCATCGACCTGTCGAATGCCGCGCCCGCCTTGGTGCGCCACCCGCATGTGGCCTGGCAAAGTGCGCCCGACATCTTCATCGCGGTGGAAGAAGCCCTGCCCGGGCTGGAAATCATGGCCCAGGGCGAGCACATCCACTTTCGCTTGCTCGACCCGATTCGCACCCGGCGCCAGCAGCAGCAAGTCGAGGACGACAGCTACCTGCCGCAGCGTTGGCGCGACCAGCGCGCGCGCTTGCGCAACATCCTGCTGTTGCCCGACGGCAGCAACCGCGCCCGCCTGGTGCGCCTGAGCCCGGCACAGTTGCGCGTGGCCGAATTGGTGTCGCAAGGCTGGAAGGTGCCGGTGGCCGCGCGCGAAGAGCTGGACGCCGCCTTGCGCGTGCTGGGCCAGCATTTCGTGGTGGCCAGCGATGCCGAAGCGGGCCATGAGGTGCCGGTGAACACCTTGCTGCGCGCCGAACTCACGCCGGTGGGCGAAGGCTTGCAGCTCGCGCTGTTGGCCGCGCCGTTTGGCGACTTCGGCCCGCACCTGGCACCCGGCCAGGGCCGTGAGCGTGTGACCACCGTGCACCAGGGCGCCACGCTGAGCACGCGGCGCGATCTGGCGCAGGAACGCAGCATCACCGCGCGGCTGCTGGCGGCGCTTGAGTTTTTGGACGACGCCAGCCACGCCTGGCAGCTTGACGACCCCGAAGAAGCCCTGGCCGTGGTGGAAGGCCTGAGCCAGTTGCAAGACGGCATTCAGACCGTGTGGCCCAAGGGCAAACCCATGCGCGTGCGCAAGGTGGAAGACCAGGCCGTGACCCTGAGCGCGGTGAGCAAAGGCGACTGGCTCACGCTCGATGGCGAACTCACGCTCGACGGCGCCGAGGTGCTGCGCCTGCGCCAGTTGCTTGAACTCACGCAGGGCAGCCGCAACCGCTTCCTGGCGCTGGGTGACGGCGAGTTTCTGGCCTTGAGCGAAAGCCTGCGCCAGCAGCTCAACGACCTGGCCGCCGTGGTGCAAACGCAAGGCCAGGGCCAGCGGCTTTCGCCCGTGGCCGCGTTGGCCTGGCAGGCCAGCGCCACCGGCCTGAACCTGAATGGCGACGCGGCATGGCTGAAGCGCGCGCAATCCTGGGCCGCCGCCCAGGAGCGTGAGGTTGAGCCACCGGTTAACTTGCAAGCCGAGTTGCGTGACTATCAATTGGCCGGCTACCGCTGGCTGGCGCGCCTGGCCGACAGCGGCTTCGGCGCCGTGTTGGCCGACGACATGGGCCTGGGCAAAACCGTGCAGACCCTGGGCCTGCTGCTGCAACGTGCGCCCGGCGGCCCGGCCCTGGTGGTGGCGCCCACCTCGGTGTGCGGCAACTGGCTGCAAGAAGCGGCGCGTTTCGCACCGAGCTTGCAGTTTGCGTTGTACGGCGAAGGCCTGAGCGCTGACGAGCCCGATGAAGACGGCAGCATTGCGCAACCCGAAGACAGCGCCCGCCAGGCCCAGCGCCGGCGTCAACTGCGCGCACTCGGCCCCGGCCAGGTGCTGGTGTGCTCGTATGCGTTGATGCAGATCGATTCCGAGATGGTCGCTGCAATCGACTGGCACAGCGTGGTGCTCGATGAAGCCCAGGCGATCAAGAACCCGGTCACCCGCCGCGCCAAGGCCGCGCTGGCCTTGAAGAGCCCATTCCGCCTGGCGCTCACCGGCACGCCGATCGAGAACCGGTTGGCCGAGCTGTGGTCGATCATGGGTTTTTGCAACCCGGGCCTGCTGGGCAGTGCCGAGCAATTCACGCAGCGCTTCGCCAACCCGATCGAGCGCGATGACGACATTCAGCGCAAGGCGCAAGCCTCGCGCCGCTTGCGCCGCCTGATCGCGCCGTTCCTGCTGCGCCGAACCAAGGCCGAGGTGTTGACCGATTTGCCGCCGCGCACCGAGATCGTTCACGAAGTGGTGCCCGGCAGCCGCGAGCGTGTCTTGCTCGAAGCCCTGCGCCAGCAGGCCGAAGACAGTGTGGCCCGGGCCCTGGTGGCAGACGACAGCCCGGGTGGCGGGCGCGCGCGTTTTCAGATGCTGGCCGCACTCACCAAGCTGCGCCGCGCCGCCTGCGACCCGCGCCTGGTGGCGCCTGAACTCGGCCTGGTGGGCGCCAAGGTGCAAGAGTTTGAACAGCTCGCGCGCGAGCTGGTGGCTGGGCGCCACAAGGCCCTGGTGTTCAGCCAGTTCACCGACTTCCTGGCCCTGCTGCGCGAGCGGCTCGACGCCGCCGGCCTGAGCTACCAGTACCTCGACGGCAGCACCCCCATGGCCGAGCGCACCCGGCGGGTGGCGGCGTTCCAGGCCGGGCAGGGCGACCTGTTCCTGATCAGCCTGAAGGCCGGCGGCTTCGGCCTGAACCTCACTGCGGCCGACTACGTGATCATCACCGACCCGTGGTGGAACCCGGCCGCCGAAGAGCAGGCCAGCGCCCGCGCCCACCGCATGGGGCAGCAGCGGCCGGTCACCGTTTACCGGCTGGTCACGCAGGGCTCGATTGAAGAAAAGATCGTGCGCCTGCACCGCAGCAAGCGCGACCTGGCCGAAGGCATCTTGAGCGGTGAAGACGGCGCCGAGAGCGGCGCGCCGGTGGACGCCGCGCAGTTGTTGGAGCTGTTGCGCGAACCGTGATGCCGCTTGAAGCAGGCGTCAGCCGATGCGCTGGCCGCTGGTGCCATGGAACAGGTGCGCCTGCGCCGCGGCCCAGCGCAGGTGCACGGCCTGGCCCACGCGCAGCGCCACATTGCCCGGCACGCGGGCCGTGAGCTTGCCCAGCGCGGTGTCGGCCGTGAGATAGGTTTCCGGGCCGGTGGGCTCGATGATGGTCAGCGTGCCGGGCAGGCCGGTGTCAGCGAACGACAGGTCTTCGGGCCGCAGGCCGTAGGTGATGTTCATAGCGCTTGTTGCTGCCAGCGCAGCCTGCTGTGCCGGCTCAAGTTCCAGGTTAACGCCGGCGGCCTGAAAACCCTGCGCCGAAGCCTGAGCGACCACCATGTTCATGGCCGGCGAGCCGATGAATTCGGCCACGAAGCGCGTGGCGGGCCGGGTGTAGATCTCGGCCGGTGTGCCGAACTGCAAGACCTCGCCGTCTTTCATCACCGCGATGCGGTCGCCCAGGGTCATGGCCTCGACCTGGTCGTGCGTCACGTACACCGTGGTGGTGTGCGTGCGCTGGTGCAGCAGCTTGATTTCGGCGCGCATTTCCACGCGCAGCTTGGCATCAAGGTTCGACAGCGGCTCGTCGAACAAAAACAGCTTCGGGTCGCGGGCGCGCCCCCCCCCCAAACGCCCCCCCCGGGCGGGGCGCCACCCAAAAAACCCCCGGACGCGAACACACCAAAAGAGGAATTTT
>JANOXU010000215.1:0-15044 GCA_031418595.1 Burkholderiales bacterium
CTCCATGCCTTCGCGGCTGATGACCGGGGCTGGCATTTGCGCTCGGTGCTTCATCGGCTCGATCAATACCTGAAACGCCCGCTCCAGCGCATCGGCCTGTCGGCGACCGTGAGCAACCCACAAGAGCTTCTCGACTGGTTCGCACCAACCGGCAAGCGCGCCGTCGTCGGAAGTGCGAACGTGAGCACCGACGCCGACGTGACGATCGATCACGTGTCATCGTTGGAAAACGCGGCGACAGTGATCTCCCGGCTGCACTGTGGCCAGAAGCGCTTGGTGTTCTGCGACTCGCGAAGCAGCGCTGAGCAACTCAGCAGCATGCTGCGTGCGCACGAAGTGCGAACGTTCCTGAGTCATGCGTCTCTCAGCGCCCCCGAACGCCGACAGGCAGAGGCTGCTTTTTCCGAAGAGAAGGATTGCGTCATCGTCGCAACCTCGACGCTGGAACTTGGCATCGATGTTGGCGACCTGGATAGGGTCATCCAGATTGACTCGCCGTCGACAGTGTCATCGTTCCTGCAGCGCATGGGCCGAACCGGCCGGCGCGGCGACAGCAGACGCAACTGCCTGTTCCTCACGACGAACGACAACGCGTTCCTGCTTGCACTCGGAATCACGCAACGATGGTCTGAAGCCTGGGTCGAGGCCGCGAAACCTCCCGAACAGCCTTGGCCCATCGTGGCGCAACAGGCGATGGTGGCAACGTTGGAACGGGGGGAACTGCCGACGCACGAACTGGTTGATCTGCTGAAGGGCTCGTTTCCTGAGCTTGAGCGTTCACGGATCGATCAACTCGTTGAACACTTGGTGAGGCTTGAGTTTCTGGACCGATCCGAAGCCATCGTCAGAGTCGGCCCGTGCCTTGAAAAGGAATTCGGCCGAGGCCACTACCGAGATTTGCTCGCGTCGTTCAGTGGCTCGATGTTGCTGACCGGCAAACACGGCAATGCCGAAGTCGGCTACATCGACCCGACTGTTTTGACCGGCGAACAAGAGAACCGATTGATCTTGCTGGGTGGCCGCAGTTGGCGCGTCACCGGTATCGAGTGGTCGAAGAAGACGGTCTGGCTGGAACCAGCAAAGGAAGGTGGCAAGGCACGTTGGATGGGCGGCGCCCGAAGTTTGAGCCGCGAAGTGTGCCAAGGGATTCGGAGTGTTCTGGCCGAGGGCCCGCCGTCCTTGGTCACCTTGTCGCAGCGTGCAAGGTCGGCGCTTCAGTTCATGCGGGATGACCTGTGCATCTCGCCTGGAACTCAATTCATCGCTTCCAGGCCAGATGAGGCAACTGTCCGCACTTGGACCTTCGCGGGCACTCGTGCAAATCGAGCGCTGGCCCGGCATGCGGCGGGAGCTGGCAGCAAAGTGAAGTTCGATGCATTGAGCATTCAAGCGCCGGCAGCGCTGCTCGACGCAGCGGCAATCGGCGCCATTTTGCTGACGGACGATGAGCTTGCTGCCTTTGCCGAGACGATCAAGTTCTCGGATTGCCTGCCACGCAGTTTGCTTGCTGCGACGGTCACTGCACGAGCGTTTGAAGTGCTTCACCTTGCGCGGGCGCAGTGCTCGGCGTGACCTGCGGCCCATTCGAGCATCGCCCATGACAATCGGCCGAAATGTGTTGCCCAGCCTTCCACGCAATACGCCGCGCGCCGTACCGAAACCCGGCATTTCCGCCCTCCAACACAGTGCCACGACCCGAATGACCCCTTCTGCCAGCGACGCCCATGCGAGCCTGCGGCTGGACGTGTGGCATGTCGTGCTCATCTACGCTGTGTTCGCGGGCCTGTGGTTCGGCCTGTTCGACGCCACCGCGTCATGGTTGATCACCGACCCGGCGCGCCGGGCTCTGGCAGGCAGACTTGAAGGCCTGGCTTTCGTTGGCGTCACCGCCGCGCTGTTGGGCGGCCTGATGCTGCGGCTGGTGCGCCGAAGGCAGCAGGCTTTCGCCGGCGAACACGCTACGCTGCAGTCGCACGATCACACGCTGCGCTTGCTGGAGGCGATCGCCGAAAACTCACCCGACGCCATTTTCGCCAAGGACCGCGAGGGTCGCTACCTGCTGTTCAACCGCGAGGCCGCGCGGATTGCCGGCATCTCGGTCGCGCAGGTACTGGGGCGCGACGACAGCGCCGTCTTTCCCGCCGAACAGGCGGCGATGCTGCGCGCCAATGATGAGCGCGTGATGGCACAAGGCCGGCCCGAGACATTCGAGGAGGAACTCGACACCGCCGACGGCCGCCTCACGTTCCAGGCGACCAAGGGCGCGCTGCACGACGCCGACGGCCGCGTGGTCGGCATGTTCGGCATCTCGCGTGACATCACGGAACGGCTGGCCGCGCAGCGCCGACTGCGCGACAGCGAACAGCGCTATCGCCTGTTGTTCGAGTCGAATCCGCATCCGATGTGGGTGTTCGACCGCGAGACCTTGCGTTTCATGGCGGTCAACGATGCGGCGCTGGCGCATTACGGCTACACCCGTGACGAGTTTCTGGCAATGACGATCGCCGACATCCGGCCAACCGAAGATCGCCCGCGGTTGTTGCTGAAGCTGGCGGAGATGGCCAATGACGCCAATGACCCCTCGCATGTCCTCCAGCAGGATGAGACCTGGCTTCATCGCTGCAAAGACGGCCACTTGATCAAGGTGGAGATTTCAGCGAACGACGTGTTGTTCGACGGCCAGCACGCACGACTGGTGCTAGCCCACGACGTCACCCAACAACGCGAACTCGAACGCCAACGACAGGCGGCCCACGATCTGATGCGCGACGTGCTGGCCCGGGTGGACGATGGCTTCGTGGCGGTCGACGGCGAACAGCGCTACACCTACGCCAACCGCCGTGCTGCACAGTTGCTTGGGCGCGAGAACGAGGAAGACCTTCTTGGTCGCCACATCTGGACCGAGTTCCCGCAAATCGTCGGCTCGCCGTTCCACCGCGCGTTCGAGCAAGCCATGGCCATCCAGAAGGCGGTGGTGGTCGAAGACTATTACGCGGCCGGCAGTCGCTGGTTCGAGGGTCGGCTCTACCCATCGCCCGACGGCTTGTCGATCTACTTCACCGACATCAGCTTGCGCAAGCAGGCCGAGCAGGCGCAGCGCGTCAGCGAAACGCGCTACCGCCTCGCCGCCACGCATGGCCAGGTGTGGGACTGGGACATCGCCGCAGGCCGGGTTACCTATCCGGCCCCGTTCTGGCAGCAACTGGGCTGCGAGCCACCCCCGGCGGACGAGGTAGTGACGAGCTTCGAGGCCCTGCTGCACCCCGAGGATTTGCCGCGCTGGCACGAGGCCGTGCGAGCGCACCTGGTGCGGCGGGCGCCCTACGACTTCGAATTTCGCGCCCGCCATGCCAGTGGCGACTGGCGTTGGTTTCACACCTGCGGCCAGGCGGCGTGGGGCGCCGACGGGCGCGCCACCTACATGGCCGGCACCACGTTCGACACCACCGACCGCAATCGGGCCGAACAAGCCCTGCGCGAAGCCGAGGCGTACCAGCGCGGCTTGTTCGAGCAACTGGCCGACGGTGTGCTGTTGATTGACCGTGAGTACCACGTGCTCGATGCCAACCCGCAGATGCTGGCGCTGCTGGGTTACCGCCGCGACGAGTTGCTACAACTGCCCGCGCACGGCCTGGTGGCCGACGCCGAGCGCCACCGTGTCGGCGACGTGGTCGCCCGGGTGATGGCCGGCCAGCCACACCTGGCTGAATGGGAGTTCCTGCGCAAGGACGGCAGCCACTTCTTCGCCGAGGCCAGCGCCCGCCGGCTGGACGACCAGCGCTTCGTTGCCGTGGTGCGCGACATCACCGCCCGGCGCGAGTCGGAGCAGGCGTTGCTGACCTACCAACTCGAATTGTCCGAGTTGGCCCATCGACTGCTGGCGCAGGAAAAGACGACGACGCAGCGTGTCGCACAGGCCCTGCACGATCACTTGGGACAAACGCTGGCCGCGGCCCGGCTGAACCTCGATGCCTGCATGTCGACACACGGTGCGACCATGCCCGACGCGTTGAAGGAGCAGGGCAGCCGGATTGCCATGTTGCTCGACCAGGCGGTGCGTGAGGTGCGCCAGGTGCTGGTTGACCTGCGCCCGCCGCTGCTCGAAGAGCAAGGGCTCATGGCCGCGCTCGACAACGAGATCGGCGCGCGCACCATCGCCTGGGGCGGGGCAGACGTGCTGCTCGAAGTGGCCGACGACGCGTTGGGCCGGCGCTGGCCGGCCGGCGTCGAGTACAGCGCGTTCATGGTGGCCCGCGAAGCGATCGCCAATGCGCAGCAGCATGCCGGCGCGTCGCTGATCCGCGTGCTGCTCGGCGGCGATGACGCTTCGCTCAACCTTGAGGTGATCGACGACGGCGCGGGTATCCCGGCGCCGCTGGTCCATGGCCGGCCGGGCCACCTGGGTATCGTCGGGATGCGCGAGCGCGCGATCGCGATCGGCGCCCGCTTCGCCGTCAACAAGATGGCTGCCGGCGGCACCTGCGTGGCGCTGCGCTGGGAGACAGGTCGAGCATGACCGCAACGGTTTACCTGGTCGATGACCACGCGATGCTGCGCGACGGCCTGCGTGCCGTGCTCCAGGCCGGCGGCCACCGCATCGTCGGCGAATCGGCCGACCCGACGCATGCCCTGGCGGAGATCCAGCAACTGGCGCCGGCCGTGGTGCTGCTCGACCTGCAACTGGGCCAGCGTTCAGGCTTCGAGCTGCTGACGGCAATGCAGCGCCGCCGGCTGACGCCGCGCACCATCGTGTTGACGATGTCGGCACAGCCGCGCCATGTGGCCGAGGCGCTGCGCCTGGGTGCCTCGGGCTATGTCTTGAAGGGCGCCTCGGCGGCCGAGCTGATGGCCGCGATCGACAGCGTGCTGCAGGGCCGGCGTTACCTGGGGGGCGATGTCGCCGATCTCGCGGTGCAGGGGTTGACGGCGCGCGACGGCGACTCGGCGCTCGATTCGCTGTCGGCGCGCGAGCGCCAGATCGTCGTGCTCGTGGTGCGGGGCGGTTCAAGCTCCGAGATTGCTTCTGCCCTGCATTTGTCGCCCAAGACCGTCGATTCCTACCGCAGCCGGCTGATGGCCAAGCTCGGCGTGGCCGACGTGCCGGCGCTGGTGCGCTTCGCCATCCGTGCCGGCTTGATCGACGCCGAGGAGTCATAGCCTCGCCCGTGTGATCGGCACGTTCGCCCGCCAGGGTGCGTCAAGAACTCCCCGCAGACCGGGCGTCGGCCGCTGCCTAAAGTCCACGACACCGGCCCTGCGACCCGGCGCCCGTTGGGCGCGGCACCCGGCTGGATCATTGCGTGCCACCTTCAGTACAAGACAATTCCGGCGCCATGGATCCGCCGCCATTCGGCGCTCCCGCTACGTTGAGAGTGCTGTTGCTGGTCGGGCACAGCGCACACCGCGAACAACTGCTGGCGCTGATCTGGCGCCTGGCGCCCGCCAGCCGGATAGACACCGCGAGCAGCGCGCTGGACGTGATGCGGCGCCTGACCCGCGCCGGCGCTGACCTGCTGATCCTGGACTATGCGGTCGATCGTGTGGCAGGGCTGTCGTTGATTCGGCACCTGGCGCGCACCGCCCCGTTGCTGCCGGTGTTGGCGTTCGACGATGTGATCCGGTCGCTGCCAGAGCCACGCTGCGACGTATGGCCCTGGAGCGAGGCCGAAATGGCGTTGCAGCGGTCGATCAAACAACACCTCCAGCGTGGCGCGCAGCGCCCCTGAACCCGCCGCGACTTGCAGCGCTTGAAGGAACCGTGACGTCGGGTGCCGCCGACTTCGCCGTCAAGCCATTCGATCGCGACATCCTGCCGAAGAACGTGGCGCGCCATTTGGGCCGGTGAGGCGCCCGGCAGGGCCCACAAACAGCGAATCTCAGACATGACCGACATTGCCATGCCGACACCCGCGTTGCCTGCGGCGGCGGCCACCGAAACCGCGTTCGCCCACTGGCCCGCGTGGGCGTTGATCAGCGCCCTCGCGGTGGCGTATTTCGCCGCAGCGCGGCTGGGCCTGCTGCTGGCCATTCCCGGCGGCCACGCCACCCCCGTGTGGCCGCCCTCGGGCATCGCGCTGGCGGCGCTGCTGCTGTGCGGGCGGCGGGTGTGGCCGGGCATCTGGCTGGGTTCGTTCGCGGCGAACCTGTGGGATTTCGTCGGCAGCCCGATGAGCCTGGCGGCCGACATCGCGACCTCGGCGACGTTCGGCGCCGGTGCGAGTGCGGCGGCACTGCTCGGCATGGAGTTGCTTCTACGCTGCGCCGCCCAACCTAAGCGCCTGGAGCGCGTTCGCGACGTCTGCGCGTTAATGGCATTGGGCGGCGCGGTGAGCTGCCTGGTCAGCGCCACCGTCGGGGTGACGACGCTGTGCTGGGCCGGTTACGCGCCGTGGTCGGGCTACGCTGCGCTGTGGTTGACCTGGTGGTTGGGCGACACCGCGGGTGTGTTCATCGTGGCGCCGCTGCTGCTGGTCTGGCATGGCACGACGTTCTCGCTGCGCCGCAGTCTGTGGCTGGAAGCGGTGTGCTGCTTCAGCCTGCTGATTGCCGCGACGACCTACGTTTTCGTCGCCAACACCGTAGCGTTCAGCGACAAGCTGCTCACGTTCATCATCATCCCGTTCCTCGTTTGGCCGGCGATGCGGTTCGGAACGCGCGGCGCAACGGCCGCTGTTGCGCTCATCGCGGCACTGGCCGTATGGGGGACGATCCACGGCGCCGGCCCGTTCGGCGCCGGCCCACGCAACGAATCACTGCTGATCCTTGAGTTGTTCCTCGGCGTGGTGGTGCTGACCTCGTTGTGCATGGCGGCGATCGTGACCGAACGCGAACAGGCCCAGGCCGCGCAGCAGCGTGCCTTCGACGCGCTGCTGCGGGCCCGCGACAACGCCGAGCAAGCCAACCTTGGCAAGTCGGCCCTGCTGGCCGCGCTGAGCGTGAGCGAGGCCAAAAACCGGGAACACGCTGCATACTTGCGGGCGCTGCTCGAAGCGCTGCCGACGGGTGTTTCGCTGGTCGACAAGAACCTCGTCGTGACCGTTGCCAACCAGGCCTGCCTGTCGCTGCTCGACTTGCCAGCCCGGGTGTTCCATCAGGGTGCTTCGCTCGAAAGCGCCTTGCGCTACAACGCCGAGCGCGGCGACTATGGCGCGGGCGATGCCACCACGCTCGTCGCCGCGCGGATGGCGCTGGCACGCGACCCGAAGCCGCACCGATTCGAACGTGTGCGGCCCAACAGCAGTGCGGTGGCGGTGCACGGCGTGCCGCTGCCCGATGGCAGCATGCTGACGACTTACACCGACATCTCCGCGCGCAAGCAAGCCGAGCATGCGCTGGTCGCCGCCAAGGACGCCGCCGAAGCAGCCACCCGTGCCAAGTCCGCGTTCCTGGCCACGATGAGCCATGAGATACGCACACCGATGAATGGCGTGGTCGGCATGATCGAAGTGCTTGAGCAAAGCCACCTCCAGCGCGCCCAGAAGGAGATCGTCAAGACCATACGCGATTCGGCCTATGCCTTGCTGGCGATCGTCGACGACGTGCTGGACTTTTCCAAGATCGAGGCCGGCCAGTTCGACGTCGACAGTGAACCGATGGACGTTGCCGCCGTGGTGGAAGGCGTGTGTGACACCCTCGCCCCGCTTGCCAGCAAGAAGGGGGTGGCGTTGACGCTGTTCACCGACCCTGCTCTGCCGCAACGCCTTCTCGGCGATGCGACGCGGCTGCGCCAGGTGCTGCTCAATCTGGCCGGCAACGCCATCAAGTTCAGTGGCGCGCAGGAGCGCACGGGCCGGGTCGCCGTGCGGGCCTGCCTGGTTCAGCGCGCCCCCGAACCTGTCGCTTCGCGCCAGGCCCCCCGCGGGGGTATGAGCAAAGTGGCAGAGCCACATTTGCTCATGATCGGCGTGCAGCAAGAGGTGCTGGAGTTCAGCGTTGCCGACAACGGCATCGGCATGGATCAAGACACGCTGTCGCGGCTGTTTTCCCCCTTCACCCAGGCCGATGCCAGCACCACCCGGCGCTTTGGCGGCACCGGGCTGGGCCTGAGCATCTCGCACCGCCTGGTCGAAATGATGGGTGGCCAGATCGCAGTGCACAGCGAGCCGGGACGGGGCTCCTCCTTCACGGTGCGCCTGCCAATCACGTCGATGTCTTCTGGGCCCCAGCACGAGGCCGACATTGACGCCGAAGCCTGCGCGCTCGCCGGCCTGCGCTGCCTAGTGCTGGGGGGCGCACCGGGGCCGGCCGACGATCTGGCGGCCTACCTTGAGCACAGCGGCGCTGCGGTGCATCGTGCGGCAGACGGGGTGGCGGCAAGGGCCTGGCTCGACAGCGCTCCACCCGACCCCTGGGTCGGTGTCATTGCCGCCGCCGACGACACACCGGACAACATGTCGGACGAAGCGCTGGCCGAATTGCGCGCCGCGTGCGGTTCCCGACCGGACTCGCCAGCCTGCTTTGTCATCATCGAACGCGGACGGCACAGAGGGTCCCGGGTCATCGCCGGCGACCTTGTCGGCCTGGCCGGCAACGTGTTGCACCGCCGTGTCTTCTTGAACGCAGTGGCCCGGGCCGCCGGGCGCATTACGGCGGATGATCGAGAGGAGTCGTCCCAGAACGCCGACCCGCCGGCGGCGCCGCTGTCGATGCAGGAGGCCCGTGCGCAGGGCCGGCTGATCCTGGTGGCGGAAGACAACGAAGTCAACCAGGAGGTGCTGGACAAGCAGCTCGCCTTGCTGGGCTTCAAGGCGATCATCACCAGCACCGGCCGCGAAGCGCTGGAATGCTGGCAGCGGGGCGACTACGCGTTGCTGCTCACCGACTTGCACATGCCGCAGATGGATGGCTATGAATTGGCCGTGGCCATCCGCGCCGCCGAAGCGGGCCAACGGCGCATACCCATCGTCGCCCTGACCGCCAATGCCTTGGCCAGTGAAGCGAAACACTGCCGCGACCTCGGCATGGATGACTACATGACCAAGCCTGTTCTGCTTGCAGATCTGAACACCATGCTGCACAGGTGGCTGCTGCCAGGCGGGGTCGGCCCCACACCGCACCGGGAGTCACCGAAGACCGCTGAACCAGCGCGGGTGCAGCGTGCCGATCAGACCTAAAACCGCTCGCTGTACGTCACCGTCAAGCCACCACCGCGTGGCCGGAACTGCAAGGCGGATGCGCTCGTCAACTGCACCCTCAGCAGCCCTGATGACAGCGCATTCGCGCGCTTGAATTCAGCCGGTTTGAGTTCAAGCGCCAAACGCGCGGTGTCGTTGACGGAGCCTTGCTGGTCGCGCGGCAGGTATTTGACGGCGTCGCGCTCAAGGGCCAGGTACGCGCCAGGCGCCAGTTGCGCACGCACACCCAGCGTCGGCGTCGCAGTGCGACGAACGAACGTTGTGTGCACGCCAAGTGGTGGCGCGGCCAGGTCGGCACCTCCGCCCACCTCGATCGAACCGTGCCGCAACCACCAGCGCGCCCGCACCCCATCGGCCGGCAGCTCAAGCATGCTGACACTGCGTGCCTGCAAGACCGCAGGCTGCCTTTCCACTTCTACGCGCACCGCAGCGCCCGCATACCCCTGTGCTCGTGCCAGCATCGGCAAGCCAGCCAACAGACACAGCGCGATGCAGTTCAGCCGACCGCTCAGGCAACGCATTTGAAGCACACCCACCTTGCTGGTTTGATCGATCCAGCCAAGTTAGTGCAATTCGCCGCCGCAGGCCAGGGCTCGCAGCGACTTCGGCGCGTCGGCCGGCCACGCTCTAGCCTGTAGGACGGCATGACGCCGGCCTCGGGTGCGCGCGGCAACCAACCAGCTTGCCGCGCCCCGCCTCAATCGGCCTTGATGCCGTTGTCGCGCACCACCTTGGCCCAGACGTCCATCTGGTTCAAGATGAACTGCTGCGCCGCCTGCGGCGTGCCCGTTCGCACGTCAATGCCCTGCGCAGCCAACTTGCCGGCCACCTCGGGCGCCTTCAAGGCCAGGTTGATCTCATCGTTCATGCGTTTGATGATTTCCGGCGGCGTCTTGGCCGGCGCCAGCACCGCCCACCAGGCCGGCGCATCGAAGCCGGCATGGCCGCTCTCGGCCACCGTTGGCACATCTGGAAGGTTAGGTGATCTGGCACTGGTGGTCACGGCCAGCGCGCGCAGGCGCTTGCTTTCAATGTGCGGTTTGGTCAGGAACACCGAGCCGATGGACAGCGGCACGTGCCCGGCGATCACATCGTTCATCAGCGGGCCGCCGCCGCGGTAGGGCACATGCACCAGGTCGAGCGCAGCGCCCTTGGCCAGCAGGCTCACCGCCAGGTGGCCCAGGCTGCCCGCGCCGATGCTGCCGTAGCTCGGGCCCTTGCCGCTTTTGGCCGCGGCCACCACATCGGCAAAGGTCTTGAAGGGCGAGTCGGTGGGCGTGGCCAGCACCATGGCACCGGTGCCGAGCAAGGCCACGGCGGCCAAGTCCTTGCGCGTATCAAATGCCATGTTTGGGATCAGGCTCGGGTTCACGGCATGGGTGTCGAACACCACCGCGAAGGTGTAGCCATCCGCCGGCGCGGCGGCCACGGCGCCGGTGCCGATGGCGCCCGAGGCGCCGCCTTTGTTGTCGACCACCACCGTTTGGCCCAACTGCTGTTGCAAGGCCGGCGCCAGGATGCGCGCCACCTGGTCGACCGAGCCGCCGGGCGGGAACACAGCAATCAGTTTGATCGGCTGCTTGCCTGGCCAGGCTTGGCCCCAGGCCGGCAGCGTGCTGCACAGGCCGGCCAACAGTGCGGCCGCGGTGGCCCACTTCGATACTCGCAATTTCATTTACGTCCTCGGTTGAACTGACAATTCAGCATGGCACATCTTCCCTACGCCGATCTGGCGCAACCCGAACTGCAGCCGCTGGTGCAACGCATCATCGCCGAACGCGGCCACGTGCTGCACCTGTACCAGATGCTGCTGCACAGCCCGCCGCTGGCTGAAGGCTGGCTGGGCTTTTTGACCAATGTGCGCCAGCGCCTGCACTTGAGCGGCGCGCTGCGCGAACTGGTGATCATGCAGGTGGCGCACCTGAATGGCGCGCCGTATGAAGCCGAACAACATGCGCCACTGGCACTGAAGGAAGGGCTGACGCGCGAGCAGCTCGATGCCCTGCCGCATTGGGCCGCCAGCAGCGCGTTCACTGCGATGCAGCAGGCCGCGCTGCGCCTGGCCGATACGATGACACGCGACATTCATGTGCCGGCACAACACATGAACGAGCTGCGCCAGCACTTGGGCGAGCGCGAGGTGGTGGAACTGGTGGGCACCGTGGCCGCGTACAACATGGTGTCGCGGTTTCTGGAAGCGCTGCAAATTCACTCGGGCGATGCCCGCAGCGCGGGGCCCTGAGCCGGCCGCACTCGCGCCTGTTGCTCCACGAGCACGCCATCGCCGGTTACCGCGTCAAACTGGTCAACGTCGCCATCGCCGGCGTGGCCGATCTGCACATCCGCGCGCTGCGCGACAACCAGCAGTTCTTCGATGCCGGCGGCCTGGCCGAGGCTATCGGCATCTCGCCTTCCACCTGGCCGCTGTTCGGCCAGGTTTGGCCGTCGTCGATCGCGCTGGCGGTGTACATGGGCCAACGCGAGTTGAGCCCAGGCGAGCGCATGCTCGAACTCGGCTGCGGCCTGGCCCTGCCCAGCCTGGTGAGCCACCGGCGCGGAGTGGATGTGACCGCCACCGACCGCCACCCGCTGGCCGCACGCTTCTTGCTGAAAAACTTGCGCCTGAACGGCCTGCCACCGCTGCGCTATGCCCACGCCGATTGGGGCAACAGTGGCGCCTTGAATGCGTTGCCTGGCCCGCTGGCTCATCTGGAAGTGCAAGGCCGCTTCGACTTGATCATGGCCAGCGACGTGCTCTACGAGCGCGACGATGCCGGCGACCTGGCCGCCTTCATTGACCGCCATGCCGGGCCGCGAGCCGAGGTGTTGATTGCCGACCCCGAGCGCGGTAACCGCGCCGGTTTCAACCGGCGCATGGCCGCACTGGGCTTCAGCCTGGAACAACTCCGCCTGGATGCGCCGGCCAGCGCCGCCGCGCTGGCCTACAAGGGCCGCTTGCTGCGCTACCTGCGCCGCTGAACCGAGAGGTTAATTGACACAGGTGCGGTTCTTGCCCGTGCGCTTGGCTTCGTAGAGCGCTTCGTCTGAACGTTCCAGCGCGGCTTCCAGGGTCTCGCCGCGCCGCCAGGCGGTGACGCCGGCCGAAAAGGTGACCAGCACCTCTTTGTTTTGATGCATGAACAGCGCCGCGCTCAGGCCGCGCTGCATGCGGGTCAGGAATTGCTGCGCCTCGGGCGCCGGCATGTCGGGCAGCAGCACCACGAATTCCTCGCCGCCGAAGCGGGCCACGGTGTCGCACTCGCGCAGTTGCGCCTTGACCTGGGCCGCCAGCGCCTGCAAGGCCTTGTCGCCCGCGGCATGGCCCAGGCTGTCGTTGAGCTTCTTGAAGTTGTCGATGTCGATCAAGGCAATGGCCAGGCCCGCGTTGGCCTCTGGCACCGCCGTCTCGATGCGCGCGCACTCGGCCGTGAAGGCTTGCACCAGGCCGCGACGGTTGGCCACCTGGGTCAGCATGTCGGTGGCCACTTCGTCAGACAGGCGGCGCAATTCCGATTCCAGCGCCTGCACGCGCTGCTCCATTTGCGAGGCACGCGAATGTTCGTCGCGCAGCCGGGCCTGGGTTTCGTTCACCATCACCTGTACGGCCTGGCTTTCCTGCACGATCTGTTTGACCACGCCGGCCAGGCTCTGCATCGAGTCCGCCTGTTCAATGGCCAGCGCATGCTGGCCCACGCTGGCGCCAAAGCGGCCGGTGTCTTCGCCCAGGCGGCCCAGGTCGCTGAGCATGCGGGCGATCAGCTCCTTGATGGCATGGCGCGCTTCGTTGCGATCAGCTTGCAGGCCATGTTGGCGCTTGCGGGTTTGCGCCAGCACGTCGCTGGCGGCGCGCACGCTGCGCGCGCTGATGCCTTGGGCCAGGCCCTGGCGCATCACCTCGCACTGGCCACGTACCCAGCTGCCGTCTTCAGCCAGCTCGGTCAGGCCTTCGGTGAGTTCACTGCACAGGCGGCCCAGGTCGGCCAGCAAGACGTGGCGGTGGGCCAGCAGGCGGTCGGCGCGGCGGCACAGCTCGCCCAGGGCCTGCGTGACGTCGGGGCCGTCATCGCCGCCGCGCAGGCGCGTTGAGAGCAAGCTCAGTTCCACGCGCAGTTCATCAGCGCGCCGCTCGCCGCTGGGCAAGGCGGTGTTCAAATTGGCGGCCAGCGCCAGCAGCATGGCCGGCCAGGCCGGGGCGCCGGCGGCTGGCTCCAAGGGCGGCAGCGGCTGCAGCAGCGCCGCCTGAGTGTGCAGGGCCGGGCTGGCGGGCACGTCTTCCCCGGCAGGCTCAGCCACATCATCGAGCCACGCGCCAACCAATCGGGTCACGCGTGACTGCAGGCGCAGCGCATCACCGCGCGAACCCACCAGCGCGCGTTGCAGGCTCTCCTTGCGCGCCGAAAGCGGCCAACTGCGGCTGCCGTGCTCCAGGCCTCGCAGCAGCGCTTCAAGGCATTCGGTCCAGGCCAGGCCTTGCACTGCGCGCTCGTCGCGGTGGGCCTGTGAGCAGCACTGCAGCACCCGGGCCGCGTCGTCCCAGCGCGCTGCGCCGAGCAGTCCCAACAATTGTTCGCCCGCGCTGTCACTGGCCGTGAAGCGCGCCACCAGGGGTTCGAGCAAGGCCTTCAGCCGCGCCGGCAACACGTGCGCGGTGTCGCCACTTTCCAGGGCATAAGCACGCGCGTAGTTATCGGGCGTGGGTTCGAGCTTGGCCAGCGCCAGGCGGCGCAGTGCCGCTTTGGCAAAGTTGACGGGTGCGCCGCCTTGACCCAGTGGCGGCAATGACATGTCCATGGTGGCCGGCCTGTAAGGGGTGGTTCAAACCTGGCGCAGCGCCGGCACACGGCCGGGCTCAGTGGCAAAGCCGTTGCCGGCAGCAACGATCCATGGCGCCTTGCGCGGCAGGATGGTCTGCTCGACCCAGCGCTCCAGGTCGTCGGGCGGCACGCCGCGGCAAAACAAGAAGCCCTGCATCAGGCCGCAGCCCAGGCGGTGCAGCACATCCATCTGGCGCAGGTTTTCCACCCCTTCGGCAATCACGCGCAAACCCAGCGAGCGGGCCAGCGCGATGATGGCCGTGACCACCGCCGAGCTCTGCGGCGTGACACCCAGGTCGCGCACGAAGGAGCGGTCGATCTTCAGCTCGGAGATCGGCAGCGTGGTCAGGTAGGCCAGCGACGAGTAGCCGGTGCCGAAATCGTCGATCGAAATTTGAATGCCGATCTCGTTCAGCCGGTGCAGCGAGGGGATGACGTTCTGCAAGTCCTTCATCAGCCCGGTCTCGGTGATTTCGAGCTGGATCATGCGGTGCTCGATGCCATAGGTGGTGACGCACTTGTGGATGTGATCGACCAGATCCGAGCGCTCGAACAACCGGTTGGGCAGGTTCACGGCGATCGAATCGTCGAAGCCGAAGTTCAACTGCCACACCTTGGCCTGGCGCGCCGCTTCGCGCAGCGCCCATTCCGACAGCGGCACGATCAAGCCGGTTTCCTCGGCCAGCGGAATGAAGTCGCCCGGGGGCACGAGTTTGCCGTCGCGCGCCCAGCGCATCAACGCTTCGGCACCGACCATGTTGGCCGAACGCACGTCGATCTTGGGCTGGTAGTGCAACACCAGTTCGTCGCGCTCGATGGCCTTGTGCAACGCCGTCTCGAGCGCGAGCTTCTCGCGCCCGCGGCCGGCCAATTGCGGGCTGTACACCGTGGCGGCATTGCGGCCCTGCGACTTGACCGCATACATGGCCACGTCGGAATTACGCATCAGGTCGGCCACGCTGTTGCCGTCGCGTGGGAACAGCGCGATGCCCACGCTGGCGGTGACGAAGCATTCCTGCCCGGCCACGAAGATCGGCTCGCGCATCACTTCGAGAATGCGCGCGGCCACGCGCTCGGCGTCGGCGTCGCCCTGCAC
>JANOXU010000216.1:0-2309 GCA_031418595.1 Burkholderiales bacterium
GCCGAATTGCCGGCGCTGTTGGCGCAGTGGCAGGGCGAGCTGAGCGCGCTCGACGCCGCGGCTGACCTGGAACGTTTGCAGCAGGCGCAGGCCGAAGCAGAAGCGGCGTGGCGCATTCATGCCCAGGCCTTGAGCCGCGAGCGCGCCAAGGCCGCGCCGAAGCTGGCGCGCGAGGTCAGCGCCACCATGCAGCAGCTCGGCATGGCCGGTGGGCGGTTTGAAGTGGCGTTGGTGGCTGAAGCCGAGCCGCAGTCGTTCGGCCTGGAAAGCGTGGAGTTCCGCGTCGCCGCGCACGCTGGCAGCACGCCGCGCGCCTTGGCCAAGGTGGCCTCGGGCGGTGAACTGTCGCGCCTGGCGCTGGCCATTGCCGTGACCACCTGCCGCGGCGGTGCTGCACCCGTCAACGACCAGCAAAGCATGCCCACGCTGATCTTCGACGAGATCGACGCCGGCGTGGGTGGTGCAGTGGCCGACAGCGTGGGCCGCTTGATGAAGGAACTTGGCCGCCAGGCGCAGGTGCTGGCGGTGACCCACCTGGCGCAAGTGGCGGCCTGCGCCGACCAGCACCTGGTGGTGCTGAAAACCAGCCGTGGCGGCAGCACCAGCAGCGCGCTGCATGCGGTGAGCGGCGAAGCGCGCGTGGCCGAGGTGGCGCGCATGCTGGGCGGCGAAAAACTCTCGGGCACCAGCCGCGCTCATGCCCAGGCCATGCTCGGGGGGCAAGCATGAGACAACCTGTGTCAACTCCCGTGCAGTGGGCCAAGCGCCGGGCCGCAATCCCCCCGAGGGATCGTCGCGTGGTCCGACGCGACGAGGGGCGGTCATGAGCGAGCGCGAGTCCTCGGCCAACACGGGCGATGTGGTGCTGGTCACCGGCATCTCGGGTTCGGGCAAATCCGTGGCCTTGCATGCACTCGAAGACGCCGGCTACTTTTGCGTTGACAACCTGCCGCCCGAGTTGCTGCGCGACTTCATCCGCCTGGAACACGAACGCTTCACCGACCGCGTGGCCGTGGCGGTGGACGTGCGCACCGCCAGCTCGCTGCCGCAGCTCATTCCGCTGATCGACGAGCTGCGGCGTGAAGGCGCGCAGGTGCGCTCGATCTTTCTCGATGCCAGTTCCGAGGCGCTGGTGCGGCGCTTTTCAGAAACCCGCCGCCCGCACCCGCTGGCCACAGTGGCGGCCAGCGGCGACAACCAGCGCGCGCTGGTTGAAGCCATCGACCTTGAACGCCAACTGCTGTCCGAGCTGCGCGAGGTGTCCACCGTCATCGACACCAGCCAGTTGCGTCCGGCGCAACTGCGCACTTGGGTGCGCGACCTGGTGGGCCAGGTAGGCGGCTCGCTGACGCTGGTGTTCGAGTCTTTCGCCTACAAGCATGGTGTGCCGCTGGACGCCGACTTCGTGTTCGACCTGCGCGTGCTGCCCAACCCGTACTACATCCGCGAACTGCGCCCGCTGTGCGGGCTCGACGCGCCGGTGGCCGAGTACCTGGCCGCGCAACCCGAGGTGGGCGAAATGGTGAGCCAGATCGAAACCTTTCTGCGCCGCTGGATCGGCGCGTTTGAAGACGACCAGCGCAGCTACCTCACCGTGGCCCTGGGTTGCACCGGCGGGCAGCACCGTTCGGTGTACGCCGTGCGCGAGCTGGGCGCGCGCTTCGGCCAGCGCGCGGCCACGCTGATGCGCCACCGCGAGCTGGACGCGCGCGACTGACTAACGTTCGGCATGACCCTGTTCGCATGAACCGCCCTGCGTCAACCTCTGCGGCGCGGGGCGAGCGCCTGGCCGCCATGGGCCATGGGCCCATGGCCTTCGGCAGGCACAAACAGTCCGCATGGACTGTTTGTGTCCGGCCTCAGCCCGCAAGCCGGCCCCACGCCAGCCGCGGCACGCGGCTGGCCTTCGGCAGGCGTGAAACCGTCCGCAGGACGGTTTCACGTCCAGCCTCAGTCCCCCCGGGGGATCGGCGCCGGTACACACGCGACGAGGGGCAGTCATGAGCCATCTGCCGCTTACCGGCGTGCGCGTGCTCAGCCTGGCTGAGCAGTACCCTGGCCCCTATGCCACGCTGCTGCTGGCTGACTTGGGCGCCGATGTGATCATGGTCGAGCGCCCCGGCACGGGCGACCCATCACGCCGCTTCACCGGCTTGTTTGCCTCGTTCAACCGCAACAAGCGCTCAGTCACGATCGACCTGAAAAGTGCGGTCGGCCATGCCGAATTCCTGCGCCTGGTGGACACGGCTGATGTCGTGTTGGAGGGCTTTCGCCCTGGCGTGATGGCGCGTTTGAAGCTTGATGCGTCC
>JANOXU010000217.1:0-11355 GCA_031418595.1 Burkholderiales bacterium
AGCGCAAGAACCCGCTCACCTTTGAAAGCTATGCCGAACTGCGTGATCTGTTCGGCCGCCTGAAGTACGCCACCGACGTGCATGCCGTGGTGGTGACGGGTGCAGGCGGCAACTTCTGCAGCGGCGGCGACGTGCACGACATCATCGCGCCGTTGATTCGCCTGGCAGCGCCCGACCTGCTGCTGTTCACCCGCATGACGGGCGACCTGGTGAAGGCGATGCGCGCCTGCCCGCAGCCCATCGTCGCCGCGATTGACGGTGTCTGCGCCGGCGCCGGCGCCATCGTCGCCATGGCCTCGTGCCTGCGCATCGGCACGGCGCGCAGCAAGGTGGCCTTCCTGTTCAACCGCGTCGGCTTGGCCGGCTGCGACATGGGGGCCTGCGCCATGCTGCCGCGCCTCATCGGCCAGGGCCGCGCCAGCGAACTGCTGTACACCGGGCGCAGCCTGGGCGGCGAAGAGGCCGAGCGCTGGGGTTTTTACAACCGGCTGGCCGCACCCGAGCAAGTGCTGGCGGACGCGCAAAAACTCGCTGCTGACTTGGTGGCTGGCCCGACGTTTGCAAACGGCATCACCAAGACCATGCTGCACCAGGAGTGGGCCATGACCATCGAACAGGCCATCGAGGCCGAGGCCCAGGCCCAGGCGCTGTGCATGCTCACCGAAGACTTCAAACGCGCCTACAACGCCTTCGTCGCCAAGCAAAAGCCGGTGTTCGAAGGCAACTGAGTACTGCGAGGCAGACCATGGCCGACACCCAATTCCTCAACTGGCCGTTCTTTGACGACCGCCACCGCGCCTTGGCGCGAGACCTTGACGCCTGGGCCATCGCTAACGTTTCGCATGAGCATGATGCCGATGTGGACGCGCAGTGCCGCGCCCTCGTCAAGGCACTCGGCGCCGGCGGCTGGCTGGCGCATGCGGTGGGCGGGCGTGAATGGGGTGGCGCCAGTGACGCCATCGACACCCGCGCCATTTGCATTGCGCGCGAAACCCTGGCGCGGCATTCGGGCCTGGCCGACTTTGCGTTTGCCATGCAAGGCCTGGGTTCCGGCGCCATCGCCCTGAGCGGCACGCCGGCGCAAAAGGCGCGCTACCTGCCGCGCGTGGCGCGTGGCGAAGCGATTGCCGCGTTTGCGTTGTCAGAGCCCGACGCCGGCTCCGATGTGGCGGCCCTGCAATGCGCCGCTCGGGTTGAAGGCGACGAGGTGGTGTTGAACGGCGAGAAGACCTGGATCTCCAACGGCGGCATCGCCGACTTCTACGTCGTCTTCGCGCGCAGCAGCGAAGCGCCCAAGGCGCGCGGCATTTCCGCCTTCATCGTCGATGCCGGCACGCCGGGCTTCGAAGTCGCCGAACGCATCAACGTCATCGCGCCGCACCCGCTGGCGCGGCTGCGCTTCACCGAATGCCGCATTCCCTTGAGCCAACGCATCGGCGCTGCCGGCGAAGGCTTCAAGATCGCCATGCGCAACCTCGATGTCTTTCGCACCTCGGTGGCCGCGGCGGCGCTGGGCTTTGCCCGCCGCGCGCTCGATGAAGCCTTGCTGCGCGCCAGCACGCGCAAGATGTTCAACGGCGTGTTGGCCGACTTCCAACTCACCCAAGCCAAGCTGGCGCAGATGGCCACCACCATCGACAGCGCGGCGCTGCTCACCTACCGCGCGGCCTGGCAGCGCGACCAGGGCGGCAACGTCACGCGCGAGGCCGCCATGGCCAAGATGGTGGCCACCGAAGGCGCGCAGCAAGTCATCGACAGTGCCGTGCAATTGTTCGGCGGCCTGGGCGTGGTGAGCGACACGCCGGTGGAGCGCCTGTACCGCGAGATCCGCGCCTTGCGCATCTACGAAGGCGCCACCGAGGTGCAGCAGCTCATCATCGCGCGCGAGCTGCTGAAGGACTTGCCGCTTGCCACACGTTGAGGTCAGCCATGCCCAGCGCCCACATCGACACCTTTTCCCGCGACCATTTGCCGCCGCGCGAGCAGTGGCCGGAATTCCTGTTCGAACTGCCCGAGCTGCACGCGCTGCAAGGCACCGCGCAGTTGAACTGCGCCACCGAGCTGCTCGACCGCGCGGTGCGTGAAGGCCGCGGCGCACGAGTGTGCATTCGCGCCCCGGGCCTGAGCTGGACCTATGCCGAGCTGCAAGACAAGGCCGATCGCATCGCCAACGTGCTCACGCGCGAGATGGGCCTGGTGCCCGGCAACCGGGTGTTGCTGCGCGCGCCGAACAACCCGATGCTGGTGGCGTGCTGGTTTGCGGTGATGAAGGCCGGCGCCATTGCGGTGGCCACCATGCCCATGCTGCGCGCAAAGGAGCTGCAAGCCATCATCGGCATCGCCCAGGTGTCGCATGCCCTGTGCGACGCCGCGTTGGCTGACGAGTTGCAAGCGGCCACCCTCGCCTGCCCCGGGCTGCGCCAGGTGCGCCACTTCAACACCACGGATGCAAAGGGACTGGAGCAAAGCATGCTGCGCCAGCCGGCTGGCTTTGTGAACGCCGACACGGCCGCCGACGACACCTGCTTGCTCGGCTTCACCTCCGGCACCACCGGCGTGCCCAAGGCGACGATGCACTTCCACCGCGACCTGATGGCCGCCTGCGCCTGCTGGCCGCCGCATGTGCTGAAGCCCACGGCAGATGACGTGTTCATCGGCAGCCCGCCGCTGGCCTTCACCTTCGGCCTGGGCGGCCTGGTGCTGTTCCCCATGGCCGTGGGGGCCAGCACGGTGTTGCTCGAAAAAGCCAGCCCGGCGCAACTGCTTGAAGGCATTAAACAGTTTGGCGCCACCGTGCTGTTCACTGCGCCCACCAGCTACCGCGTGTTGGCTGAGCACGGCGCGCAACTGCGGGGCGGCACGCTGCGCAAATGCGTTTCGGCCGGCGAGGCGTTGCCGGCGTCAACCCGCGCGCTGTGGCAGCAGGCCACCAGCATCAACATCATTGACGGCATCGGCGCCACCGAGCTGTTGCACATCTTCATCTCCGCCGACGAAGAACATGCCCGGCCTGGCGCCACCGGCCTGGTGGTGCCGGGTTACCGCGCCGAGGTGGTGGACGACGCCGGCCACCCCGTGCCCACCGGCACCGTGGGCAAGCTGCGCGTGAAGGGCCCCACGGGCTGCCGCTACCTGGCCGATGCACGGCAAACCAGCTATGTGCGCGACGGCTGGAATGTCACGGGTGACGCCTACCTGCAAGACGCCGACGGCTACTTTCACTATCACGCGCGCACCGACGACATGATCATCTCGGCCGGCTACAACATCGCCGGCCCCGAGGTGGAAGACGCCCTGATGCTGCACCCCGCCGTGGCCGAGTGCGGCGTGGTCGGCGTGCCCGATGCGCAGCGCGGCCAGCTTGTCAAAGCATTCGTAGTGCTGCGCCCGGGGCATGAGCGTGGCGAGGCGATGGCCAAGGCGCTGCAAGACTTCGTGAAGCAAACCGTGGCACCGTACAAGTACCCGCGCGCAGTGGCGTTTGTTGACGCCCTGCCGCGCACACCCACGGGCAAATTGCAGCGCTTCAAGCTGCACGACCTGCCCTGAACACCCAAAAGGAATCACCATGCAAGCCTTGTTGCCTAACGGCTGGCCGCGCCCCAAGGGTTATGCCAACGGCGTGGCCGCGCATGGCCGCCAAGTCTTCGTCGCCGGCATGATTGGTTGGGACGCTGACAGCGTGTTCTACAGCGACGACTTCGGCGCTCAGGCCCGCCAGGCACTGCTCAACGTGGTGGCCGTGCTCGAAGCCGGTGGCGCCAAGCCACAGCACATCGCGCGCATGACCTGGTACGTCACCAACAAGCGCGAATACCTGGCGGCGCTGCCGCAAATTGGCCAGGCGTTTCGTGAGCTGATCGGCCACTACGACATCGCCATGACGGCGGTGCAGGTGGTGGCGCTGATCGAAGACCGCGCCAAGGTCGAGATCGAAGTCACCGCGGTCGTGCCAGACTGAGCCCCCTTTCATTCACATCATCAGGAACCTTGACCATGGCCACCGCCAAAGCCTCTTTCGACTGGGCTGACCCCTTGCAGCTCAGCCAGCAGCTCAGCGCCGATGAACGCGCCGTGCGCGACGCCGCGGCCGCTTACTGCCAGGGCAAGCTGCTGCCCCGGGTGACCGAGGCCTTTCGCCATGAGAAGACCGACGTGAGCATCTTCCGCGAGATGGGCGAGCTTGGCCTGCTCGGCCCCACCATTGCCGAAGCCTATGGCGGCTCCGGCCTCAACTACGTGAGCTACGGCCTCATCGCGCGCGAAGTGGAGCGGGTCGATTCCGGCTACCGCTCAATGATGAGCGTGCAAAGCTCGTTGGTGATGGTGCCGATCAACGAATTCGGCACCGAGGCACAGAAGCAAAAATACTTGCCCAAGCTGGCCAGCGGCGAGTGGATCGGCTGCTTCGGCCTGACCGAACCCAACCATGGCTCAGACCCCGGCAGCATGGTCACGCGCGCGCGCAAAGTGGCCGGCGGCTACAGCTTGAGCGGCGCGAAGATGTGGATCAGCAATTCGCCGATTGCCGATGTCTTTGTGGTCTGGGCCAAAGACGATGAAGGCTCGATCCGCGGCTTCATTCTCGACAAGGGCGCGAAGGGCCTGTCAGCGCCGGCCGTGCACGGCAAGATCGGCCTGCGCGCCAGCATCACCGGCGAGATCGTGATGGATCAGGTGTTCTGCGCGGAGGAAAACGCCTTCCCCGACGTGCGCGGTTTGAAGGGCCCGTTCACCTGCCTGAACAGCGCGCGCTACGGCATCGCCTGGGGTGCGCTGGGCGCGGCGGAAGACTGCTATCAGCGGGCCCGCCAGTACGTGCTCGACCGCAACCAGTTCGGCCGCCCGCTGGCCGCAAACCAGTTGGTGCAGAAGAAGCTAGCCGACATGCTCACCGAGATCAGCCTGGGCTTGCAGGGCTGTCTGCAACTGGGCCGCATGAAAGACGCGGGCACCGCTTCAACCGATGTGACCAGCATCCTGAAGCGCAACAGTTGCGGCAAGGCGCTGGACATTGCCCGCGTGGCGCGCGACATGATGGGTGGCAACGGCATCAGCGACGAATTCGGCGTCGCCCGCCACCTGGTGAACCTGGAGGTGGTGAACACCTACGAAGGCACGCATGACATCCATGCGCTGATCCTGGGCCGGGCCATCACGGGGATTGCGGCGTTTTCGAATTGACTTTTCACCGCTCGTCTACAACGTTCGAAAACAGTCTCTTTGCGCATTGGTTTCGGCGGCAAGGAATTCACAGCAACGGCCTGCGCGAGCCGAGGGTGTTGGGCAACCGGCTACGCTCATGTCACCCGGAAACAATTCCTTCGGAACTGTTTCCTCCTTCTTTACTTCGCTACGCCGGCCACCCAACACCCTCGGCTGGCACCAGCGGTGGTGTGGACAACGTTCGAGAAGAACCGCTACCTCAGGATCAGGACGGTGGGGCGTGCTGCGTAGCGAAGTAAAGAAGGAGGCAGCGTCCCGGAGGGACGATGCCGGGTGACATGAGCGTAGCAGCGCGCCCCGCCGGCCTGATCCCGCTCCACTGCACCGGCAGCAACCTCTTTAAAAGGAACTAACCCAAAGTCCGCCAAGCCAAAAACGCCAGCCCCGTGCCCGTGAGCGCCGGCGTGCGGTAGCCGGGGATGTACTCGACCCATTCCACATCCAGCTCGCGCGCCATCTCGCCCACCACCAGCCAGTTGCGAATCTCGCTGCTGCCAGCTTGCAGTTGCTTCGGGTCGAGCGCGGCCAACGTGGCGCTGTCTTTGTTGCGGATGGCGTTCAGCACGGTGCGGTCAAGTACCTCGTCCACCACGAAGTGGCTCAGCCCGCCCGAGGCGATCACGCCCACGCGCAAATCTTCGGGCCAGGCCTTGATGAGTTCACGCAGCGCCGCGCCCAGCGCCACGCAGCGGCGTGGCGTGGGTTGGTTGGGCGGGTCGAAGGTGTTGAGGACGATGGGGATGACCGGCAGCTCATGCCCTTGCAACAAGCGCCGGTGCACGAACTGAAAGGCATGCCCTTCAAACTTGCCGGGCTCGATGCTGTCGAGCGCGGCGATGTCGAAGTCGCGGTCGCACAACTGGCGAATCAACCATTCAGACAAGTCACTTTTTACCGGGTACTCGCGGTCGGTGTCAGGTTCATGGCGCCACATGCGCGCGACCTTGACCCAGCTGTCGCTGGCCGCCGCCGGCTCGCGCACGGTGTTGCGGATGGTGGGCCCATAGTAGATGGCGAACGCGGGGTTGTTGCTCAGGCGAAAGAGTTCGCTCTGGTCATCACCCACGATCAGCAGCACATCGAGACGGGCTTGCGAAATGCGCTGGCTCAGATGATCCATCGCCGCTTCGGCCGCGTCATAGCGCAGACTCATTTCCTGCGGCGTGACCATCTCTTCAGCGCCGGCCGGCGCGGCGGCCAGCAAGGCGGCGTAGTCGGTCTTGTTGCCCAGCTTGTCGAAGTAATGCGGGTTCTTGGTGTCGATGACGCGAAAGCCGTGCTGCCAGTCTTCGCGCTGCGCAACCAACATGATGCTGTGTGACGAGCCGAAAGCGGCGACCAACTGGGCCATGGGTGGGTTTCCTCAATCGTTAATACGACGCCGGCGCGGTCAAGCCGGCGCCAGCCACGCCAGCAGTTGCCGCTGCACGGCCGGGTGCGTCGGCACCTGCATGTGGTGGATGCCGTACACCACCGCTTGCCTGGCCTTGGCAAAACCCAGTGTTCGCACCGCGTCATCGTGCTGGCCCAGCGCGCTGCGCAGCGGCACCAACCGGTCACCGACCAGCCGCTGCGCCAGCGGGCTGCGCCGCGCTGCGGTGGTGGCAGCCAGGGCAAAGCAGTTCACGCCTGCGGGCAACGGCGCATGGGTGCGCCGATCCGGCGTGCGGCGGAAGCGGTCACGCCCGAACCAATCGTCATCAACCAGATGGCCGTAGCGCAGGTCGGTGATGCCGGCGCTGCGCAATTGAATCAGCTTGCCAAATGGCGCCGAGTAGGGGCTGCTGCCCAGAATGCCATCCACCCAGTTGCCGGCGCGCTCGAGCGGCGCACCATGGTGCGGCGTGGCCAAAAAGACAGCCTGCTTGAGCAGCCCCACCCAGCGCATGTTCGCCAACGCGCCATGGTGGCAGGCACTGCGCACCAGCAGCCCGCCCATGCTGAAACCCAGCAAGCTGAGTTCGGTGATCGGTGTGGGCCAGTCCTGCACCAGGTGCTCCAGGCGCTGCGCCAGTTCGCGCCCGTTTTGCGAGACATGCAGCCCGGAGTTGTAGCGCAGGGTCAGCGCGGTGTAGCCGCCTGCGGCGGCCAGTGCGTCGCCATGGCTGAGCAAGGCCGGTGCGTGTTGCGACGCCTGCTGATGCGATGCATGCTGTGGTGCCGTGCGCCAATGCATGTCGCTCATGCACAGGCCGTGGATCAGCACCAGCGGCTTTGCAGTGGCCTGCACCAACTTGCGCATGGCCGGCCAATCCAACACCTGCGCGCCACGGCGCAAGGTCATCGCAATGGCCAAGGGGTTGGCCGTGGCGGCGAGGCGGTCGCCCATCACGCCGTTCAACGCGGCCACCGCCGCCTCGCGCCCGGGCGTGTCGGGCCGCTGCGCTTCGAGTTGATCGAACAGCGGCTGCAACGCCGCCAGCGGGGCGTCAAGGCCCTTGGCAACCAGCCGCGTGATGCCGTCAATGCTGTTGTAGACAAGCCCCGTGATGCCGCGGGCACGGCCAGGTGGGTGGCCACCGGGCAGCCCCAGCGTGCCCAGCACCGCTTGGTGCACGCCTTCAACGATGCGGTTGATGCCGAGCACGCTTTGCGTGGCCAGCTTGGCGGCAGCGCGGGCATCGGCAGCGCGCAGATGGCTGACCACAGCTCGTGCGGGCTTGCTGCGGGGCGGTTCACTCATCTGCGCCGCACACCGAATACGCCCTGGCCATGGCCTGCAACGCCCGGGCGATCAGGCGCGCGCGGGCCTCGATGTGATGCGTGGCGATCGTTGCGGCGCGTCATGGCTGGTGAATTGCTCGGGCAAAACGGTAAACACAATGGGCAGGCTGGACGGGTCGTTTGATCTTATCTGGCCATGGCCGCGTGCACCGCGCTTGGCCATGGACTCGTGATACACCGTGCTGCACCGAAGTGACCGCCAGGAGTGCGCACCATGATTGAACGCAAACAGCCCGCCCCGCCGCGCGCGAAGACCACTGAGCTGCCCGGTCACTCGGCGCCGAGCGCCGGCTTTGAAGCGCCGCTGGAAATGCTTGGGGCCTGCCACCACCGCATCGAGCGCCAATGCGCCACGTTGCGCCGGCTGGTTGCGCACCTGGCCAGCCAGGGTGCCGATGACGAGGCACGCGCAGCGGCGGCGGCGGTGATGCGCTACTTCGACAGCGCGGCCGGGCACCACCACGCCGACGAAGAACAAGACCTGTTCCCGGCACTCATTGAGTCGATGGCAGGCTCTGACGCAGTGTGCCTGCACGGCTTGATCGACGGCCTGGTGGCCGAGCACCGCGAACTCGAGGTGAACTGGCAGCGGGTGCGCAGTGCGCTGGAGCGGGTTGTGGCCGGCGATGGCAGCATGCTCACGGCCGTGTCCGCCGAAGCTTTGGTGCGCTTGTATGAGCAGCACATTGAACGCGAAGAACGCGAACTGTTGCCCATGGCCGCGAGACTGCTGAGCGACGATGCGCTGCAAAAACTTGGCAGCGCAATGCGCCAGCGGCGCGGCATTGATGCAGTGGTGTAGCGGCTTAGACCTTGGCCTGACCTTGCTTTGCGGCATCAACTCCGGGCAAGGCAACAAGCGCTGCCCGGAGGTGCCAAGTGCGATGACGAGAACGACAGCTCAGTCGTCGTCGCGCCCATGGTGGTGGGGGTGATCGTCTGGCGCGGGCGCCAGGCGCATCACGATGCCAGTCGTGCCGAACGGCGTGCCCGTGATGTTGCCGGTGACGTACACCTCACCGCTGGCGTCTTCACCAAACCCCAGCACCGCCAGGTTGGGGGCATTGCTCGGCGTGATGAAGAACTCCCGAATCGAGCGCAGATGGCCGCTGCTGCTGTTCGCGCTGAAGTGGAACAAGCGGCCATAGTCGTGCGGCCCGTTGGGGAACTTGAACAGGCGCGAATAGTCGCCAAAGATGTAATGCCCTTGCAGCGCGCGCATGCGCTGGCCACGGTAGACGAAGCCGCCGATCACCGAATGCCCTTCCAGGTGGGTGTCGTACTGGGCCCAGCGGGTTGCTCAGGTTCTGTGCGTTGCCGTTCAAGCCGTGCCCGACCATCGGGCCACCAATGAAGGGGTGGCCGTCGCGGTCGTCGGCGCCACCGCCGTCGCCCAGCCCCAGGTAGAGCATGTTGTCAGGCCCAAACACCAGGTCACCGCCGTTGTGGTTCAACTGGGCTTGTCGAAGCGCAACACCACGCGAGGTGAACCCACGACGCCACCCTGATTGCGCCACTCGACCACCACGCTTTGGTGGTCGGGCGCGATGCCCGCCGGCATGGTGGTGGGCAGCGTGGCAGGCCCCGCGTTCGGCACCGACAAGAAGGTGTAGAGCAAGCCGTTGCGCTGGCGTTGCGGGTGGAAGGCCAAGCCGAGCAAGCCGCGCTCGTCGTAGGTGTTGGGGCCAAGTATGCCCAGGGTGACCATGAGGCTCGACAGGTCCATGAACGGCACCTGACCCGGTGGGTTTGCCACATCAGCCGGCAAGGTGGCACCCGGCCCAATGTTCACGCGCCAGATCTTGCCCGGCTGGTCAACGATGTACAGGGGATGCGGTTCCCCTGGGGCGGTCACGCCTTTCACCGGCGATATCAGCCCCTTGGCAACCGGCTCCAGCGTGATCAACGCGCCCGACCGCGTGATGGGCGCGAACTGCGTTTTGTCGAAGGGCGCGAACACCGGGTGCGCGAATGCCACCGACGGGAAGGCCGCTGCAGCGGCCATGATGATTGCCCCGAGACAGGCATTCGAGAGCGGTCTGTAGCGCATGTGCATTCCTTTGGTGTTGGTTGCCTCCGGTGTGAAGGCCGACGATCAGCACATGGCGAAACTGGCTTGCAAATTCGGGTTCCTAACGGGATTCGCAAAATCCTTCCCCCAAGAATCGAAACCTACAGCTCGGTTCGCGCACCGCTCACGCAGGCCGACAACAAGCAAACGCTTGCCAGCGGCATGCCAGGCTGCCGCAACCGGTGGCCTGCCTCAAGCTGCTCACAACAGCGCGCGAACTTGCTCGGCCAGGCGGTGTACGTCGATCGGCTTGGCGATGTAGCCGTCGCAGCCGGCCTGGCGCATGCGCGCCTCGTCGCCCTTCATCGCATGCGCGGTGAAGGCCACGATGGGGATGCGCTGGCGCACGGGGTCGGCCTTGAGCAAACGGGTCAGCGCCAGGCCATCCATGCCGGGCAATTGGATGTCCATCAAGATCACGTCAGGTGCAAACGCGTCGATGCGCGCCAGGGCCTGGGGGGCGTCCGGCACCGCCTCGACGACGAAGCCCGCCGTGTCGAGCACGAAACTCACCAACTCGACATTCATCACGTTGTCATCGACAACCAGCACGCGAGGCGCGTTCACTGGAAGACCTTCGTGCTGCGCACTCCGGTATTCGCCCTCCGGGCGGCCGGGCGGTCTCATGGCGCCCCGGCCACCGCCGGTGCAGGCGAAGCGTGGTCATCAGCCCCCGGCAGACGGCGGCGCAGCGCTTTCAACAAATCCGCCAGCGCGCCGCCGCCCTTGCTCATGATGGCGTTGGCGCTGCGGCTCAGGTTGGCGTATTCGGCGTCGCTGAGGATCATGCTGGTCCAGATGTAGACCGGCGTGTCGCGCCAGGCGGGCAATTGGCGCAGCGCGTCGAGCATGGCAAAGCCGTCGAGCCCGGGCATCATGAGATCCAGGATGATGGCGTCGGGCACATGCTGCGCGAGCTGGGCCAGTGCCCGGCGCCCGTCGAGCAGGCACACCGCGTGGATGCCGATGCCGTTGAGCGTGGCCTTCATCAGCTCAAGCGCCAGCGGATCGTCATCGATCACCATCACTTTGGCCGGCCCGCCGTGAGTAGGCTTGAGTTGCGCCATGGCCGCCGCCACTTCGTCGGTGTTGATGGGCTTGCGCAGCACGTCGGCGATCGCGAAGCTGGCCACCTCGCCCGACCCGCCTGGCAGCGACACGCCAACCACCGGCGCGCTGCAGCTTTGGCCTTGGTCGCGGATTCGCCCCAACACGTTCAAGCCGCTGGCGTCGGGCAGTTGCAGACCCAGCATCATGGCGTCGTACGGCGCGCCGTTCGCGCGGGCCACGGCCTGCTCGCCGCTGGTTGCAGCATCGACCTGAAAGCCGGCGTC
>JANOXU010000218.1:0-1629 GCA_031418595.1 Burkholderiales bacterium
AGCCAAAGTGATTGCGACGCTCGGCCCGTCGTCGTCGGACGCGGCCACGATCCGCGCGTTGTTCGAGGCCGGGGCCGACGTGTTCCGCCTCAACTTCAGCCACGGCACGCACGCCGATCATGCCGAGCGGCTGAGGATCATTCGGGCTCTGGAAGTCGACTGCGATCGACCCATCGCGGTGCTCGTGGATCTTCAGGGGCCCAAACTGCGCCTGGGCACGTTCACGGGCGGCTCGGCCCACCTGGCTGAAGGAGCGCGCTTTCGCCTCGACCTGAGCCCGCAAGCCGGCGATGCGCATCGCGCGCCGCTGCTCCACCCCGAGATCTTCGCCGCGCTTCAAACCGGCACCGAACTGCTGCTCGACGATGGCAGGTTGCGCCTGCGGGTCGACGCATGCAGTCACGAGCACGCCGACACCACCGTCGTGAACGGTGGCCGGATCTCCGACCGCAAGGGCGTCAACCTGCCCGGTGTGGTGTTGCCAATCACGCCTTTGACGCCGAAGGATCGTGAGGATCTTGCCTTCGGTTTGAGTCTGGGCGTGGACTGGTTCGCCTTGTCCTTCGTGCAGCGGCCGCAAGATGTCGAGGAAGCACGCGCCGTCATCGGCGATCGAGCGTGGATCATGGCCAAGCTGGAGACGGCTGCCGCGATCGGCGAACTCGAAGGCATCGTTGCACTGGCCGACGGCGTGATGGTGGCCCGAGGCGACCTGGGGGTCGAGCTGCCCCCTGAGGCGGTTCCCGACTTGCAGCGCCGCATCGTGCGCACTTGCCGCAGGGTCGGCAAGCCGGTGGTCGTGGCCACCCAGATGCTGGAGTCCATGGTCCATGCGGCGGCGCCTACGCGTGCCGAGGTCTCCGACGTCGCCAACGCTGTCTACGAGGGGGTCGATGCCGTGATGCTGTCGGCCGAGTCCGCTTCGGGCGCCCACCCGGTGGCGGCGGTCGCCATGATGAACCGCATCATCGTGCAAGTGGAGTCGTCGTCGTCCTACCAAAGCGGCGTCGCTGCATCGCACGCGCCCGCCGAGGCCACCACGGCCGATGCCCTGTGTGGTGCGCTGCGAGGCGTAGCGGCATTGATCGCGCCCGCAGCCGTGGTCACCTATACCGCATCAGGACACACCAGCCTGCGCGCTGCCCGCGAGCGACCTGTGGCGCCCATCCTGGGCCTCACCCCGCTGGTCGCGACGGCGCGTCGGCTTGGCCTGGTGTGGGGCGTGCACGCGGTACTGGTCGATCAGGTGCACGACATGAACCAGATGATCACATGGGCCCACCGCATTCCTGTCATCGAAGGCTTCGTCGGTTCCGGCGACGACGTCGTCATCCTTGCCGGTCTGCCGTTCGGAGAGTCCGGAACGACCAACCTGTTGCACGTGTCGAGGGTGCCTGGCGCAAGGCAAGCCGCCGATCGCCCGCACGTGACGCGCCAAGCCTGACAAATTTCCAACCAGGACCCGACCCACCATGAGCAAAGCCCTCGAAGGTTATCGAATCCTCGACTTCACGCATGTGCAATCGGGCCCGACCTGCACCCAACTGCTGGCTTGGTTCGGGGCCGATGTGATCAAGGTCGAGCGAGCGGGCGAAGGCGATGCCACGCGCGGCCAACTGCGTGACATCC
>JANOXU010000219.1:0-4274 GCA_031418595.1 Burkholderiales bacterium
GATGACCTTGACACCCGAGCGAATGGCTTGCACGGCACGCACTGCGGCAGCGGGGCTCTTGCCAGCCAGAAATTGATGCAGGCGCTGCACGTCGCGCAGCGCGCGCGGTGACCAAACGAGCCGCGCCATTCAAGTGTGCGCAGCAGGCGGTTCGGCGTCTTGCCCAGCTTCGAGTTTGGCCAACCACTCATCGGCTTCCTCACCGGTGAGGTGCATGCCATTGGCCTGGTACTCGTTCCAGGCGGCAATGGTGTCTTGCCGGAATGATTCGCGCTTTTCTTCGCGCTCAACGTATTGGCGGATGGCCTCGCGCATCACCCAATGCGGGCTGCGCTGGCGCGCATCGGCCAGGCGTTTGACACGCTCTTTGATGTCGGGCTCGATCTTGATGGCCACGGGGCGTGGGGCGGCGGCGTTGGCGGCGGTCATGACTGTGCTTGAGTATCAACAGGTATTACCTTAACACACGAGCGCACTTGGAGGCCGCGCTTCAGGCACCGCGAGCCAGGGCCACCTGCTGCAGCAGCAGCACCTGCTCATCGCCCGCGCTGGTGCTCAGCCACAACGGCGACAGTGCGGGAAAGGCGGCTTCGAAGTGGGCCTGCTCGTGGCCAATCTCGAGCACCAGCGCGCCACCTGGTGCCAAGTGATCTCGAACGTTTTTAAGCAACGGGCGGATGAAGTCCATGCCGTCGGCGCCACCAGCCAGCGCCAGCGCGGGCTCGGCGCGGTACTCAGCGGGCAGGGCGGCCATGGCGTTGGTGTTGACATAGGGCGGGTTGCACAAGATCAGGTCGAACCGCCCCGCTGCGGCGGCCAGGCCGTCGCCTTGTTGCAAGGTGATGCGTTGCGTGAGTTCATGGCGGGCCACGTTGCGCGCCGCCACCGACAGCGCATCGGCACTCACATCGGTGCCCAGCACCTGCGCCTGCGGCCAGGCCAGGGCCGCCAGCACGGCCAGGCTGCCGTTCCCCGTGCACAAGTCCAACACCCGGGCCGGGCCTTCGGGCAGCCAGGCATCGAGCGTGCCTTCGGCCAGCACTTCGGCAATCAGCGAGCGCGGCACGATGCTGCGTTCGTCGATGAAGAAGGGCACGCCTTGCAGCCAGGCCTCGCCGGTGAGGTAGGCGGCGGGCTTGCGGGTGCTGATGCGCTCGTCGACGAGGGTGTTGATGGCCTGCATTTCAGGCGCCGTGAGCTTGCGTTTCGCCACGCCGTCCAGGTCATCCAGTGGCAACCCCAGGCGCCACAGCACCAGCCACACGGCCTCATCGAACGCATTGCTCGTGCCATGCCCAAACGAAACGCCCGCCTGTTCGAGGCGGGCGCATGCGCGCTCGATGATGTCGATGACTTTCACGTCAACAGCCGCTCCAGCGTGCCGCGATAGATGTTCTTCAGCGGCTCGATGCAGGCCACCGGCACGTATTCGTCCACGGCATGGATGCTGGCGTTGATGGGGCCGAATTCCACCACCTGGGTGCAGATGCGGCGGATGAAGCGGCCGTCTGAGGTGCCGCCCGTGGTGGAAAGTTCAGGCGTGAGGCCGGTGTGCTGCTGGATAGCCTGGGTTAACGCTTCACTCAAGCTGCCCGGAGGGGTGAGGAAGGTTTCACCGCCCAGCACCCAGGCCACGTTGAATTCAAGGCCGTGGCGGCGCAGCAGGTCTTCAACCCGGGCGCGCAAACCCGCCGCCGTGCTTTCACTTGAAAAGCGGAAGTTGAAATCGACCACCAGCTCACCGGGTATCACATTGCCCACGCCGGTGCCGGCGCGAATGTTGCTCACCTGCCAGGTGGTGGGTGGGAAGAAGGCATTGCCGGTGTCCCACTGGGTGGCGGCCAATTCCGCCAGCGCGGGGGCGAACTGATGGATGGGGTTGCGTGCCAGGTGCGGGTAGGCCACATGGCCCTGAATGCCTCGCACCGTGAGCCTGGCCGACAGCGTGCCGCGGCGGCCGTTCTTGGCCATGTCGCCGAGTTGCTTGACTGAAGTGGGTTCGCCCACGATGCAGGCATCTAGCCGTTCATTGCGCGCTTCAAACCGTTCCACCATGCGCAGCGTGCCGTCGAGCGCAGGGCCTTCTTCATCGCTGGTGAGCAGGAAGTGGATGCTGCCGGCATGTTGCGGCTGGGCGGCGGTGAATTCTTCGGCCGCCACCACCATGGCCGCCACCGATGTCTTCATGTCGGCCGCGCCGCGGCCATGCAGCATGCCGTTGCGGTGGCTGGGCACGAAGGGGTCGCTGGCCCAGCGCTCCAGCGGGCCGGTGGGCACCACGTCGGTGTGGCCGGCAAAGGCCACGGCCAGGCCAGGGCGGGCACCCACGCGGCGTGCCATGAGGTTGCTGACGCGCGCGCCTTCAGGCCCGCTGTGCAGGTGCTCGCACACAAAGCCAGCGCGTTGCAGGCGCTGCGCGATGAGTTCCTGGCAGCCGGCGTCGTCTGGCGTGACGCTGCGCCGCGCGATCAGCGCTTCGGCCAGCCGCACGGTTTCGTTCATCGCCGCGCCCACGGCATGGCCGGGTTGGTGTTTTTGTCTTCGGGGTGCACGTCGAGCGTGATGTCGGTGAAGGTGGCGGTTTCGGGTTCCTCGGCCTTGGGCGCGGTGGCCTTGGCCGGCGCGGCCGCGTTTTCGAGCCGCCACATCAGGTTGGTGGGCGAATCGGCGTGAGCCATGCCTTCGTCGCGCGTGATGACGCCGCTGGTGATGAGCCGGGCAATCTCTTGCTCGAAAGTGATGGAGCCTTCGGCCATAGACTTTTCCATCGCCTCTTTCACTTGCTGCAGCTCGCCGCCTTCAATGAGTTCGGCCACCAGCTTGGTGTTGAGCAGCACTTCCACCACCGGCACACGCCCGCCCACGGTGGCGCGCAGCAGCCGTTGCGAGACGATGGCGCGCAGGCCCGAGGCCAGGTCGCTGAGCAAGGCCGGCCGCGACTCGGGCGTGTAGAACGACAGGATGCGGCCCAGCGCGTGGTAGCTGTTGTTGCCGTGCAAGGTGGCCAGCACCAGGTGGCCTGAGAGGGCATACGAGATCGCCGCCGTCATGGTTTCGCGGTCGCGGATCTCGCCGATCAAGATGCAGTCGGGCGCCTGGCGCAGCGCGTTCTTCAGCGCCACCTGCAACGACACCGTGTCACGCCCCACCTCGCGCTGGTTGACCACGCTTTTCTTGTTGCTGAACAAGAACTCCATCGGGTCTTCGATGGTGAGGATGTGGCCGGTGGTCTGCTGGTTGCGCCATTCGAGCATCGCCGCCAGCGTGGTGCTCTTGCCAGTGCCGGTGGCACCCACCATCAAGATGAGGCCACGCTTTTCAAGCACCAGTTGCGCCAGCAAGTTGGGCACACCGAGTGAGTCGAGTGCCGGAATGTCGTAAGGGATGCAACGGAACACGGCCGCAATGCTGCCGCGCTGGCGGAAGGCCGAAAGCCGGAAGCTGCCCACCCGCGCCACGCCGATGGCCACGTTCAGCTCGCCCGTGTCGTCAAGCTCTTCAAGCTGCTGCGGTGTGAGGATTTCCGACAGCAACTGGCGTGGCTGCGTGGCCGTGAGCAACTGGTCAGACAACTGCATGATCTGGCCGTTGATCTTGATGAGGATCGGCGTGTTGGCCGACATGTAGACATCGGAAGCGTTCTTCTCGGCCATCAGCCGCAAGACCTTTTCCATGTTTCCACTCATACGTGTGCCCCTCGGTCGGTGAGTACACCGACCGGCCCCCCGAGGGGGCCTCGCCCGGTTTGGGGCGGCCCGGCGCTCGGGCTCGTCGGCTTCGATGTCTGGTTGATCACTGGGTTAAGCGCGCAGCAGTTCGTTGATGCTGGTCTTGGAGCGCGTCTGCGCATCAACCCGCTTCACGATGATGGCCGCGTACAGGCTGTACGGCGTGCCGTCAGCGCATTTCTTCGGCAGGTTGCCGCTCACCACCACGCTGCCGCTGGGCACGCGGCCGTAGCTCAATTCGCCGGTTTCACGGTTGAAGATGGGTGTGCTTTGACCAAGGTAGACGCCCATGCCGAGGACCGAGTTTTCTTCAACGATCACGCCTTCCACCACTTCGCTGCGTGCGCCGATGAAGCAGTTGTCTTCAATGATCGTCGGGTTGGCTTGCAGGGGTTCGAGCACGCCGCCGATGCCCACGCCGCCGCTCAAATGCACGTTCTTGCCGATCTGCGCGCAAGAGCCCACGGTGGCCCAGGCGTCAACCATTGTCCCTTCGTCAACGTAGGCGCCGATGTTCACAAAAGAGGGCATCAAGACCACGTTCTT
>JANOXU010000220.1:0-5488 GCA_031418595.1 Burkholderiales bacterium
CCTCTGGCGCCCCCCCCCCGCGCCGCCGGCGGTTTTTTGGGCCTCGGGCCTTTCATCGGGGGGTCGGGGGGGGGGGCGTGGCGCCCCCCCCCCCCGGGGGCCCCCCCCCCGCGAAGGGTTCTGGCCAGGCTGATGCCGCAAGCCCAGAACGAGACGGGCCCGTATCAGGAGCCGACTCTGTCGGTGGTGTCGAAATGGATCACCATGTCCACCTGGCCTTTTTGCGGGATGGTGAACTGCCGCTGAATTCCCGTCGGTGCGCCCGGCCGCACGGCGTCGTATCGCGCCTCAACTCCGTAGCGGCCTGGGGGCAGTGCCGCCAGCAGCAAGGGGCCTTCGGTGCGATGCTGCACCACCACTTCGTTGCTGGGCAAGGCTCGCACCGTCACGTCAACGTTTGCCAGGTAGGCGCCGCTGCCTTTGGCGGCCAGCAGCAACTTGAAAGAGTAAGCGCCAGCGCGGGCGCTCAAGGCGGCGAATTGCTCGCTGCCGACGCCGCCGCTTTCGACGGGTAGCTGCTGCACCGCTGCAGCAGGCCCCGCCAGGGCGCACAACGCAGCGCTGGCCAGGACCAAGGTGAGTTTGCGCAATGCATGCATGTCAGGTTCCCCGTAGCGATACTGCTGCGGGGCAAACCAGATGCCCGATGCCCGCGGCGTGCGCCACGGGCTGCTGCCGGCTCATGAGTAAATGTCGCTTGGCTACTTTACTCATGCCCCCTCGGGGGGCCTGGCGCGTAGCGACAGGTTTGGGGGCGCTCTCATGAGTAAATGTCGCTTGGCTACTTTACTCATGCCCCCTCGGGGGGCCTGGCGCGTAGCGACAGGTTTGGGGGCGCTCTCAAGCCAGGCGGTGGGCGTCGTGGCTGTGGCGGGTGTACACCAGGTTCCTGGCCGGGCCGCTGGCACTCACCACGTTGGCGCGGCGCTGCCGCCGCGCCTCGCTCAGCGCGCCCATGGCGCGCTGCACCGCTTGACCAATGTCTTCATCGGGCCGCGCGTGGCTCATGCCAAACACCAGCTTGGTGCCGGGCCAGGTTTTCGGGTCGGCCTGTGTTTGCCAGCGGCTGGCAATGCGCTGGGTGATCGCCACCACGTTTTCTGGCGTGGCGCTGGGCAGCAGCAGCGCCACGGTGCCCAGTTCGGGTTCGCCCGCAACGTCTTCGGCACGCACCACTTCGCGGCTACAGCGGGTCAGTCTGGCGGTGGCCTTCTCGAATTCTGCGCCGGACGGTGGCGCGTGTGCCGGGCGCTCATCGCGTGTGCCGACGATGACCAAGGTGCCTTGGCCGCCGGCTTCAATTTCCAGCCGGTGGCGCGCCAGGTCATGGAACATCGACGGGTACGACGACATGAATGACGAGGTCAGGAACGCGCTGGGCAAGGCGCCCGGTGCCTGGCCGCGCGCCCGTGCTTGGCGGCGCAACAGCAGCATCACCACGACCATGGTCATCAACATCGAGGCCGGCACCACGGCGGCAGCGCTGGCGTGCCACACCGCGGTCACGGAACGGCCGGTGAATGCCATGGCCTGCGGCGCCACCGCGGCCACACCGATCACCAGCCCCAGGCCATGCAGAACCGGGCGGTCGAAGTGCTCAGCGCAGCGCAGCAGCACGATGGCCGGGTACAGCTGCATCACCAAGGCCACCAGCACGGCGCACCACTCGCGTTGCGGCCCGGCGGGCAACAGGGTTTCGGCCAGCGCCAGGCAGGTCAACCCCGTCCACAGCACCGCCAGGTCGATGTTGTGGTTGCTGGGCAGTACCAGGCGCGCATGGAAGCGGCGCATGCCGATCAGGCACAGCAACGCCCATTGCGCCACCAGCGCGTGGATGGGAAACCAGGCCCAGTAGCTGCCCGCGCCGGCGGCGGCCAGGCCCAGGCCGCTGGCGGCGCTGAGCAGTGCGGCCACCCACCAGCGCGCGCCGCGGTGGTGCGAGGTGGCGGCCGCGGCCGCCACCACCGCCAGCGCGCACAGCAGCAGCACGCCCACACACAGCCAAAGCAAGACGCGCATCACGGGATCCATGCGCGCGGATTGTGGTGTAACTTTTGTTTGCGCCGCATGCGGGTCAGCCAGGGTTGCCACGGCCCGCGCCTGGGTACCATCGCGCCCGCGCAGACTGGCGCGGCGGCACTTGGCACGGGAGAGCGAGCATGGGCATGGACGTGGTGGACTACGAGATCAAGGGCAACGAGATGCAGTACGTGGAGGTCGAACTCGACCCCGGCGAGGCCGCCGTGGGCGAGGCCGGCAGCATGATGTACATGGACGCCGGCATCGGCATGGACACCGTCTTCGGCGACGGCTCGGCCGCGCAAGGCGGCATCCTGGGCAAGCTGCTGGGTGCGGGCAAGCGCCTGGTCACGGGCGAGTCGCTGTTCACCACGGTCTTCACCAACCAGCACAGCGCCAAGTTGCGCGTGGCGTTCGCCGCGCCCTACCCGGGCAAGATTTTGGCGATGGATTTGCGCCAGTTGGGTGGAACGTTAATCTGCCAGAAAGACGCCTTTTTGTGCGCCGCGCGTGGCGTCTCGCTGGGCATTGCGTTCCAGCGCAAGCTGTCGGTGGGCTTCTTCGGCGGCGAAGGCTTCATCATGCAAAAACTTGAAGGCAACGGCCTGGCCTTCGTGCATGCCGGGTGCACGGTGTTGAAGCGTGAACTGCAAGCCGGGCAGACCCTGTTCGTCGACACCGGTTGCCTGGTGGCCTACACGCCCGACGTGGCGTTCGAAATCCAGTACGTGGGCAAGATCAAGACGGCGCTGTTCGGCGGCGAAGGCCTGTTCTTTGCCAAGGTCACCGGCCCGGGCACGGTGTGGCTGCAAAGCCTGCCGTTCTCGCGCCTGGCCTCGCGCGTGTTTGCCGCCGCACCGCAGCGTGGCGGCTCGCGCGAAGAGGGCTCGGTGCTGGGCGGGTTGGCCGGCGGCGGGCTGCTGGGCGGCGTGCTGGGGGGCGATGACGAGTGAGCCTGACAGCCAGCCCCCCCTATGCTCCGCGCATGAAAGAACTGGTTGATGCCTTCTGGCGCGCGGCGGCGTATTGCCTGCACCCGCGGGTGATCCTGTGGTCGGTGTTGCCGCTGCTGATTGCCGTGGGCGCGGTGCTGGGGCTGGGCTGGTTCTACTGGGAAAGCGCGGTCGACGTGCTGCGCGGCGCGCTCGACCAATGGGACGCCATCAAGACCTTCAAGCAATGGCTGCGCGGCCTGGGCGCGGGCGCGTTCGTCAGCGTGTTCGAGCCGCTGATCATCGTGGCGCTGGCGGTGCCGGTGATCGTGGTGGCGTCGCTGCTGCTGGTGGCGTTGCTCATGACGCCGGCCATCGTGCGCCTGGTGGCGGCGCGCCGTTTTGCGCACCTGCAGCGCAAGCAGGGCGCTTCTTGGTGGCGCGCCGCTGCCTGGTCATTGGGCTGCACGCTGGCTGCGTTGTTGCTGCTGATCTTGAGCGTGCCGCTGTGGCTGGTGCCGCCGCTGGTGCTGGTGTTGCCGCCCATGATCTGGGGCTGGTTGACGTACAAGGTGATGAGCTTTGATGTGCTGGCCGAGCATGCCAGCAACGCCGAGCGCGTGCAGTTGATGCGCGAACACCGCTGGCCGCTGCTGGCCATGGGCGTGGTCTGCGGCTACCTCGGCGCTGCACCGGCGCTGGTGTGGGCGGCCAGTGCGCTGATCGTGCTGCTGGCGCCGGTGTTGATCGTGGTCTCGATCTGGCTGTACACGCTGGTCTTTGCCTTCTCGGCGCTGTGGTTCGCGCATTACGCGCTGGCCGCGCTGCAAGCCCAGCGCGCCGCCGCACTGCCCACAGCGGCGCCGCCGGCTGACGTGATTGAACTCCTGCCCGCCACCCCGAAAGCCCTGTCATGAAGCGTTGCGGCCTGATCATCATCGGTGACGAAATCCTGTCCGGCAAACGGCAAGACAAGCACCTGCCCAAGACCATCGAGCTGCTGGCCGCGCGCGGCATGGCGCTGGGCTGGGCGCGCTACCTGGGCGACGACCGCGAGGCCATTACCGCCGCGCTGCGTGAGGCCTTCGCCAGTGGCGAGCTGGTGTTTTCCTGCGGCGGCATCGGCGCCACGCCAGACGACCATACCCGCCAGTGCGCGGCCGCCGCGTTGGGCGTGCCGCTGGCGCTGCACCCGCAGGCCGTGGCGTTCATCCATGAGCGCATGCGCGACGTGGCGCGCGAGCAGGGCGTGCCCTTCGAGCCCGAGCGGCGCGACAACCAGCACCGGCTGAACATGGGCAACTTCCCGCAGGGCGCACGCATCATTCCCAACCCGTACAACAAAATAGCCGGCTTCTCGGTGGCCGATGTGCACTTCGTGCCCGGCTTCCCGGTGATGGCCTGGCCGATGATCGAGTGGGTGCTCGACACCCAGTACGCCGCGCTGCACGGCAGCGGTGTGCAGCATGAGCATTCGATCATCGTCTTCGGCAGCATGGAAGCCACGCTCACACCGCTGATGGAGCAAGTGGAAGCAGCGCACCCGGGCGTGAAGGTGTTCAGCCTGCCTTGCGTGGACGACCAGCATCAGTTCGGCCGCCACATCGACCTGGGTGTGAAGGGCCGCGGCGAAGGCTTGGGTGTGGCCTACGCAGCGCTGAAGCATGGGCTGGCCCAGCTTGCTGTGCGCTGCGGCCCCGAAACAGTGCGTTAACCAGTCGCCGCACCGGCTTGGTGCAGATGCGCCCGGTTCTTGTGCCGGCGCCGCGCCGGTGGCGGCGCCGCACGACGGGTCGCCGTGCCCCAGGCCCGGGCATGCTTTCTGCTAAATTCCCGTGCGCTTTTCCGGGGCCACCCCGAACTGCCACACAACACCCCAAACGAATTCAGACAGCCCAAGGAGATTCAGACATGGCAAAAACCGTTGCCGACGTGATGAAGATGGTGAAGGACAACGAGATCAAGTTCGTTGACTTCCGCTTCACCGACACCCGCGGCAAGGAACAGCACGTCACCGTGCCGGTTTCGCACTTCGATGAAGACAAGTTCATCTCGGGCCATGCTTTCGATGGCTCGTCCATCGCCGGCTGGAAGGGCATTGAAGCCTCCGACATGCTGCTCATGCCGGATCCGAACACCGCCAACATCGACCCGTTCTTCGAAGAGCCCACCATTTTGCTGAGCTGTGACGTGCTCGAGCCCGGTGACGGCAAGCCCTACGAGCGCGACCCGCGTTCGCTGGCCAAGCGCGCCGAGGCTTACCTGAAGGGCAGCGGCATCGGTGACACCGCCTTCTTCGGCCCCGAGCCCGAGTTCTTCATCTTCGACCAGGTGCAGTGGAACGTTGACATGAGCGGCTGCTCGGTCAAGATCGGCTCCGAAGAGGCACCGTGGAGTTCGGGCGCCACCATCGAAGGCGGCAACATGGGGCATCGCCCGGGCGTCAAGGGCGGCTACTTCCCGGTGCCGCCGGTGGATGGCCTGCACGACATCCGCTCCGAGATGTGCCTGATCCTTGAACAGCTCGGCATCCCGGT